>JBPYFQ010000168.1:0-12563 GCA_051985625.1 Solirubrobacteraceae bacterium
TTCCACGACAAGTTCACCTACACAGGAGTGACCAACAGATGCTTACGCGTCTTCGTCATCGCGTTCAGGGGCAGGAGGGCTTTACCCTCATCGAGCTCCTGGTCGTGATTCTCATCATCGGCATCCTCGCCGCCGTCGCAATTCCGGTGTTCCTCAACCAGCAGGGCAAGGCCCAGGACGCCAACGTGAAGTCGGATGTCACGAACGCGGCCACGACCGAGGAGACGTACTACACCGACAACCAGGCGTACACCGCGAGTGGGACGGACCTGACCGCCATCGACCCGACCCTCTCCAACGCGTTCAGCGCCGCCTCCCCCTACACCATGTCGGTGACGCTCCCGAGCGGCAGCACCAACGGGTACACGATCTCCGAGCAGTCCAAGTCCGGAGTGACGTACACCCTGACGAAGTCTCCCTCCGGGGCGATCAGCCACGATTGCTCGATTGCCACGGCCGGGGCCAACGCCGGCGGGTGCAAGATCGCCGCAGGCGCGACCTCCGGCACCTGGAGCAACTAGCCGAGCGGTCGCCTTCAGGACCATGGCCGCCGGGCGAGACGACGCTGTCACGCTCGGCGGCCACGGCCAGCCCTCGTTTTTGACGCAGCCCAACCCTTCCCATGCCCTCCCTCGCCTTCGACATCCTTCTCGCCGCCCTCGGCGGCCTGTGCCTCGGCTCGTTTCTGAACGTCGTGGCCTACCGACTGCCGGCCGGCCTCTCACTGGTGACACCGCCTTCGGCGTGTCCCGGTTGTGGCGTCGCCATCCGGCCCTACGACAACGTGCCGGTGCTGTCCTGGCTGATCCTGGGCGGGCACTGCCGCGCGTGTGACACATCGATCTCCCCGCGCTACCCGCTGACCGAGGCCCTGACCGGCGCGCTGTTCGCCGCCGTGGTCATCGCCCAGCACGCCGGCCATGCCGTCTGGCTTGATCTCATCTTCATCGCGGCTCTGGTCGCCATCACGCGGATCGACCTGGAGCACCGCATCATCCCCAACCGGATCCTGGCGCCGGTGGCGGTCGCCGCCGTCGCGCTCACCGGCATCCTCGAACCCCACCGGCTGCCGGAGCACCTCATCGCCGGCGCCGCCGCGGGTGGATTCCTGCTCGTCGCCGTACTCGCCTACCCCGCCGGGATGGGGATGGGTGATGTCAAGCTGGCCGCGGTCATGGGCCTGGTGCTGGGCCGCGCCGTCGCGCCCGCGATGCTCATCGCGCTCCTCGCCGGCACGGCCGTTGGCATCGGCGTCATGGCCCGGCGCGGCGTCCGCGAGGGACGCAGGACGGCGATCCCGTTCGGCCCCTTCCTGGCTCTGGGCAGCGTCGTCGCCCTGTTCGCCGGCGACGCCATGGTCAACGCCTACCTGCATGGGATGGGGCTGTGAGCGTCCTGACCAAGCAGATCTCGCTTCCCCGCCGGCCGTCGACCCGCGTTCAGCGCCCGGCCCGCCGCGCTGCGGTGGTCACCGGACTGGAGATTGGCGCCACGCAGGCCATCGCCGCCCAGGCGCGCGTGGAGAACGGCGTCATCGTCGCCGAGCGCGTGGCCGCCCGTGCCATGCCCCCGGGACTGATGCGCTACGGCATGGTCATCGAGCCCGACCAGCTCGCCGCCGAACTGCGCGGCCTGTTCGCCGAGCATCGCTTCTCCAAGCGCGTCCGCGTCGGCCTGGCTACTCCCCGCACCGTGCTGCGCGTCATCGACCTGCCTCCGCTGGAGGAGCGTGACATTCGCGCCGCCCTCATGATGCAGGCCCAGGAGCGGATCCCCATGCCGCTGGACCGGGCCGTGCTCGACTACCAGACCGTCGGCCTCGTCGAGACGCCGGAGGGCAAGCGCCTGCGCGTGATCGTCGTCGCCACCGAGCGTGACGGCGTTGAGCTGCTCCTCGACACGCTGCGGCGAGCGGGACTGAAGCCGGAGGGCATCGACCTGTCCATCTTCGCTGTCATCCGGGCCCTCAGCGGCCGCGAGGACACGCAGGGGCCGGTCCTCTACGCCCAGCTTGGCGATCTCGTCAACATCGCCATCGCCGAATCCGGCGTCTGCCGGTTCACCCGACAGGCGCCCCAGGGACTGGCGGTCGTGGTCGAGCGCCTGGCCGAGAGCCGGGCGATTCCCGTCGAGGAGGCGCTGGCCCTGCTGCGCAGCTCCGGGAGCGCGCAACCAGGCGATTCTCAAGACGAGGACAGCCGGGAGGTGGCCGAGCTGCTGGCCCGCGCTGCCGCGGAGCTCGGCTCCGAGCTGCGGGCCGCCGCCGAGTTCTACTCCACTCAGTTCGGAAGCACGGTCACCTCGGGGCTGGTCACCGGTCCCCTGGCCACCCTGCCGGGCTTCATGGTGGAGCTGGCCGCCGCCTCGGGCCTGAAGCTCAGCTGCGGTGAGGTCATGCCGGCCGGGCCGGACGCCCTGGGTGGCATCGACTCCCGTCTGGCCCCTCTGGCCAGCGGGCTGGCGGTCGGGGAGCTGCCCTCATGAACGCCGTGAACCTCATTCCCGCCGACCGCCGCACCCGGCGGATGGCACTACCCACCAGTCCGCCGACGCTGGCCCTGCTCGGTGTCCTGGCCCTGGCGTTGATCGGCGCTGTCCTCTACGTTTCCACGGCCAACCAGGTCTCCGCGCGCCGGAGCCAGCTGGCCCGGGTCACCGCGGGCGCGGCCGCCTGGAACGCGGCCGCCGCTCGGTACGGGGCGTCCGTCCAGGCTTTCCAGCACCACGCCAAGGAGCTCGCCGACGTCCAGCAGCTGGCCGACGCTCGCTACGGGTGGTCGCAGGTGCTCAGCCAGGTCAGCGCGCTGATGCCGGCCAAGGCGGCCCTCAGCTCGATGACGGCGTCGACGACGCCCGGCACGACTCCTTCCGCCCCGCCCACCCCGAGCATCCAGATGACCGGCTGCGCCGCGACCCAGTCCGAAGTCGCCCAGGCCATGGTGCAACTGCACCGCATCACCGGGGTCACTGACGTGGCGCTCGCCTCCTCGTCCGATAGCGCGGCCAGCTCTCCCGCAGGCGCCACGTCCGGCTCGGGTCAGGGCGCGTGCGGCTTCCCAGTGCAGTTCCAGGTCTCACTGACGTTCCGGCCGGGTGCGGCTGCGGCCACGACCGGATCCACGACGCCGGCGACGACGCCGGCGGCGACCCCGGCCACCTCGGCTTCCACTGCCTCGGCAGCGGCGCCCTCAACCTCCCCAAGCGCGCAATGACCCTTCGCCCTCGTGATCGCATCGTGCTCGGCGTGGTCGTGCTCCTGGCCGCGATCGGCACGTTCTACATGCTCGTGCTCAAGCCTGAGCAGGAGAAGGCCTCGTCGCTGCAGACGGCCGTCGCCACCCAGCAGCAGGCACTGGCCCAAGCCGAGCGCAGCTTCGCCGCCGGGCGGGCCGCCCAGACCTCGTTGAAGGCCAACGCCACCCAGTGGGCGGCGCTCAAGCTGGCGCTTCCGGCGCAGTCCGACATCCCGGCGCTCCTGCGCACCCTGGAGCGCAATGCCAACGCGGTTCACGTCCAGATGCAGTCGATCACGCTGACGGGCGCGTCCGGGGCGGGCTCCACGACGGCGCCGACGACCACGCCCACGACCACCGGATCGACCGCGAACACGTCGGTGAGCGGTGCCAACAGCGTGCCCATCCAGCTGACGTTCGCCGGCGGCTACGCGGCGCTCAACCGCCTCGTCCAGCGCCTGGACACCTTCGTCGTCCTGTCTGGCCACCGCGTGCGTGCATCAGGGCCGCTGATGAGCATCAGCAAGGTCTCCCTGAGTAAGGCGCCGAAGCTGACCGTCCAGCTCACCGTGACCATCTATCAGCTGGACGCGCCTCCTGCGGCCACCGGTACGACCGGTACCGCCTCTGCCCCCACGCCTACGACCGGAGGCTAGTCATGAGTGCCCTTCGCCGAGACCTCATCGAGCGCAAGCTGTGGCTGATCGTGGTGGTGATGATCGTCGTCATCGCCGCCGTTCCCTTCCTGCTGCTGCAGGGCGGCTCCGCCTCCGGGTCACCCGTGCCACTGCCGCCGCCCGCCACCACCTCGAGCGCGCCGGCCGCCCACGGCACCCCGGTCCGCGTCAAGGATCACATCTCCCATAGCTCCCGGGACCCGTTCGCGACGGCGAGCTCGGGATCGGCGTCGGCCGGAACGGCTGGGTCGTCGTCCTCGGCGGCGACGACGGGCAGCGGCTCCACGGGGCCGTTGGGGTCGACGACTCCGGCGTCCGCGCCGGCGAGCACCTCGTCGGTGGCCATGGTCTCGCCATCACCTTCCTCGTCGGCCACGAGCTCGAACTCCTCCGTGTCATCCGGCGCGTCGCGCATCGCACATGTCTCGCCGTCCTTCCCATCGTCGGGCTCGAACGGGGCGGCCGGTCACTCCAGCTCGGGTCCGGTGGGCACGACGGCGAGCGTCGCGTCCGCCGACCCGGCCCCGACGGGCTCGTGGACGACCTACTCCGTATCGGTTCGCGTCGGCAAGGACGCCCATGCGCCTGTCCGCACCGACATCACGCGGCTGGCTCCGCTGCCCTCCTCAAGCCACCCCGACCTCATGTTCATGGGGGTCATGTCCAGCGGCCGCCAGGCAGTGTTCACCGTCGGCGCGGGCGTGGGGCACACTGGCCCCGGCCTGTGTCGCCCCAACCACAAGCAGTGCGCGGCCATCGTGCTCCGGGCCGGGCAGACCGAGCACCTCACGGTGCCGGGCAGCGGCGGCACGAGCCGTCCGCTGACCCTGCGCGTGGTGCGGATCTCCCGGACTGTCACGCACTCGTTCAAGACCGCCCTGGACGCCTACAAGCGCTACTCGGCAGTGGGCCTCTGCGAGCTGGTGCTGGCCGACCCGGTGACCTACGACCTGTTCAACGGCACCGTCTCGACGGTGGCGGCGAAGCTGTGTACGGGCCACAAGGGCGCAGTCCCGTTCCAGTTCGCGGCCTCGATCGTGTCGGCTTCTTCCGCGACGCACTCGGCGAGTCCTTCCGGGGCATCGTCGGCCGGCGCCGCCGCCGCCTCGGTCACCACCCCGACCGCGGCCACCACCCCGACCACGGCCACCACAACGACCACGGCCACCACGACCACGGCCGGATCATGAGCTTCAACCTCCAGCAGGCGCTGCGTTACCTGGCCGACCAGGCCGGCTCCGACCTGCACGTGAAGGTGGGCTCGCCGCCCATGGCGCGCATCGCCGGCGAGCTGCTGCCCATTCCGGACACGGACCCTGTGTCAGGGGAGGACACCGACCGCGCTCTGCACGAGATGCTCAGCGACGTCAACCGGCTCAAGGAGCTGGCTACCGAGGGCGAGGCCGACTTCGCCTACGCGGTGCGGGGATTGGCCCGGTTCCGCGTCAACGCGTTCCGCCAGCGCGGTTCCGTCTCGATCGTGTGCCGCAGGATCCCCTACGGGGTGACGACGATCGCCGAGTTGGGCCTGCCCGACACGGTGCGCGAGCTGGCCGAGGAGCCGCGGGGGATCATCCTCGTGACCGGGACCACGGGCTCGGGCAAGTCGACGACGTTGGCGGCGATGGTCGACCACGTCAACACCACGGCGGCCCGCCACATCGTGACCATCGAGGACCCCATCGAGTTCCTGCATTCGGACAAGCGCTCGGTCATCAACCAGCGGGAGATCGGCTCGGATACGGGCTCCTTCTCACGGGCACTGCGTCGGGTCCTGCGCCAGGACCCGGACATCATTCTCATCGGCGAGATGCGAGACGAGGAGACGGTGCAGACTGCGCTGTCGGCGGCCGAGACCGGCCACCTCGTGCTCTCAACTCTGCACACCGCCGACGCGTCGGAGACGCTCAACCGGGTCATTGACTTCTTCCCGCCCCACCAGCACCGGCAGGTGCGGGCGATGCTCGCCTCGACGCTCAAGGGAGTCGTCTCCCAGCGGCTGATCCCCGCCATCGGCGGCGGTCGCGTGGCGGCGCTCGAGCTGCTGCGTACGACGGGGCGCGTCCGCGACGCGATCGTCGATCCGGACCAGTCCGCGCAGCTGCCCGCGATCATCGCCGAGGGCTCGTACTACGGCATGCAGACCTTCGACCAGGCGCTGTTCGAGCACGTCAAGGCCGGGCGAATCACCCGGGAGAACGCGCTCGCCGTCGCCTCCAGTCCCCAGGACTTCAAGCTGCTGCTGGCGGCTGAGGGCCGCCTCGGCACGTCGATGGCCGACGTCCTCCAACCGGCGACGGCCGGCGCCGGCGCCGGCTGATCGAAGCACGAGCCCAGGGCGTCTCTCCCCCGGTGCTGATCGAAGTATGAGCCCGGGCGTCGCTGCCCCCGGTGATGGCCCAGCTGATCACCGGCGGCGCGGCCGCCCGTGGTGGCACCGGTCACCCGGCGGCGCGGCCGCCCCGTGGTGGCACCGGTCACCCGGGCTCTCGCCCGACGTTCAGGAGGGCGTCATCGTCTGTGCCGCCAGCGTCAGCGCCGCCTGCCGGCGCTCGCCTCAGCTGGTCAGCGTCTGCGCCAGCTCGGTTGCCAGGATGGAGCGCAGGCCCGACCAGTCGATCGTGTCGAACGCCTCGACGACGCGCGGGTCGAAATGAGCGCCGGCCTGGCTACGGATCTCAGCGAGCGCCCGGTCCTCCTCCCAGGCCTGCTTGTACGGGCGCTGGTGGGTGAGGGTGTCCCAAACGTCGGCCAGTGCCGTGATCCGCCCGGCAATCGGGATGTCCTGGCCGGATAGCCCGGCGAGGTAGCCGTTGCCGTCCCAACGCTCATGGTGGGTACGGGCGATCTCCCCGGCGAGCCGGAGCACGGGCGACTGCGCCGAGGCGAGGACGCGGGCGCCGATCTCGACGTGGCGCATCATGTGGATCCACTCGGCCGGGGTCAGCTTGTCAGGCTTGATGAGGATCCGGCGGGAGATGCCCACCTTGCCGATGTCATGCAGGGGGGCGGCGTCGCGGATCATCGTCACGAACGGCTCGGGCAGCTCGAGTGCTTGCGCGATCAGCGAGGCGCCGATCCCCACTCGCTGGGCGTGCTGGTAGGTGTCGTCGTCGTGGTACTCGGCGATGACCGCCAGCACCGACAGGCTCTCACGCGTGGTCTCCAACTCGCTGAGCCGCTCCCGCAGAGCGTCGCCGAGGATCGCGTCGCGGTCCTCCAGCTGGAGCTCCAGCCGACGGGTGCGCAGCGCGTTGTGGACACGGAACAGGAGCTCGGTCTCATCGACCGGCCGGCTGACGAAGTCATGGACACCGAAGGCCAGGGCGCTGCGGCGCGCGTCGGCGCTGGCGTCGGCGGTGAGGGCGAGCACCGGCAGGCTCCGGGGCGCCTCGGTGAGGTGCTGGAGCTTGGCCAGGGCGTGCTGGGACAGCTCCGGGATGTCGGCATCGACGATGGCCAGATCAGGGCGTTCGCTCACACACAGCTGATGAGCGCACGTGGGGTCATCGGTGTGGACGAGGTCGTGGTAGCCGGCCTCGGTCAGCGCCTGCGTGACCGCGGCGCGATCGGCGGCGCCGGCGGTGACGATCAGCAGCCGCATGTGGGTGAGATCAGTCATCGGGGCTCAAGACCACGGATTGCCACACGGGACTTATCGGCAGATCACCCGGGTGCTTGACGTTTGGCGACTGGCCCTCGGACTCGCGTCCGTCTATGCCGAACGTGCTCAAGACCGCTGGGCAAGGCGCCGACCATATGCCCAAACCGCTGTCCGCTTGCGCACGTGTCACCGTTCCGGCTCTCCTCCTCGGCTGACGTCATACCTCAGCCCGCGCCTCGACCGCTCCGCGGTCCCGCTGTCGGTCGTCCCCGTGACGAGTCCGGCTTCACGCTGATTGAGGTGGTGATCGCCTGCTTCGTGCTCGTGGTGGGGCTGCTGGGGCTGTTCGCCACGCTTGACCTCGCCACACATACGACGATGGTCAACCGCGAGCGGCAGGCGGAGACGAGCCTGGCGCGCGAGGTGATCGAGGACGCGACCTCGCTGGCCTACACGCAACTCACCCCGACAGCGCTGGCCACCGCCCTGCAGCCGCTCGTGCCGAATTCGACGGTGTCCGGGCAGGGCCTCCGAGTCAGCCGATCGATGTACACGTTCACCGTCTCGCTGAACCCGTGCTCGCTTGACGACCCCACCGACGGGTACGGCGACCACTCCTCCCCCCCGGCCAGCGGCGGGGTCTGGTGCTCGGACGTCGCCCCCAACGGGACCGCCGACTCGAATCCCGATGACGAGAAGAGGGTCTCCGTGACCGTCACGCCGCGCACCGGCGCCGAGCCGACGGTGAAGCTGAGCACGATCATCTTCGGTCATGCGATTAACGGTCCTGCGGTCTCCTGCCTGACCACCGTGGCGGTGAACGGCTGTCCGGGCACCAACCAGGTGATCGGCCCGGGTGGCGCGTCCTCGCTGACGTTCTACGTGACGACGACGTCGTCACAGGTGAAGCTGGTGAAGTGGCTGGTCAACGGCGACCCGCCGCCCAGCGCGCAGATCGCCAGCGGCGCCACGGATCCCTACGTGCCGGGCGGCGCGACATCGCAGTTCACGTGGGTGGTCCCGACCGTCAACGGCAGCTCGGTCGACGGGACGTACACGATCTCCGCCGAGGCCGAGGACATGAACGGCGCCACGGGATCGCGCTCCTCGCTTCAGGTCACGGTCAATGAGCATCAGGTGACGGCGCCGCCGAGCCTCACCGCCGGCTACGACCAGCTCATCCACACCGTCGACGTCCAGTGGCAGCCGAGCACCGACCAGGACGTCCTCTACTACAACGTCTACCACCGGGTGGGGAGCGGCTCGGCCACGCTGGCGTGCAGCCAGGTCACCGGAACGAGCTGCACGGACACCAGTGCGCTCACGACCGGGCTCAACCTCACGGCACCGACCGGGCCGTGCTCCAGCACCCCAACCGACGGCAGCAACCCCTCAAACGTCTACTGGGTCGTCGGCGTCGACACCTATCCGGCCGGCGGCGCGAACGCCGGGCAGCCGCGGGAGAGCACGCTGACGTCGCCCCTGACATCCCCGTCCTCGCCGGACGCCGATGTCTGCGACAACCCGCCGTCGCGGCCGACCAACCTGACGGCGCTGTCGACCGCGGGGTCGGTCGCGCTGCACTGGACGGCTCCGGCGGCTCCTGGCGACATCGATCCCGGCGACAGCATCCAGGGTTGGCGGATCTATCGGTGGACGGTCGGAAGCATGCCCAGCACCCCCGCGCAGGCCTACAACAGCCGGCTGGTGTACGTCGGGGCGGTCAACGCGGGTCAGCCCGTGACCAGCTACACGGACAGCTCGCCTGACCCCAACGGTCAGACCCAGGACTACTGTGTCACCGCGGTCGACTCGCATCTGAACGAGTCGTCGTGCTCGAACCTGGCCAGCGGATGAGACGGGCCCGCGCCCAGCATGGATTCACGCTGCCCGAGGTGCTCGTGGCGATGGCGATCGGGCTGATCGTGTTCGCGGCGACGCTCAACGTGCTCGACGTGTTCAGCAGCGACTCCCAGGCGATGGCGCAGCGCAACGACGCCCAGAATCAGGCGCGCCTGGCCATCGACCGGATCGTGCGTCAGCTGCGCAACATCGCCAGCCCGGCGCCGACGGCCGCCAAGCTGATGGAGCGGGCGACGCCGTACGACATCGTGTTCGAGACGGTGGGCACGGCGTCCACGGCCAATCCGACCGGCCGGGAGAGGGTGCGGTACTGCATCCCGCAGGACACGACCCCGGGCACCGCCGGCGACGAGGTCCTGTACGCGCAGACGCAGACGTGGAACGTGTCCGGAACCGACCCCGGCAACTCGTTCTCCACCACCGCCTGCCCCGATCTGACCGTCGGCAATACCACCACCACGATCCTGGCCAACAGCGTGATGAACCGCTATCAGGGGGCAGCCCGGGGCGCCTTCTCGTTCAACTACGCGGCGGGTGCGTCAAATCTCATCGACACGGTCGGAATCGACCTGTTCGTCAACCCCACGCCCCGTCTGCAGGACGCGCAGACCGAACTTCAGTCGGCGGCATTCCTGCGCAACCAGGAGCAGGACCCGGTGGCGAACTTCACCTACAGCGGTCTCAGCACCGGCTCGGTGCTGCTCAACGCGGGCGGCTCCTACAGCCCCACGGGCGAGACGCTCTCGTATTCCTGGAGCTGCTCGCCGACGCCCTGTTCGTCCACGGGTGCGGTGTTCTCCTGGAGCCCGGGACACGGCGTGTACACGGTGACGCTCACAGTCACCGATCAGGGCGGCCTCTCCACTCAATACCCGGCACAGGTGACCGTGCAATGACACGAAGAAACGAGCAGGGGTTTGTGCTCGCCACCGCCGTGATCGTGCTGATGGTCATGGTCATGCTCGGCCTGGCGACGTTCGCCCTGGTCAACGGACAGACGCGCAACAGCGGCTACCAGCGCAATGGCGAGGCGGCGTTCGATCTGGCGGAGACCGCGCTGCGGGCCGAGGCCTACCAGGTCCAGATCGACTGGCCGGGACTGGACTCAGCGCCCGGGTTCCCGATCTGCTCGTGGAACTCGCCCCAGATGGTCGGCTGCGAGGGGACCGCCCTCACTTCCAAGCTCCAGGCGGCCAATGCGGGCGTCGATTACGGGCACGCCACGTGGACGGCGCAGGTGCTCGACGACGGGCCGGCCGGGGGGACGGCAAACCCCAACTACTTCAATCCCAGCCTGGCGAGCAGCGGGACGACGCCGGCGTATGACGCCAACCAGGACGGCCACCTGTGGATCCGGGCGCAGGCCACCATTAATGGACAGACGAGCACGCTGGTGGAGCAGATGTTGCATCAGGACACGGTGCTCACGGTGCCCGACAACACGGTGACCGCCGGGGCCGTCTTCACCGGCAACAACGGGCAGGGCACCCTGATCGGGGCGCTCGATCATGCCACCGGGATCACCGGCAACGTCGACGTGCGCTGCGGCACGCCCACCACGGTGCCGAGTCAGGGCCAGGGCAACTGCCTGGGCTGGAGCGCCACGAAGTCGCAGCTCTCGCCCCCCGGGGCCTATCAGGCCGGCTACACGGACCCGAACGGGAACGGTGCCACCCTCACCCAGGATCAGATCAACCAGCTCATCCAGACCGCGCAGGAGAACAACACGTACTACGCGGCCGGCACCCCTCAGGGGCCATGCCCCCCGCTCGGCGCGTCAGGGATCGTCGTGGTCGCGAATGCCGCCGGATGCTCGTTCTCGGGCAACGCCACGTGGAACTCCGCCACCGCGCCCGGCACCCTGCTCGTCCTGACGGGATCGATCAAGCTCACCGGCACCCAGACCTTCTACGGCGTCATCTACATGCGCAACCAGGGCGGAGCGACGCTGCCGTGCACCACGGCCGCTCTCAACGCTACCCCCACCCTCGAGGTCACCGGCAACGTGACGGTATCCGGCGCCCTCTTCGTCGACGGATGCGGCGTGGTGGAGATCGGCGAGTCGGGGGGTGGCGGGGGCAACAACGCGACGGGGAACCTCACCTTCTCGGCGGGCGGACTGCATGGGCTCTACGCCGCCGACGCCGCGGCCCCGGCCCAGAACACCTTCCGGATCATCCCGAACAAGTAAGCGCCTTTCTCAGGCGACCGCGGACGGCCGGTGATAGGCCAGCCGCGCGGCGACGCGTCCGTGCCGGCGCGCCGTGTCAGGCGTCCGCGCCGCCCGCGCTATCACGTCCCGGCTGCCCACGATCACCGTGGCCAGCCGGGCCCGGGTGATCGCCGTGTACAGCATCTCGCGGCGCAGGAAGAAGGCGCCGGCGGCCGGGTGAGCGACGATGACGGCCACCGGGAGTTCGATGCCCTGGCCGCGGTGGACCGAGCAGGCGTAGCCGAGGGCCAGGCTGTCTGACTCCTCCGGGGGCAGGCGGAACACGCCGTCGTCGCCCCCCAGCAGGAGCGCCGGGTCGTCGCCGTCGCCGCTGGCCACCTCGTCCAGCAGGCGCAGGACAGTGCCGTTCATCAGCCCGAGGTCATGGAGGTTGCGCCCGGTCATCATCAGCTTGTCGCCGATCCGCAGCCGCCCGCCGCGGACCGGCTCACCCCCGGGGTTGAGCGTCTCGCGCAGCGCCTCGTTGAGGGCATCGATTCCGAGCTCCCCGCGGTACACCGGCGCGAACACCTGGATGTCGCGGACGGGATCGACCTCGTAGTGGCGGGGCAGTCGCTCGGACACGAGCGAGACGATCTCCTCGCGGGCGGCCACCGGATCCGCCCGCTGAACCAGGAACAGGTCCCGGCGCATGTCGGTCTCCGGCTTGAAGCTCGGCACGCTGCCGCGGCGGATCGCGTGCGCGCCCTGGACGATCATGCTGCCGGCGGCCTGGCGGAAGATGTGGCTCAGGCGCGTGGCTGGGACGGCTTCGGACGCCACCAGCTCGGCGAACGGCTTGCCGGCGCCGACCGGGGCGAGCTGGTCGGCGTCTCCGACCAGCACCACGTTCGTGTCGGCGCCGACCGCGCGCAGCAGCGTCACGAGCAGCTCCAGGTTCGCCATCGAGGTCTCGTCGACGATCAGCAGGTCGCAGCGCAGCGGGTCATGCTCGTCGTGCGTGGGGCCCTCGC
>JBPYFQ010000169.1:0-8206 GCA_051985625.1 Solirubrobacteraceae bacterium
GGGAGCACCACCGACGCGTCGTGGCCCTGCCACGCGTGCCAGTCCGAGCGGCAGACGCCGGTCGCGCGCACGGCCACGACCGCCCCGTCGCGCGCGGGCGCCGGGTCCGGCACCGCCTCGAGCACGGGTGGCTCGCCGAAGGCGTGCAGGACCGCGGCGCGCACCGGCTCAGCGCAGCGACGCGCCCGAGATCGCGCGCGCGATCACGAGGCGCTGGATCTCCGAGGTGCCCTCGAAGATCGTGTAGATCTTCGCGTCGCGGTGCATCCGCTCGACGGGGAACTCGCGCGTGTACCCGTTGCCGCCCAGGATCTGGATCGCCCGCTCGGTCGCCCAGACCGCCACCTCGCCGGCCTTGAGCTTGCTCATCGAGCCCTCGGCCGCGTTGAAGTCCTTACCGTTGCGCCCCATCCAGGCGGCGCGCCAGACGAGCAGCCGGGCGGCGTCGAGCTCCATCTTCATGTCGGCCAGGGTGAACGCGATCGCTTGGTTCTCGATGATCCGCCGGCCGAACTGGGACCGCTCACGGGCGTAGTCCAGGGCGTACTCGTAGGCCGCCCGCGCGATGCCCAGCGCCTGGGCGCCGACGGTCGGCCGGCTCATCTCGAACGTGCGCATCGCCGCCTGGCCGCGGGAGCTCTGGCCTTCCCGGGCCCGGGCCAGGCGCTCGTCGAGCTTCTCCTTGCCGCCGAGCAGGCAGGACCCGGGGATCCGGACGTCATCGAAGAACACGTCGGCGGTGTGGGAGGCGCGCAGTCCGTGCTTCTTGACCTTCGTCCCCATCTCGAGGCCCTTCGTCCCGGCCGGCACGATGAACGAGGCGTGGCCGCGAGCCTTGAGCTCCGGGTCGACCTGGGCCACGACCACGTGGACGTTGGCGATCCCGCCGTTGGTGGCCCATGCCTTCTGACCGTTGAGCACCCACTCGTCGGTGGTCTCGTCGTACTTGGCCCGGGTGCGCAGCGACGAGACGTCGGAGCCCGCGTCCGGCTCGGACACGCAGAAGGCCGCCACCTGGGGCTCTGACTCGGTGCCGAAGCACTGCGGCATCCACTCCCCCCACTGCTCTGGGGTGCCGTTGGCCTGGATGGCGGCGACGGCCAGCGTGGTGCCCATGATCGACATGCCGATCCCAGCATCGCCCCAGAACAGCTCCTCGTTGACCATCGGCATCGTGATCCCGCTGGGGTCAAACCAGAACGAGGCCAGGCCCTCGAGGTCGTAGAGGCCGATCTTGGCCGCCTCCTGGATGATCGGCCAGGGCGTCTCCTCACGCTCGTCCCACTCGGAGGCCGCCGGGCGCACCGTCCGCTCGGCGAACCCGCGGACCCAGTCGCGGATGTCGAGCTGGTCCTGGCTGAGCTCAAGCGAGAACGCCGGCGGGTGGGTGGGGTCGTCTTCATTCGTGGTCGCCGTCTGTTCAGGAGACGCTGCCTCCATTGGTCGCTCCTTTCGCGCTGCCGGGGCCTTGTGCAGAGGGCTACTACCCGTCGGTAGCCCGGTCATCACGAAAGCACAATCGGGTAGAGGCTCTGGCATGGCGACCGGCCAGAACCAGACAGATGTCGCGTTCGTCCTCGGCGGCGGCGGCGTCCTCGGCGCCCACGAAGTGGGGATGCTGCGCGCCCTCGCCGAGCGGTCGATCGTTCCGGACGTCGTCCTGGGAACCTCCATCGGCGCTGTCAACGGCGCCCTGTTCGCCGCCGAGCCCAGCCTGGAGGGCGTCACCCGGCTGACGGAGCTGTGGGTCGACTCCAACCTGGCCGAGGTGTCGGCCGGCGGCCTGCTGCGCCGCGCGGGCACGCTGGCGCGAACGGGCACCCATGTGCAGTCGCTGCGCGAGGTGCGGGCCCGGCTCGTCACGGCGCTACCCGTCGAGCGGGTGGAGGACCTGCTCCTGCCGTTTCAGTGCGTGGCGGCGTCGATCGAGCGCGCCGCCGAGCACTGGTTCACCGAGGGGGACCTGGCCGACGTCGTCCTCGCCTCGTGCGCGGTGCCCGGCATCCTGCCCCCGGTCCGGATCGGCGACGAGCATTTCATCGACGGCGGGATCGTCAACTCCATCCCGGTCGCCCGGGCGGTGGCGCTGGGGGCGCGGACCATCTATGTCCTGCAGGTCGGCCGGACGGAGCGAGCGCTGCAGCCGCCGCGTTGGCCCTGGGAGGTGGGACTCGTCGCGTTTGAGGTCGCCCGGCGCCACCGGTTCGCCCATGACCTGGCGTCGATGCCGGACGGCGTCCAGCTCCACGTCCTCCCCACCGGCGGGTCGGTCGCCCCGGCCTACAACGACGTCGCCGGCCAGTTGCGCTACCGGCGTATCGCCCGGACGGTCAGGCACCAGATCGAATCGGCCTATGACGCATCGCTGCGCTACCTGGACGAGGCCGGCTGATGCCGCCCCCGCCGATTCGCCGTCCGCTGACGATCACCGCCTGGCTGGTCATGTCGACGGTCTGCATGCTCCTCAGCCCGCTCATCCTCGCCGCCGGCGCGGTCGCGGCGGTCGTGATGCGCCGTCCGCAGCCGCGGCTGCTCGCCCGGCTGGTCGTCGCGTACTTCGCCCGCGAGTTGCTCGTCCTCGTCGCCTGCGGCGGCCTGTGGCTGGCCAGCGGCTGTGGGTGGCGCATCCGCGGGCCGCGCTTCCGGCGCGCCCATTACGCGTTGCTGCGCTGGTTCGTCGGCGGCCTGGCCGGCCAGGCGCGGCAGCTGCTCGACATCGACCTGCGGACCGAGCCCGAGCCGGCCGCGGCCGAGGCCCTGGACGCCGACCGACCGGTGCTCGTCTTCAGCCGCCACGCCGGTCCCGGCGACACGGTGTTCCTCATCGACGTCCTGATGAGTCGGTTTGACCGGCTGCCGAGCGTCGTGTTCAAGGACGCGCTCGCGCTCGACCCGTGCGTCGACCTGCTCGGCTACCGGCTGCCCCATGCGGTGCTCGACACGTCCGACGCCGACGAATGTGAGCGGCGCATCCGGGACGCGGCGGCCCGGCTCGGCCCGCGCGGCGCGCTGCTGCTGTTCCCGGAGGGCGGGAACTTCACCCCGGAGCGCCGCAGGCGGTCGATCGCCAAGCTGTGGCGCAAGGGCAGGCGCGAGGAGGCCGCTGCCGCCGAGCAGATGAGCAACGTGCTCCCGCCCCACCCCACCGGCGCGCTCGCCGCGCTGCGCGGCCATCCGGACTCCGACGTCATCTTCGCCGCCCACACCGGTCTGGGCCGGGCCGCGTTCCCGGGCCAGCTGTGGCGCCACCCGCCGATCGGCCGGACGCTCACCGTCCACATGTGGCGGGCGGCCGCGGACGACCGTCCCGACGACCCCGACGCCCAGGTCGACTGGCTGTATGACTGGTGGAAGCGGATCGACGGCTGGGTCGAGGCGCAGGGCCGCGAATCTCCGCCACAATGACCCCGATGCTGACCACGGACGAACGGGCGGCCGACATCGCCGCCCTGGAGGCGGTGCAGGACCGAGTGCTGTGGCTGGCCACCTCGATCATCCACCACGCCAACCGGGTGCGGACGACGAGCTCCGGGGTCAAGGTGGGCGGCCACCAGGCCTCGTCGGCGTCGATGGTCTCGATCATGACCGCGCTGTGGTTCGAGCACCTGCGGGCGCCGGACCGGGTGTCGGTCAAGCCCCACGCCTCGCCGGTGCTGCACGCCATCGAGTACCTACTCGGCCGGCTGGACCGCCGGTACCTGACGACGCTGCGCGAGTTCGGCGGGCTCCAGAGCTACCCGTCGCGCTTGAAGGATCCGGTGCCGGCGGATTTCTCGACGGGGTCGGTGGGGATCGGCGCCACCGCGCCGATCTGGAGCGCGATCGCCCACCGCTACGTCGCCGGGCACTTCGACGTGCCCCAGGGCGGGCGCCAGATCGCGCTGCTGGGCGACGCCGAGCTCGACGAGGGCGCCTGCTGGGAGGCGATCGTCGATCCGGTGGTGCCCCACCTCGGCGAGGTGCTGTGGGTCGTCGACCTCAACCGCCAGTCGCTGGACCGCATCGTCCCCGAGATGGCTGCCGGGCGGCTGGTCTCGATGTTCGAGGCCGCCGGCTGGCAGACGATCGTCGTCAAGTACGGCCGGTGGCTGCGCGAGCTGTTCTCCCGCCCGGGCGGCGAGGCGCTGCGGACCCGGATCGATGAGATGCGCAACGAGGAGTTCCAGCGGCTGCTGCGCGCCGACGCGGCCGAGCTGCGCGAGCGCCTGCCCGGGACCGGCCGGGGCGCCCGAGAGCTCGCCAAGCTGGTGAGCGACCTCGACGACGACGAGCTGCTGCGGGCCATCCGCGACCTGGCCGGCCATGACCTGTCCGACCTGCTGGCCGCCTTCGCCGAGGCCGACCGGGCCACCGACCGGCCGTCGGTCATCTTCGCCTACACGATCAAGGCCTGGCGACTGGCTACCGAGGGCCATCCCGGCAACCACTCGGCGCTGCTCTCCGACGCGCAGTACCGGCAGCTGGCCACCGCGCTCGGCGCCGAAGCCGACGACCCGTGGGCCCTGCCGGACCCGGGCTCGGACGCCGCCGAGCTGTGCCGTCAGGCGGCGGCCCGCCTGACCCGCCGGCCGGCGGTCGCCGCCACCGCCCCGGCGGTGCCGTCCGAGTTCGACCGCGGGCACGCCGGCCGCGAGTCGACGCAGCAGGCGTTCGGCCGCTTCTTCGTCGACCTGGCCCACGCCGCCCCGGAGGTCGCCACTCACGTCGTCACCGTCAGCCCCGACGTCGCGTCCTCCACGAACCTGGGCGGCTGGATCAACCGGGCCGGCGTCTGGCAGCTCGGCGAGCGCATCGACTGGTTCGCCGACGACACCGACACGCTGGTGCGCTGGCGCGAGTCCGATCACGGCCAGCACATCGAGCTGGGGATCGCCGAGGGCAACCTGGTCGGCCTGCTCGGCGAGCTGGGATTGACCTGGGCGCGCGACGGCCATCCGCTGCTGCCGATCGGCACGCTGTATGACCCGTTCGTCAACCGGGCCCTGGAACCGTGGTCGTTCGGCATCTACGCCGGCGCCCAGTCGATCCTGATCGGCACTCCCTCCGGGGTGACCCTGGCGCCCGAGGGCGGCGCGCACCAGTCGATCATCACCCCGTCGGTGGGGCTGGAGCAGCCCGGCTGCGTGGCCTGGGAGCCGGCCTTCGGCCAGGACCTGGAGTGGACGCTGCTGCACGCGCTGGCGCAGCTGGGCTTCGACGGGGGCACCTCCTCGTACTTCCGCCTGACCACCCGCCCGCTCGACCAGTCGCTGGCCGCAGTGCCGGCGCCGGGGACGCCGGAGCGCTCGGAGCGCCGCCGTCTGGTGCTGGGCGGCGGCTACCCGCTGGTGCGGTCGGCCGAGCGCCCGTCGGTGGTGATCGCCGCCGTGGGCGCCGTGGTGCCGGAAGCCGCCGCGGCAGCGGCAGAGCTGGCGGATGCCGGGATCCCGTGCGATCTCGTCTGCCTGACCTCCCCAGACCTCGTGTTCCGGGCACTCCAGGCCCGCCAGGGGCTCGGCGGCGGCGAAGACTGGATCCTCGACGAGCTGTTCCCGCCTGACCGGGCCGCGCCGATCGTCTCCGTCCTCGACGGCCACCCGCACACGCTGAGCTTCCTGGCGGCGATCCGCGGGGTGGCGATCGCCGGTCTCGGCGTGACCGACTTCGGCCAGTCCGGCGACGTGGGCGACCTGTACCGGTACTTCGGCATCGACGCCGACACGATCGTCGGCGCCGCGCTCGACCTCGTCCAGGGAGGAGTCCGATGATTGAGGTGGCGCTGCCCCGGCTGTCGGACTCGATGGAAGAGGGGACGCTGATCAAGTGGCTCAAGGGCGACGGCGACCGCGTGTCGGCCGGCGACGAGCTGGTGGAGGTGGAGACCGACAAGGCGACGGTCACCGTGAGCGCCGAGGAGGAGGGCGTGCTCAGTGTCGTCGCGGCCGAGGGCACGACCGTGGCCGTCGGCGAGGTCATAGCGCGGCTGGCGCCCGCCTCCGAGGACCTCGGCGTGTCTCCGACAATCGCCGACGATGCCCCGGCCGCGCCCGCCGAGGCCGTGGCCCGGGCGGCGGCTCCGGCCGCCCCGGCCGAGTCCAACGGCCATCGCGCTGCCACCCCGCTGGCGCGACGGGCGGCGGCGCGGCACGGGATCGAGCTGGCGGCGGTGTCCGGGACGGGGCCGCGCGGCCGGATCACCCGGAACGATGTCCTGGCGGCGGCCGGAGTCGCGGAGCCGGCTCCGGCGGCGGCAGCCCCGCCCGTGGCGGCGGCGGCCGCTCCTCCCCCAGTTGACGGCACCGGCCGGCCCGCCGAGGCCCGGCCGTTAACTCGCCTGCAGCAGCTCATCGCCCGGCGAATGAGCGAATCCCGCACGACGATCCCCGAGTTCGAGGTCCAGACCGACGTTGTCATGGACGAGGCCGTCGCGCTGCGGGAGCGGCTGCGCGGCGCGGTCGGCGACGACCAGCCGCTCCCCTCGCTCAACGACCTCATCGTCCGGGCCTGCGCGCTGACCCTGCGCCGCCACCCCCGGCTCAACGCCTCTTTCGCCCCGGATGAGCTGCGGGTGTGGCCGAGTGTCAACGTCGGCGTCGCGGTGGCGAGCGAGGACGCGCTCATCGTCCCGGTCGTCCGGGACGCCGACGCGCTGTCGCTGGGTCAGATCACGCGGGAGATCCGGCGGCTGGCCGAGCGGGTGCGTGCCGGGCAGATCAGCCCGGCCGAACTGGAGGGCGGCACGTTCACGGTGTCCAACCTGGGCATGTTCGGGATGACCGCCATCCGGCCGGTCATCAACTTCCCCCAGGTGGCGATCCTGGGCGTCGGCGCCGTCCGCGAGACGCTGGCCCGGGTGGACGGACAGATCGCCGACCGCCGGCTGATGACGCTCACGCTCAGCGCCGATCACCGAGCCGTCTACGGCGCGGACGCGGCGCGGTTCCTGGCCGATCTGCGCGACCTGCTGCAGTCGCCGCTCGGCATCCTCCTGTAGCCGCCCGCTCGGCATCCTCCCGTTAGCCGCCCGCACGGCATCCTCCCGTTAGCCGCCCGCACGCTTACGCGGGTGCGCGTTACGCCGATCCGCGTAACAGACGGCAGCATCAATTACGCTAGACTGCGTAACGCATCCCTGCGTAAGCCTCTCGCCTGCCATGCCCCGCTCGGCTCCCACCACCAATCCGTTCCGCTACGGCGACCTCGCCCTCGACGAGGCGTTCACCGACCGCGCGCACGAGGTGGAGGAGCTCAAGTCGGACATGCGCAACGGGCAGAACGTGGTGGTGTTCGCGCCCCGGCGGTATGGCAAGACCTCGCTGATCTGGCGAGCCTCCCAGGACCTGATCCGCAAGCGCGAGGTCCTGGTGGCCCAGGTCGACCTGATGAAGGCGCCCACCCGCGAGCGGTTCGCCGCCAAGCTGGCCTCCTCGATCTACGAGGACGTGGCCTCCCCTCTGCTCCGGGCACGTGACCGGGCCATGAACATCTTTCGCGGGCTGCGCGTCGCCCCCGCCATCACGCTGGACACCGATGGACGCGTCGGCTTCACCTTCCAGGCCGGGCACAGCTCCGCCGACATCCACGCCACGCTCGAGCACCTCCTGGAGCTTCCCGCGCACCTGGCCGCCGAGCGCGACCGGCGCGTCGCCATCGTGTTCGACGAGTTTCAGGAGATCGCCAAGATCGACCGCCAGCTCCTGCCCCTGATGCGCTCGGTCTTCCAGGAGCAGCCCGAGGTGTCGCACGTCTACCTGGGCAGCAAGCGGCACATGATGGAGGAGATCTTCAACGACGAGAACGAGCCATTCTGGCGCAGCGCCAAGCACCTGGAGCTCGGCGTCATCCCGGCCCCTCAGTTCGCGCGGTTCATCCGGTCGCGCTTCACCAAGACAGGGCGCACGGCCGGCGCCGAGATCGTGGCGGCGCTGCTGGCCATCACCCACGCCCATCCGTACGGCACCCAGGAGCTGGCCTACGCCCTGTGGGAGGTGACCCCGGAGGGCGCGGCCGCCGGGGAGGAGGAGCTCGCCCAGGCGCTGGCCCGGGTCCTGCGGTCAGAGAACGCCCACTTCCAGTTCGTGTGGGACAGCGCCTCTCGCGCCCAGCGGGTCGTCCTGGAGGCGCTGGCCCGGGACCCGGGGCGGCCGCCGTTTGCCACCGCCTACCGCCGGACCCACAACCTGCCGGCCAGCTCGACGGTGCAGCGCTCCCTGGACGCGCTGGTTCA
>JBPYFQ010000170.1:0-22086 GCA_051985625.1 Solirubrobacteraceae bacterium
ACGACCCGTGGATCCCGCCGACGAACCCGAGCGCCGGGAGCACGATCGACAGCATGAACGTGAAGTTGAACGCCACCCAGGTGAGGAACACGAACGTCAGCGCGAAGTTGACGACGAATCCCAGGAATGGGCTGAGCGTTCGCGATACCCACACGTAGTCGCCGCCCGACCTGGGCATGAGCGCGGTGAAGTACAGGTACACCAGGCCGAAGCAGGCCACCAGCGGCGTCGCAATCAGGAATGACACGAACATGTTGGCGTGTGGCCAGAACTGCGGGGCGAATCCCATCACCTGCGTGATCCCCACCGGGATCAGGACGGCCGAGAAGACGAGGTTGAACGCATCGAAGCCACTCAACTCCCGGACCAGTCCGGTGGCGTTCCGCGTGAACAGCGTCGGAACCGGTTTTGTTGTCTGTTGTGTGTCCATCTCTCCCACCCTTTCTGACCCGTAGGTCAGTCCATGAACGCCCCACCGTTGACCGCCAGTGCCTCTCCCGTGATGAACCCGGCATCAGTGCCGGCCAGGAAGGCCACCGCGCGGGCCACATCCTCGGGCTCCTCCAGCCGGCCCATCGGTGTGTCCTGCACCCACATCTGCTTGACGTCCTCCGGAGCGGTCCCCCGGAGCTCGGCCTCCCAGGCCAGCTCCCGCTCCTGCATCGGCGTGGCCACGAAGCCCGGGCAGACGCAGTTGACCCGGATCCCGTCGGCCGCCAGCTCGTAGGCCATCGCCTGGGTCAGGCCGATGACGCCGAACTTCGAGGCCACGTAGTCGGCCAGATAGGGCACGCGTCCCTGCTTGCCGGCCATCGAGGCCGTGTTAACGATCGCCCCGCCCCGGCCCAGCCGTTGCATCGTCCGCGCCGCCGCCTGCCCGCACACGAACACGCCCTTCAGGTTGATGGCCAGCGTCCGGTCCAGGTCCGGCTCGGTGACGTCGACGAACCGGTCCATATGCGAGATCCCGGCGTTGGACACCCACACGTCGAGCCGGGAGTGGCGGTCCACGACGGCGTCGGCCAGCCGCTGGGCGGCAGCGCCGTCGGTGACATCGAGGACGTCGCTCCATCCGTCGCCGGCCAGCGTCGCGGCAGTGGCGCGGGCCCGGTCGCCGTCGACGTCGGTGGCGACCACGGTGAACCCGCGCTGCGAGAGCTCCCGGGCGATGGCGGCGCCGATGCCGGACCCGGCCCCGGTGACGACGGCGATGTGCTCGTTCATGACCAATCCTCCGCGGCGAGACGATGGGAAATGGGGCGCAGGGTGGGGCCGAGCTCGCGGTAGACGGCGTAGAGCTCGTCGTAGCGCGACCGGTGCTCCGGGCGCGGTTGCACCGGGTCGCCGAGCTTGACCAGCGGCCGGATCGCGTCCCAGCCGTCGACCCCGCCGGCGCCCACCCCGGCCGCCAGCGCCGCGCCGAGCGAGGCGCCCGGGTGATCGAGCACCGGCCACAGCTCCACGCCCAGCACGTCGGCCAGGATCTGCTTCCACAGGATCGAGTGGCTGCCGCCGTTCGTGACCCGGGCCTGGGCCAGTGCCGTTCCCCGCTCGCCGAACACCTCGACGTGATGGCGGAACCCGTACGCCACGGCCTCCAGCGCCGCCCGGTGCAGGTGGCCGCGCTCATGGCCCAGGTGCAGGCCGACGAACGCGCCCCGCAGGGACGGGTCGTGCAGCGGCGACTTCTCGCCCAGGAAGTAGGGCAGGCAGACGATGCCGCCGGCGCCCGGCGGGGTCGCCGCCGCCTCGGCGTCGAGCCGGTCCAGAGGCACGCCGCCGCTGACCCGCTGAAGCCAGCGCACCAGGCTGCCGCTGGTGGCCATGCAGCCGTTGGGCAGCCAGGCCCCGGCCGGGTGCGCGTCGAGATACAGGCGCGCATCGATGAGCGGGGCGTCCGAGACGACGAGGATGTCGCCCGCGCCGCCCAGCTTCACCAGCCAATCGCCCGGTTCGAGCAGGCCGGCGCCGTACGCCGAGCTCACGTGGTCGGCGCCGCCGACCACGATCGGCGTGCCCGGGCGCAGCCCGGACGCCGCGGCCGCCCGGGAGCTGACCTCGCCGACGACCGTGCCGGGCGAGCGGACGGGCGCCAGCAACTCGGCGGCGACGTCGGCGCGGTGCAGCACGTCGGTGAGCGGGGCGTCGTCGAGGCCGAACAGGCCGCTCTCGATCGCCCAGTTGCGCTCCACGTGGGGCTCGGCGCCGAGCATCCGGGCGATCCAGTCATAGGAGCCGGCCACCGTCGCGGTGCCGTGGAACACGTCGGGCTCGTAGCGCTCGAGCCAGCGCAGCGTCGGCGCCACCGACTGTTGGGTCAGCGCCGAACCGGTCAGGGCCAGCAGGTCGATGTCGGCCAGCAGGTCGCCGAGCTCACGCACCTCGGCCGTGGCGCGGGCGTCGTTCTGCAGGATGGCCCGCCGCAACGGGCGGTCGTCGGCGTCGAGCGCCAGCACCGCGGGGACCATGCCGGATGCGGCGACGGCCTCGATCGCGTCAGCGCCGGCGCCGCTGTCGCGCAGCAGCCGGGGCACGAGGCCGCATACGGCCGTCCACCACTCGCCGGGGTCGGCCTCGGCCCAGCCGGGGCGGGGCGAGAACAGCTCCACCCCGTGGTCGGCGGCGGCCACGACGCCGGCGGACGGGTCGACCAGCGCGGCCTTGACCCCGGAGGATCCGATGTCGATCCCCAGCAGCATCGGTCAGGCCCCGACGCCCACCTCGCGGGCGGACTCGACGAACCGCCGCGCGCGTTCGGGGTCGACCGGGTTCCAGGTGTACCCGTCGACCTTGAGGTCGCTCCCGACGATGCAGCCGTCGGCGACCTGGAGGTAGTCGGCAATGGTGTCCGCCCGCGCCCCCGTGTTGAGGAGCACCGGCACATCGCCGGGCACGGCCTCGCGCACCTCCTCCAGGGTCGCCCGCCCCGGCTCGGCGCCGGCCATCGGACCCGAGACGAGAATGGCGTCGGCCAGGCTGGAGACGACGGCCGAGCGGGCCACCTCGGCCGGGCTGCGCCGCCCGATCGGCGAGGCGAACTCCGGGGTGATGTTCATCATGATCGCCAGGCTGTCGGCGTTGAGCCGCCGGCGCTCGCGCAGCACGTGGGCGGCGTCGCCCTGCCACAGCCCCATGTCGGACTCCCACGCGCCGGTGAGCACCTCGCGCATGAAGCCGGCACCGGTGGCCACCGACACGGCCAGCGCGCAGTTGGCGTCCCACAGGAAGTCGACGCCGAACGGCTTGCCGCGCGGCGCGCACTCGGTCACCACCCGGGACATGACCGCCGCGGCCTCCAGGCCGGCCCGCAGCTCGTAGGGCCGGTCGCCCTCGTTGCAGAACAGGTAGCCGTCGAACCCGGCCTCCAGCAGCACCTCCAGATCCCGCTTGACCGCGCTGATCAGCCCGTCGACCCCGGCCGCCGCGTCGTAGAGCGGCGTGCCCGGCAGCGGCGGCACGTGCACCATCGCGATCAGGGGCTTGCCATCTCCGAACAGGTCCTGCATTCGCTGACTCATGGGCTCTCCGTGACAGGGACGGACACGACCTCCACGCCGGCGTCTCGCACGGCGGCCAGCACTGGGTGCTGGGAAGGCGCATCGGTGATCAGGACGTCGATCTCGGACAGCGAGGCGATGGTCGCCAGGCAGACCCGCCCCAGCTTGCTCCGGTCGGCCAGGGCGATCGTGCGCGACGCGGCGCTCAGCGCGGCGCGCTTGACCCGCGTGTCGTCAAGGTTGTATTCGGTCAGGCCCTTCTCGGCGTCGATCCCGCCGACCCCCAGGAACAGGACATCGCAGTTGAGCTGGTTGAACGTTCCCTCGGCCAGGTGGCCGATCAGACTCAGCTCGCCGGGCCGGAGGATCCCGCCGGTCAGGATGACCCGGGTGTTGGAGGCGCCCGCCAGCGCGGTCGCGGCGTGCACGCTGGGGGTGACGATGGTCAGGCCGCCCCGCCCGCGCAGCGTCCGGGCCAGAGCCAGGGTCGTGGTGCCGACGTCGAGGATGGCTGTCTCGCCGTAGTCGATGTAATCCGCGGCGGCCTCGGCGATCCGCTGCTTGGCGTCCACCGCCTCGGTGGCGCGGGTGGCGAGCGGGGGCTCGTAGCTGCGGCTCACGGTGGCGATCACGCCGCCGCGCACCCGGCGCGCGACGCCCTGCTCCTCCAACTCCTCCAGGTCACGCCGGATGGTCATCTCCGAGACGTCGTACTCGGCAGCCAGCTCGGTGATGCCGAGCTCGCCGCGTTCGGCGAGCAGTCCGCGAATGGAGCCTCTCCTCGCGCTGGCGCTCATTGCGGTGGGGGATCATAACGCATATCTGAGAGAAATTCACATTCTGATGTGAATTGAGCACCTCTATGCCCCAACCCGGCGTGGACGGCCCGGCCCGGGTACAACTGCTGTGCGAGCCGCGTACCGAAGGAGAGACATGAGTTCGACCACGCCGTCTGCCGATGTCCAGGAGCTGACCATCTCCTCCACCGCCGACCTGCGCGACCGCGCCCGGGCCAGCCTGGCCGCCTGCGGGGCCGACGACGGCGGCGGTGGCAGTCGGTCCGGTGCCGGGCTGTCGGCGCGCACCCGTGCCGGGCTGTCGGCACGCACCCCGATCACGGGCGAGGACCTGTTCGAGGTGGGCGCGACCGCTCCGGGCGACGTGGCCGGAGTGGTGGCCGCCGCCCGGGAGGCGTTCCTGGCCTGGCGGGTCGTGCCCGCGCCGGCCCGCGGGGCGCTGGTCAAGCGGTTCGGCGCGCTGCTGGCCGAGCACAAGGCCGACGTGGCCGCACTGGTCACCATCGAGGCCGGGAAAATCCCGTCCGAAGCGCTCGGCGAAGTGCAGGAGATGATCGACATCTGCGACTTCGCCCTCGGCCTGTCGCGCCAGCTCGACGGCCGCACGATGCCCTCCGAGCGCCCCGGCCACCGGCTCATGGAGACCTGGCACCCGCTCGGCGTCGTGGCCGTCATCTCGGCGTTCAATTTCCCGGCCGCGGTGTGGTCCTGGAACACCGCGGTGGCGCTGGTGTGCGGCGACAGCGTGGTGTGGAAGCCGTCGCCGATGACGCCGCTGACCTCGCTGGCCTGCGCGGCGCTGCTCGATCGCGCCGCGGAGGAATGCGGGGCGCCGGCCGGCCTGCACCAGCTCGTGCTCGGCCGCACCGAGTCCGCCGAGGCGCTCATCGATAACCCGGACGTGGCGCTGGTGAGCGCCACCGGCTCGGAGCGGATGGGCGGGCAGGTGGCCCCGCGGGTCGCCGCCCGGCTCGGCCGCTACCTGCTGGAGCTGGGCGGCAACAACGCCGCGGTCGTCGCCCCGTCGGCCGACCTGGAGCTCGCCACCCGCGGGATCGTGTTCGCCGCCGCCGGGACCGCCGGCCAGCGGTGCACCACGCTGCGCCGGGTGATCGCCCACGAGGACATCGCCGCCGAGCTCACCGGGCGCCTGCGCGACGTGTTCGGCCGGCTGCCGATCGGCGATCCGGTGGCCGACGGGACGCTGGTGGGGCCGCTGATCCACGGCCGCGCGTACCAGGGAATGGTGGCCGCGCTGGAGGAGGCGCAGGCCGACGGCGGCGAGGTCGTCGTCGGCGGCGCTCGCCGCCCGGCCGCGGGGGCGCCGGAGGCCTACTACGCCGAGCCCGCGCTGGTCCGCATGCCGGCCCAGACCGAGCTGGTCCGCCGCGAGACGTTCGCGCCGGTCCTCTACGTCCTGACCTACCGGGACTTCGACGAGGCGATCGCCCTGCACAACGGCGTCCCCCAGGGTCTGTCCTCCAGCATCTTCACCTCCGATCAGCGCGAGGCCGAGCGCTTCCTCGGGCCGGACGGCTCGGACTGCGGGATCGTCAACGTCAACATCGGCACGTCGGGGGCGGAGATCGGCGGCGCGTTCGGCGGTGAGAAGTCGACCGGCGGCGGCCGGGAGTCCGGGTCCGACGCCTGGCGGGCCTACATGCGCCGGGCCACCAACACGGTCAACTACTCCGACGAGCTTCCGCTGGCGCAGGGCGTCGAGTTCGGCTGAGACGGGCCTCTGGGTCTGGGCCGCCGGTGGGCCGGCGGGCGGGTTCGCCCGGTGGGCCGCCCGGTGGGCCGCCGGGTGAGCCGCCGGGGCGGCGGGCACAATCGGCGACCCATGCGCCGCCTGCCCCTCATGCGCCGTCTGCCCCCGCTCGCTCTGCTGCCGGTTCTCGTGTGCGGCTGCGCGGCCGTCACGTCGACGTCCGCCACCTCGCCGGGCTCCAGTTCGCCGGGCTCCACGGCCCCGGGCGGCGTGGCGCCCGTCCGGCACCGGCACCGAGCGCGACCGGGCCACCATGACCCGGCCCGGGCCCCCGCGCGGCACCCTCGCCCGGCCGCGAGGGGGCCTCGCCCCGGTGCGGCTCGCTCCGGCGGTCTCGTCGTCTCCGCGGCGTCCGGCGATCAGGTGCAGCCCCAGCCGCCGCCGGGCAGCTGCCACGCCACCGGGACGGGACTGTTCTCAGAGCCCGACCCGCATTGCACGCCGGGCGCGCTGAACCCGGCGGTTCGCCAGGCCACCATCGACCGGACGATCTGCGTCAGCGGCTACACGTCGACGATCCGGCCGCCCGAGAGCATCACCGAGGACGAGAAGCGGGCGAGCCTGGACGCGTACGGCGACCTCGGGCCGATGTCGATGTACGAGTACGACCACCTGGTCAGCCTGGAGCTGGGCGGGGCGGTCAACGATCCGCGCAACTTGTGGCCCGAGCCGGGCGCCTCCCCCAACCCCAAGGACTCGGTCGAGGACCAGCTGCACAGCATGGTGTGCGACGGGGAGATGCCCCTGGCCCGGGCGCAGCACATCATCGCCACCGGCTGGGTCGGCTGGGCGCGCCACCATGGCGGCACCGCGGCCGCCCCGGCACCGGCGCCCTCGTCCTCCAGCGGTTCAAGCGCGCCGGCCGAGGCCGGCGACGTCGACTGCCGGAACTTCGCCACCCACGCCCAGGCGCAGCGCTGGTTCGTGGCCCACGGCGGGTCGGCGAGCAACGACGTGGCGGGCCTGGACGGCAACCACAACGGGATCGCCTGTGAGGATCTGCCCTAGCACCATCCCACCATGGACGCCAACGCACTGCGCGACCTCTGCCTGAGCTTCCGGGGCTCGGAGGAGACGTTCCCGTTCGGGTTCGAGAACTCGGTGTTCAAGGTGGCCGGGAAGATGTTCGCGCTGTCACGCCTGAGCGACGAGCCGCTCCGGGTCAGCCTCAAGTGCGAGCCGCTGCTGGCCCAGCAACTGCGCGCCGCCCACCCGGGCGTGATCATCGCCGGCTATCACCTCAACAAGCGCCACTGGAACACGGTCATCCTCGACGGCTCGCTGGCCGAGGCGCAGATCGCCGACATGGTGGAGGACTCCTACGACCTGGTGGTCAGCGCGCTGTCCCGGGCGCGGCAGCGAGCGCTGGGGTGGCGCCCGGACGAGTGACGGCGGGGGGTCTGGACGAGTGATGGCGGGGGGTCTGGGGGCGGAGTGTGTTATAGGCACACTGAGGCCCCAAAGCCCCCTGCCGATCACCTGCGCCCGGCGGTCCGCCACCCCTCGGCGTACTCCGTCCGCGCGGTCACCGCGTACGGGACCGGACTGACCACCGCCCGCACGTTGATCTGCCGGTGCGGCTGGACCGTCGCCTTGCGCGACCCGCCGTCCGGCTCGCCCCACACCACCTGGACCTCGGTGCCGATCTCGACCCCCGGATCGACGGTGGCCAGCGACAGGGCGCGCCGCTCGTTGGCGCTGTAGCCGGTGAACATCGAGTAGCCGACCACGGTTCCGCCGCCGTCGAGCACCGCGTCGAAGTTCGACGATCCGTAGTTGGCGATCGGCACGTCGAAGAACATGTACGGGTGATCCGCCTCCAGGTCGTAGAACGAGGCGTCGATCTTGGCCACGTCCTCGCCCTCCCAGGCCAGCGTCACCTTCTTGCGCTGGGTCTCTGGGTCGATCTGCTCCAGCGCGTCGCGGCCGATGAAGTCGTGGTCGAACTTGACGAACATGCCGTAGCCGAGCTCCCACGGGTTGAGGTAGTAGTCCTCGATGTCGTCGGACACGAAGCTGCCGGCCAGCGAGTTGGTGGCCTCGTAGCTGTCGGCGCCCAGCCACTCCCGGTAGCCGCGCAGCGCCTCGCCGGTGTAGATCGCCGGCAGCGGCGACGGGATCCAGCCGGACTCCAGCGTGTTGGACGCATACGCCCGGGAGCCGCACGGCTCCATGCCGAACTCCCGGCCCGCCTCCAGGATGGCCTCGCGGATCCGGTCGTAGTCCTCATACGGGCCCCACAGCTCCAGCCCCGGCGCGCCGGCCATCCCGTGGCGCAACGTCCGCACCTGCTGACCGGCCACGTTCATCGTGGCCAGGCGGAAGAACTTCAGCTGCTCCAGCGGTCCGCCGTTGAGTTTCTCGATGATCGGCCAGGCGTTCGGCCCCTGGATCTGAAACCGCCAGTAGCGCCGGGTCACCGGCTTGCCGTACGGCCGCATGGGCGACCGCGCGTCGATCTCGATGTCGACGTTGTACTGACCCTTCTCGGCCTGATAGGCGAGCCAGTTGGCCACCGGCGCCCGCCCCACCCACACGAACTCCTCGTCGGCCTGGTGGAACAGGATCCCGTCGCCGATCACGTGCCCAGCCGGCGTGCAGGGGACGAACTGCTTGGCCATGTTCACTGGGAAGTTGGCCACGCTGTTGATCCCGGTGTCCGAGATCAGCTTGAGCGCGTCCGGGCCCGTGATGAACAGGTTGAACATGTGGTGGGACTGGTCGTACAGGACCGCCGTCTCCCGCCACGCGATCTGCTCCCGGCGCCAGTTGGTGAACTCGTACGGAACGACCGGGTAGACGTAGGCGCCGATCTGCGAGTTGCGCAGCAGGTCGACGATGTTGCCGGACTGGTCGACCAGGTCCTGAAGGGTGCGGGGCGGCATCGGTTCTCTCCTCTCGTGACCGGCGTTCTTCCGTACGGATGCTCCCACGCCGGGAACCGCCCCTGCACGGGCGGTCAAGAACCTCCACGCGGATTGCCGGTCAACCGCGCTGGGGCGCGGCGGCCCGGGCGTCCGCGACAAACGCGCTTATCGCCCGCGCCAGCGCCAGCGGCTGATCGAGCGCAATCAGGCTGTAGCTGTCATCGACCTCCACCAACCGCGCATCCGGCACCAGCTCGGCGAGCTGCCGCCCGTGCTCCGGCGGCATGACGCGGTCCCCGCGGGCCCAGACGACGAGCGTCGGCCAGTGACAGTCCGCCAGCCGGCCGGCGGTGCGCACCAGCAGATCGCGGTCGGCGGCGATGGCGCGGAGCACACGGACGGTGTCCCGCCGGACATCGGCGTCATGGAGCACGGGGCGCATCCAGCGCGCCGTCGCCGCGTCCCCGCGCTTGGTCAGCCATCCGAACGCCAGGGGAAGCCGCCGGACCGCGCGCAGGCGCATCTGCTGCATGAACGCGCCGAACAGCCGCGGCGGCAGCTTGCCGGTCAGCACCAGCGTGCGACCGGTCAGCCCCGGCGGGAAGTTGTCGAACGCGTCGCAGGACACCAACACCGCGGCGGCGACCCGGGTGTCGCCGCCGGCCATCATCAGCTGCACAAGCGCGCCGCCGGTGTCATTGCCGACGAGCGTCACATCGCTCACGTCGAGACGCTCGAGGAACTCGCCGACGAGACCGGCGATCCCGGGGAGCGAGAGATCGGCGTCGTCTCGGATGGCGCGACGGTGGGCGCCCAGCGGCAGCGTCGGGGCGATGCACCGGTGGTCGGCGGCGAGCTCGCCGAGCACGTCGTCCCACAGCGACGCGTCCATCATCAGCCCGTGGAGCAGCACCACCACCGGCCCGTCTCCTCCCGTGTCCAGGTACTCCACCGGTCCGGCGGACAGCTCAACCTGACTCGTCATCTCACGGCTCCTTGATTCGGGTCACCATTCGCCGTATGGTTTCAAATCAAAACTAGTTTCGAAAACGATCCAGAGAGGAACGCGAACCAGTTGCCCCGCGGGAACCACAGCCCGGTGCGTCCGCCGCGCGACGCGGTCGAGCTCGCCGTCGACGTCCTCAGCGACCGCTGGACCTTCCTCATCCTGCGCGAGGCGTTCTTCGGCGTCCGCCGCTACGGCCAGCTCCAGCGCAACCTCGGGATCGCCCGCAACGTGCTGGCCGACCGGCTGCGCAAGCTGGTCGACGACGGCATGCTTCAGCGAGTGCGCTACCGCACCGACCCGGACTGGTACGAGTACCGGCTGACGGAACGCGCGCTCGACCTGTATCCGGCCATCGTCGCCCTCATGCGCTGGGCCGACCGCCATCTCGCCGACGATGCCGGGGTCCCCCGGATGGAGCTCATCCACCGCTCGTGTGGTCACCCGGCTGATCCCTACCTGGCCTGCTCGCACTGCCATGAGGCGGTCGCGGCGCGGGACATCGAGCCGCGCCTGCTGGACTAGGCGCCCGCCTCCAGTTGCGGCCGGTGGCGCTCGAACTGCTCGTCCTGGCTCACGTTCATGACTGTTTGACGAATCGGCCGCCACAAGTGTGACCGGTCACGTTTACCCGACCTGCCACGTCATAGGGGCATGACACCTCTCTCCCCCACGCCATCATTCCTCGCCACGCGCCGCGGCAAGCTCACGCTCGGCCTGCTGTGCGCGATCGCATTCCTCGACTTCGTCGACGCCTCGATCGTCAACATCGCGCTGCCGACGATCCGCCACGCGCTGCACTTCTCCGAGGCCGGGCTCCAATGGGTGCCGAGCGGCTACCTGCTGACCTACGGCGGCTTCATGCTCCTCGGCGGGCGCGCCGCCGACATCCTGGGCCGGCGCCGCGTGCTGGTCACCGGCATCGTCGTCATCGGCGTCTCGTCGCTCGTCGGCGGGCTGGCCCAGTCCTCGACCGTCCTGATCGGCGCCCGGTTGGCCCAGGGTCTGGGCGCCGCGTTCACCCTGCCGGCGGCATTGTCGGTCCTCACCACCATGTTCCGCGAGGGACATGACCGGCACACGGCGCTTGGCGTCTGGGGGGCCGTCGCCGGCCTGTCCTCGGCGGCCGGCGTCCTGCTCGGCGGGATCCTCACCGAGGGGCCGGGGTGGCGCTGGGTCATGTTCGTCAATCCCATCGCCTGCGTGCTCGTCCTCACCGGCGTGCTCCGGCTCATCGAGGCAGAGCGGCGCCGTGTCGCAGCGCGTGATTTCGACTTCCCGGGCGCCCTGCTCGTGACCGGCGGGATGCTGTTGCTCGTCTACGCGCTGGTCAAGGCGCCGACCGCCGGCTGGGGCAGTGGCCGGACGATCGGCGAGCTGGGTGGAGCGCTGGTGCTCCTGGCCGCGTTCGTCGCCAACGAACTGCGCCACCGCAACCCGCTGGCGCCGCTGTCCATCTTCAAGATCAACGGCCTGGGCTTCGCCGACGCCACCCAGCTGATCGCGTTCGCGGGCTTCCTGTCGCTGTTCTTCTTCCTGACCTTGTACATGCAGACCGTCCTGCACTACTCGGCGATCCAGGCCGGGCTGGCCTACCTGCCACTGTGCTTCGTGGCCGGCTTCGTGGCCGGGATCTCCTCACAGCTCCTGGCGCGGGTCGGGACGCGGCCCATCATCGTGGTGGGCGCACTCATCTCCGCCGGCGGCCTGTACTGGCTCTCCCGGATCCCCGTCCACGGCAGCTATCTGGCCGATGTGCTGCCCGGGATGCTCCTGGTGTCGATCGGCATCGCCCCGGTGTTCGTCGGCGTCACCACGGCGGCGAACGCCGGCGTGCCCGCCGACAAGGCCGGGCTGGCCGCGGCCCTGCTCAACGCCTCCCAGCAACTCGGCGGCGCGCTGGGCCTGGCCATCCTGACGGCCGTAGCCACGAGCCGGACGCAGCACCTTGTGGCCGGGCATGCCACGGCTGCCCATGCCCAGACGGCCGGCTTCCAGCGCGCGCTGCTGTTGGGCGCCATCTTCGTCGCGGCGTCGGCGGTGATCGCGCTGCGGGCCACTCATACCCGCGGTGAGACGGGACCGAGTGCAGCACCTGAGGCACAGCCGCAGATGGTTTAGCGTGTACGGCGATGACCGAGGTCGTCGAACTGCCGACCGGGGCGAAATGGACCAACTGGGTCGGGAACCGGGAGTTCACCCCCGCTTACGCGGCCGCTCCTCGCGACGAGGAGCAGGTCGTCGGCCTGGTGCGGGAGGCGCGACGACGCGGCGCCGGGGTCCGGGTCGCGGCCGCGCGACACTCGTTCACGCCGGTGGTGGAGACCGACGGCCTGCTCCTCGATCTCAGCGCGCTCAGCGGGGTGACCGCCGTCGACCGCGAGCGCCGGCGAGCGACGGCTTTGCCGGGCACGTTGATCCGCGACTTCTACGACCCGCTGTGGACGGCCGGGCTGGCTCTGCGCAACCAGGGCGACATCGACACCCAGCAGATCGCGGGCGCGGTGGCCACCGCCACCCATGGCTCGGGGATTCGCAACACCAGCCTGTCCGGCGTCATCCGCCGGGTCCGCCTGGTCACCGCCGCCGGCGAGGTGCTCGAGATCGGCGAGGACCAGCCGGACCTGCTGCTCGCCGCCCAGGTGTCGGTGGGCATGCTGGGGGTGATGACCCAGCTGGAGCTCGACGTCACCGACGCCTACCGGCTCAAGGAGCAGGTCGGCCTGCAGCCGTTCGACGAGGTCATGGACCGCTGGGACGAGCTGGTGCACGAGCACCGCCACTTCGGCTACTTCTGGCTGCCCTCCGAGGAGTCCGGGGCGCTCTACAACCTGGACGGCCACGGCGAGCAGATGACCGACCAGTGCTACGTCAAGGTCTACGACGAGGCCGCTCCCGACGAGCCCGACGATGACACGCCCGGCCGCCGGGTCGACCGCTGCTACCTCATCTATCCGATGGTCTACGACCCCAACTTCCACGAGTTGGAGTACTTCGTGCCCCTGGAGAAGGGCCCGGACGCCATCCGGGCGATGCGAGAGCTCATGCTCCGCAGCCTGCCCACCTCCGTCTACCCGCTGGAGATCCGCACCGTCGGTCCAGACGACGCGTTCCTGTCACCCAACTACCGGACGGCCACGACGGTCATCTCGGTCTCCGGCACCCCCGGCACCGACTACTGGGGCTACCTGCGCGACGTCGACTCGCTGCTGGCCGACTTCGACGCCCGGGTGCACTGGGGCAAGCTGCACTTCCTGACGCCGGAGCGCTTGCACGCGCTCTATCCGCAGGCCGACGACTTCATCGCCATCCGCCGCCGGCTCGATCCCGACGGCGTATTCCTCAACGACCACCTCCGGCCGCTGTTCGCCTGATCGCGGCCGCGGCGTCGGCGCCGGACCGGAGCGCGCCCTCGATCCAGCCCGCCTCCCGGCTCGCCACGTCGGAGCCGGCCAGCACCAGCCGCCGGTCGGCCACCGGCCCACCCGCCGGCGGCAGGGGCCGCCCCGGGATCTCGGTCAGCCAGGTGCCGCGGGAGAACGGGTCGGCATTCCAGTCGTGGGCGGCGTGGGCGATCACCTGCGTCTCGGGCCAGAACGCGGCCAGCGCCTCGCCGACGGCGGACCGGCTGCTCGGGTCAAATGCGCCGTCGCGGTAGCCGAAGCCGAGCGCCAGGACGGTGCCGTCCACCAGTTCGCGGTCGGCGTAGATCCAGTGCAGGCCGGTCCCGCGGCCGGCGGCCAGCGAGCCGGCCGGAAGGCCGCGGGCCCGCATCCACACCTTGAGCCCCCGCCCGGCGTTGCCGCCGGCCACGCTCCGGGCCGGCTCCGGCAGCGCGGGCTCGACCGCGATGTGGTCCAGGACGTTGATCGGCACCGCCAGGATCACCCACCGGCCGGTGGCCAGGGCGCCGGCCTGGCCGAACACCCGGACGCCGTCCCCGGTCTCGGCCACGCGGGTGACGGGCGACTGGAGCCGGACGGCGAGGTGGCCCGCCATCGCCTGGGCCAGGCGGCTCCATCCCTCGCGCGGGGTGAACCGCAGCGCCGTCAGCAGCGCGCTCGGCCGCCCGCCGTGGCCGGCGACGGCGCCGATGGCATCCCCCGCGGCGCCGTGCTGAGGATCGACCCCCGCAATCATCACCCACCAGCCGAACAGGAACTCCTCCACCGCCGCCGGAACGCTCAGCCCGGCGACGTAGGCGCTCCACGACTGGTGCGCACCGGCGAAGTCTCCGGCCCGGTGGCGGGCGGCGTCATGAGTGATCTGCAGCAGCGCCGCCTCCAGCGCAGGAAGCTCGTCGGCGTCAACCGGCAGCCCGGTGCGCAGCCGCCCGGCCGTCCGCCACCGGACCGACCGGGGGAGCCGGTGGGTGCGGACGCCCAATCCGTAGCGGTCCAGCTCCCGCACCGCCGCCTCGTGCTCGGGGCCAAACCAGGACCCGCCCAGCTCCACCATCTCCCCCGTGTCCGGGAACCGGTTCGTCCAGGTGCGGCCGCCCAGACGGTCCCGCGCCTCCAGCACCACGACGCTTGCGCCGGCCTCGGCCAGGTCGCGCGCCGCCGACAGGCCGGCCAGGCCGGCGCCGATGACCACCACATCGACCGTGTCCACTCCGGCCACGCTACTCGGTCAGGCGCGGCTGAGCGGGCGGATCTGGGCGGCGGCCGCCAACTGGCGGGCTCGCGGCGGCTCCAGGCGCCCGGCGCCGGGCAGCTCGGCGTTCGCCGCGGCGGCCCCCAGTCCCAACGCGGCCGCCTGCGACCAGGGCTCGCCGGCCGCCAGCGCCGTGAGCAGTCCGGCCAGCAGCGCGTCGCCGCTGCCCACCGGGTAGTCGCCGCGCGCCGCCACCGTGCCCTGCCAGATGTCGCCGTCCGGATCGGCCAGCACCATGCCCTCCTCGCCGAGCGTGATCACGGCCGCGTGCCCGTCCCCGCCGATCCGGCCGCGGATCTCGGCCGCCGCTTCCCGCGCCTCGGCCACGCCGGCGATCGGCCGGCCGAGGAGCTCCGCCGCCTCGTGGACGTTGATCTTGACCAGCTCCGGCTCCTCGGCCACCGCCCGGGCCAGCGCCGGACCCCGGGAATCGATCGCCACGGGCACGCCGGCCCGCCGGGCCGCCCCCATCAACCGCGGATAGCCCTCCAGGTCGGCCGCCGCGGGCAGCGAGCCGGCCAGCGCCAGCCACCTGGCCCCCGGCACGAGGCCCTCGACGATCTCGGCCAGCGCCGACCAGTCCTCGGCCCGCGCGGGCAGCCCGTCCTCGTAGAACTCGGTCAGCCGCCCAGTCGCCCGGTCGGCCACCGACAGGCTGGAGCGCGTCTCCCCCGGCCCCCAGGCGAACTCCGAGCGCACGCCGTCAGCGGCCAGTGTCTCGGCCACCCACCGGCCGGTGTGGCCGGCCAGGATGCCGGTGGCGATCGCCTCCCCGCCCAGCGCGGTCGTCACCTGGGCGACGTGGAGGCCCTTGCCCCCGGGCAGCGCCACGAACGAGCAGGGGCGGTGGATCTCGCCCGGGACGAGGTCGTCGACCTCGAACAGCTTGTCGATGGAGGGATTTCCGGCTACGCACAGGATCATCGGAACCGCATATCCTCGCGGATGCTCTGGACAGGCGGCAGTCCGCCCGCTGACCCGCCGGCTGGACCCGCGCACCGTCCGCGACGAGACGCGGTCCGCCGACTACGACGACGACGAGGTCGCCGTCGCCGCCGGGACCGACGGCGAACTGACCCCCGCGTAGTCCGAGACGACGCGCGCGTACTCGGCGGCCACGAAGCCGGCGAACGCGGTGACGGCCGGCGAGCGGTACCGCCGGCGATGCCAGGCCAGCCCGACGGCCCGCTCGGCGCCCCGATCGGCCACCGCCAGCAGCGGCGGGAAGGTCGGCGCGCCCGGCCGGCCCGGGAGCAGCGCGACGCCGAGCCCGGCGGCGACGAGGCCACGCAGCGTCTCGGCATCCTCGCCCTCGAACGCGACGCGCGGCGTGAAGCCGGCCCGCTGGCACAGCCGGTCGGTCAGCCCGCGCAGCCCGTGCTCGGGGCTGAGCAGGATGAAGTCGTCGCCGGCGACCTCCTCCAGGCGCACGCGGCGGCGGCGGGCCAGCCGGTGGCCGGCCGGGACGGCCAGGCGCAGCGGCTCGGTGAACAGCCGCCTCCAGCCAACGGCCGGATCGTCCGGGCGGGGGCTCGTCACCAGCAGATCGTGGCGCCCGGCGCGCAGGCCCTCCAGCGTGACCGCCGCGCTGCCCTGGCTGAGGTGAAACCGCGCCCGGGGATGCTCGGCCCGGTAGGCCCGGATGAGCTCCGGGACGAGCCAGGTCCCGAACGTGTGCAGGAACGCCAGGCGGACGTCGCCGTAGTCGGGGTCGGCGGCCTGGCGCACGGCCTCGATCCCGTCGTCGAGCTCGGCCAGGGCCCGGGTGACGTGCGCCGCCAGCAGCCGGCCGTGTGCGTTGGGCTCCAGCGACCGGCCGACCCGGTCAAACAGGTCGGCGCCGACCGCGGTCTCCAGCCGCCGCAGTGCCCGCGACAGGGCGGGCTGGGAGATGTGAAGCTCCTCGGCCACCTTGGACAAGTTCGGCTGGGCGACCGTGGCGGCGAACCAGCGCAGCTCCTGGACCTGCATTCTTCTCATGCTTGCAGCACATCGATTTACTGTCAATGATGCATTTTGTGCATTAGGCATTCGCGCCTAGGCTCTGACATGTGGACGTCACCGACGACAGAATGCAGCGGGGGGACCCGGCGTTTCGCCGCGCGTCGCTGGCCATGTTCGCGGCCGGCGTTTCGACCTTCGTCCTCCTGTACGCGACCCAGCCGCTGCTGCCATTGCTGTCCCGAGACTTCGGCGTCAGCCCGGCCGGCTCCAGCCTCACCCTGGCGCTGACCACCGGCACGCTGGCGCTCGCCCTGCTCCCCGCCGGCTGGCTGTCGGACGCGTGGGGCCGCGGGCGGGTCATGACGCTGGCCCTGTTCGCCTCGGCGCTGCTCGGCCTGGCCGCCGCGGCCGCGCCCACGTTCGGTGTGCTCCTGGTCATTCGCGCGCTCCAGGGGGTCGCCCTGGCCGGCGTGCCCGCCGTGGGCATGGCGTACCTGGCCGAGGAGATCCACCCCCAGTCTCTGGGCAGTTCGATCGGTCTCTATATCGGCGGCAACGCGCTGGGCGGCATGTCCGGCCGCCTGATCGCCGGCGCCCTGGCCGACCAGGGCGACTGGCGGCTGGCGCTGCTCGGCGTCGGCCTGCTCAGTCTCGCCTGCGCGGCGCTGTTCTACCGGCTGGCCCCGGCCTCCCGGCACCATACGCCACGGCGGTTCGCGGTTCGCCGCGCCGTCTCGTCGCTGTCGGTGCACCTGCGCGACCGCGGACAGCTCAGCCTGGAGGTCATGGGCGCGCTGCTCATGGGGACGTTCGTCGCCGTCTACAACGGGGTCGGCTTCCGGCTGGAGGCCCCGCCCTACGGCCTGGGCCAGGCGGCGGTGGCGGCCATCTTCCTCGTCTATCCGATCGGCTCGATGTCCTCGGCGATCGCCGGCCGGCTGGCCGACCGGGTGGGGCGCCGGCGCGTGCTCCCGGCCGGAGTGGCCGTCGCCGCCGGCGGTGTCGCCGTCACCGCCCTGCACCCCCTCCCGCTGGTGGTGACTGGGATCGCCATCCTGACCATCGGCTTCTTCGCCGCCCACTCGGTCGCCTCCAGCTGGGTGGGGCGGCGGGCGCGCACCGCCCAGGCCCAGGCCTCGGCCCTGTACCTGTTCGCCTACTACCTCGGCTCGACGGTCGCCGGCCCGCTCGGCGGCGCCGCCTGGAGCGCCGGGCGCTGGCACGACGTCATGGCCCTGGCCGGATGCCTGCTGGCGATCGCGTTTGCCGTCTCGCTGCTGCTGCGGGCCACGCCGCCGGTGGCCGTCATGCCAGGCGGTACACGCCCCGCGCGTTCTCCCGCGTGATCATCCGGGCCGCCTCGAGCGCCTCCTCGTCGTCGCCTCCCAGCAGCGCGGGCAGCACCGCGGCCAGAGCATCGCGCCACCAGGTGGCGGCGAGCAGGTACAGCTCCGGTGTGAGCGCGGCGTCGGAGGCGTAGAGCAGCTTTGACACCGGCGCCAGCTCCAGCGCCTCGGCCAGGGCCTCGGCAGGGCGGGCCACGTGCGGGATGGTTAATGACAAATCGAAGTACACGTTGCCGTACACGTGGGCCAGCCAGCCCGCCTCGCGCACGAACGGGTAGCAGTGCAGCAGCACGAACGTCGTCTCCCGGAAGCGCTCGATGAGCGGTTTGAGCAGCCCCGGGCGGGCGGCCGGGAGCAGCAGGTCTCCGTCGCCGAAGCCGGTGTGGACCTGCACCGGGAGGGGATCGCCGGTCGCCGCGTTGACTTTCAGCGCGGTGAGCAGGGCGGCCCGCAGCGGCTCGCCCTCCAGCCGGTCGCGGCGGGTGGTCGGCGGCAACGCGTCCAGGTCCAGCCCGCCCCGATAGGCGGCGATCGTCTTCAGCGCGGCGTACCCGTCCGCCCGGGCGGCCCCGATCCGGTCGGCCAGCTCGGTCAGCGACCCCGGGGCGGGCGGGCCGGGCGGGCCCACGTCCTCGGCCACGCGCTCAATCCGCATCACCGGCCGCGCCTCGCAGCCGGCCAAAGCGCCGAGCTCGGCCGGCGTGGTGCCGACGGCCGCCGGCGGGAAGCCGTCGTCGATCAACAGCCGTTCGGTGTTGGTGGCCCGCAGCAGCGAGCGCGCGTACTCGGCCGGGTCGGTCTGCCGCCGCCGGTCGTAGACGGCCCACTCGGTCGGCTCGCAGCCGAGGTGGGCGGCGAGCAGGCGCATCGCCCTCCGGTAGGTGACACCGGTGGCGACGTGCGGCCACTGGCGCGGGTCCCCGCTCTCGGAGAACAGCCCGCGGAACTCGTCGAGACTCTCCGGCGGCGCCCGGAGGATCCCGTGGGCATGGTGGTCGACGAGCGGAAGCTCGTTCAGTACTTCTCGAAATGACCCTGCTGCTCGAATGCCGCGTCTCCCGCGCTGTAGGCCTCCCACTCCGAGCGCCGCACCGCCAGGTAGCTCTCGGCCAGCTCCCGGCCCAATGCGTCGCGCAACAGGTCGTCGGCCGCCAGGGCGGCGAGCGCCTCGGCCTGCGAGGCCGGCATGGCGGCGATGCCGCGGCGCTGCCGCTCGGCGTCGGACAGGCTCCCGGGGTCGACCATGACCGGCCCGGGCGGCTCGAGGCCCCGCTCCAGCCCGTCCAGACCGGCGGCGATCAACCCGCCGAGCGCCAGATACGGGTTGCAGCTGGCGTCGGAGGCCTTGAGCTCGGCGTTGGTCGTCGCCTCCACCGCGCCGCGCAGGGGCGAGGCCACCCGGACCGGCGCCTCGCGGTTGTCATAGCCCCAGCAGACGAACGCGCCCGCCCAGTAGTGGGGCAGGATTCGGTGGTAGGAGTTGAAGCTGGGGGCGGTGAGCGCGCACAGCGCCGGGAGATGGGCCAGGACGCCGGCGATGAACGAGAGCGCCGCCGCCGACAGGCCGTCCGGCCGGGAGCCGTCGTGGAAGCGGTTGTGCTCGCCCTCCCATAGGGAGAAGTGGATGTGGCACCCGTTGCCGGCGTTCTCCGGCCACGGCTTGGGCGACAGCGAGGCGGTCAGGCCGTGCCGGGCGGCGACGCCGCGGAGCGTCTCGCGGACCAGCAGCTGCTCATCGGCCGCCCGCACCGCCGGCGCATGCGGGGTGGAGATCTCCTGCTGCCCGTGGCCGAGCTCGGCGTAGTACTGCTCCAGCGAGATCCCCTGAGCGTCGAGCGCCGCCACCAGCTCGTCGACGTAGTCCTGCGCGGCGGTCATGGCGATCGTGGAGAAGCACAGCGCCGCGTCGACGGGCACGTATGCGCCGTCGACTCGGTGCGCCAGCGAGAACTCGTTCTCGAACGCCACCCGCAGCTCGACGCCGGCGGCGTCGGCCAGCCTCGCCTGCATCCGCTTGAGAAACGACCGCTGGCAGACCGCGGCGGGCGACCCGTCGCGCGCCACATGGTCGGTGAGCAGCGCTCCGGAGTGCGGCGCGTACGGCAGGACGCGGAACGTGTCCAGGTCCGGGATGAGCCGTACCTCGCCCACCGGCCCCAGCCCCTCCACCGGCTGCAGGTGGTCCAGTCCGTTCATGGCCTGCATCGCCACCGTCAGCCCGATACCGTCCTCGAGGCGCCCGGCCAGCCCGTGCCGGCCCGCCGCCTTGGCCCGGACCGTCCCGTCGTTGCCGCACCACAGAAACCGGACCAGCCGCAGGCCCTGCTCGTCGGCCAGGGCGACGATTTCCTCCGGCGTGGGTCGCGACAACGTTTCCCCTCTCCGGTCGACGGTGTGGCGACCATACGACCGGGGTGGGCACGATGCAAGCCCCACGGAGTCGCGGCGTCCGGGGGCCGGCCACCCGGGACTCCGGCGAGACTGGTTACCAGTTACCTGTTACACGTGGCGCAGTGTGTACTGACACACTTCCTGCTGGGAAGGGTGACACAGTGAGGTCGGCGCGGGGCGAGCGGGGGCGCTCGGAGGCGGAAGCCCAGCGACCGCGACCGGACACGCGACCACCGACCTTGGTTGGTTACTAACCGAACACCGGTCATAACATTGCATTTACAGGGATTCTGGGGGACGAAACCCACCTGCGCGCCCCGGCCGAGCGTAGTATCCGGCCACCACGAGCGAGGATCGAGTCATGCGGGCCAGACTGGGGCCAACCTGGGAGTTACGCCGTTCGATCCTCCCGAGCGCGATAGCGGTGGCTGTGGGGCTGGTCATCGCCGGCGGCCTCGCCGTGGTCGACGCGTCGCTCTCTCACAACACCACTCTCATCAGTACGGTCGTCCTGGCTCCGTTCGTGGTGTCGGTCATCGGCGGATGGCGGGAAACGGCGTTCGTGGCCGCGGTGGCCTTCGCCCTGGTGGCCGTCAGCGGCGTGTGGAACCACAACTTCGGCGCGGCCACGTACTTCCTCCGGGCCATCGTGGTGTTCGCCGGCGGAGGAGTGGCGGTGCTGGCCGCGGCCGGACGCGAGCGGATCATCCGTGACCGGGCGCGCTTCGGCCTGCTGGCCGACGTCGCCGGCGTGGCAGACGGTCGCCTGACCCTGGAGGACACCGGCGCGCGGCTGACCGCGCTCGTCGTGCCCGCGTTCGCTGACGTCTGCATTCTCGACGTCGTCCACGAGGACGGATTGCGGCGCCTGGCCGTCAAGACCGATGGAGCGCACGCGGCCGAGGCCGACGCCCGGCTCATGACTCGGCCGCCGACCGGTCCTGATAGTCCCGGGTCCGGCAGCGTGGTCGCCTCGGCGCAGCCGCAGCTCCTGACCGCCGTCACCGACGACCTCCTCCGAGCAGGGGCGCACGACGAGGCGGACCTCGATTTCCTGCGGTCGCTGCGGATCGCCAGCAGCGTGGTTGTTCCGCTGAGCGCTCGCGGACGGATACTGGGGGCCCTGACGCTCCTGTCGACCGCGCACTCGCGCCGCCGGTATGCGGTGGAGGACCTGCGCTTCGTCGAGGTGCTGGCCGGTCGCGTCGCACTGGCGCTGGACAATGCCGGGCTGTTCACCGAGCTCCAGACGACCGAGGCCCAGCTGACCACGGCACTCGGCACGCTCTCCGAGGCCGTCACCGTCCAGGGCGCCCAGGGCAACCTGATCTACGCCAACCAGGCGGCGGCCGATGCCCTCGGCTTCGCCTCACCTCAGGAGCTGCTGGCCACGCCGGCCGCCCGCATCGCCGACCAGTACGACTCGTTCCACGAGGACGGCTCGCCCCTGCGGATCGAAGACATTCCTGGGAGGCGGGCCTTGGTGGGCGAGGCCCCGGAGGAGCTCGTCGTCCGGGTCGTCGACCGCCGCACGGGCGAACAGCGGTGGCGCCAGACGAAGTCCACCGCCGTGCGCGACCGCGGCGGCCGGATCATGATGATCGTCAACGTCATCACGGACATCACGGCCGTCAAGCGAGCCGAGCTCCTGCAACGCCTGCTGGCCGATGCCGGCGAGGCGCTCGCCTCCGCGGTGGATCTCCACGACACGCTCCACCAGATCGCCGACATCTGCGTCCCCGCGCTCGCGGACTGGTGTGCGGTCAGCATGCCGAACGAGCACAACCAGCTGCATGCGGTGGCGGTGGCCC
>JBPYFQ010000171.1:0-33485 GCA_051985625.1 Solirubrobacteraceae bacterium
GCCTCCCGGCGCCGGGCGGCAACTCGTCGATGATGACCGCCGGCGCCCTCACCATCCTCGGGCCCACCGGGCATGTCATCCGGACCCTGACGGCGGCGGACATCAACGGGCCGTGGGACATGACCGCTGACGACCACGGGAAGTCGGTGACGCTGTACGTCTCCAACGTGCTCAACGGCACCGTCGCCGCGGCTGGCAAGACCGTCCCCGGCGGCACCGTGATCCGCATCCGGCTGCGGTTCGGACACCACGGGCCGGTCGTGCTCTCCAACCGGGTGATCGGCATGGGCTTCGCGGCCCACACCGATCCAAACGCGCTCGTCGTCGGTCCCACCGGCCTGGGCCTGGGGCGCAACGGCGTCCTGTACGTGGCCGACTCGGTCAACAACCGGATCGCGGCCATCGCCCACGCGCGGACCCGGCACTCGGCGCTCGGCGGTGGAGGATCCACCGTGGCTCGAGGCGGAGCGCTGAATGATCCGCTCGGGCTGACGATGGCGCCGAACGGCAACATCGTTACCGCCAACGGCGGCGACGGCCGGATCGTCGAGACGCGGCCACAGGGCGGGCGCGCCGACGTCAAGACGCTGGTCCCCAACGGCGGCGGCGACCTGTTCGGGCTGGCGGTGGCGCCCGGCGGGTCCGGCCTCTACTTCGTCAACGACATCGGCAGCGGGCCGGCGTCCAACTCACTGGAGTTGTTGCACTAGGCCGCGGGACGGGGGGCGCATCAGCTGCCCGGGCGGCCAGGGGGCGCCGTCCGGGCAGTCGCCGTCCAGGTTGGCCCGGCGTCGGGATCGAACAGCGGCTGGCCGCCCATGGCGACGGCCAGGCCGTTGGCGGTGATGGCCAGATGCCGGTGGAGCGCCGCGGCCGCGCGGTCGGCGTCGCCGGCCTCGCAGGCGGCCAGGATCTGCTCGTGTTCGGTGGCACGCTCGGCGAGGCGGCGGACGGCCGAGACCTCCAGGCAGTAGCGCTCGCTCGTCTCCCACACCGGCAGGATGAGGCGCATCAGCCAGGTCGAGTCGGCCGCCTCGTACAGGGCGAAGTGAAACCGAGTGTGCGCCTCGGACGCCGCCGCCGAGACCTCGTCGCCGTACCCGTCCAGAACCGCCAGGCACCGGCGCGACTCCGCCGCCTGGTCGGCGGTGAAATGCTGGGCGGCCCGACGGATGGCGAGCACCTCCAGCGCCAGGCGAGCCTCGTAGACCTCGGAGAGATCAAGGACCGACAGCTCGGTGACCCGCGCCCCGCGGTGCGGGATGTTCTCCACCAGCCCCGCGGCGTCGAGCCGCCGCACCGCCTCGCGGATCGGCATGGGGCTCATGTCCAGCAGCGTCGCCAGTTCCTCGATGGGCAGCCGCGCGCCCGGGCGGAGCCGGCCGGTGATGATGGCGGTATGCAGAGTTTCGAAGGCTTTCTCGGCAAGCGTGCGGTGGCCCCTCTGTGAACCAGCGCCCGCCGCGAGAACGGCGAGATGCGACCCCATGTAGGACATTTCTTACCCATTTTGGTGAGGAAATGTCAAGGTCCGGAATACGGATGATCATTTGGCCGGTCCCGGGCAGGGTGGGACTCGGCCGCCGCACCGGCGCGCGCCTGGGCGGCCCCGCGGCGATGCCGCCGGCTACCTTCGGCGGCGATGCCGCCGGCTACCTTCGGTGGCGGTGCCCGCCGGCCCTACCTTCGGCCGTGTCTTTGGCGCGCCACCCGGATGGCGTGGGCGCGGAACTGACGCTCGAAGTGCGGCCACCAATCGCCGCTGGGGTCGGGCAGGGGCGAGTTCTTCTGAACGACCTGCATCCGGGCCACGTACGCGCAGAACGCAGCGACGACGAGGATGCAGGCAATGAGGGTCGGGATCATCGGTTTCTCCGGTTCCTGTTACGGGCGAGCGTCTACAGGCGTTCTACCCCGAAGTAGTCGGCATCCACCGCGCATCCCTGAACCGCGAATGCCCGGATATGGCCGGGTGAGGGCAACCTGAAGACCAGGACCGGGGCGGCAAACGGGACGACGAACGTCTCGTTTCTCGACCCGGTCTCGCCCGGGACCGTACCGACCGCACCTTAACCTGGGCTTGCCTCCGGCGGCGGCAAATGTTAAGCTCGCATTGAGGTGACCGGACCGGGAATCAGGTTGCCGAGGGGACTTCGGCTTGCGCTGCTCGCCGTTGCGGTGGCGCTGATGGGGCTCATGGCGCCCGTGGCGGCCCATGCCGCCACCACGGTGACGGTGACCACCACGTCGGACTCGCCGACGGCAGGGCAGTGCTCGCTCCGGGAGGCCGTCCTGTACGCCAACGGCACCGCTGAGCCCGGGTGCGCGCCCGGCACCGCGACGCCGCCCACGACGATCAAGCTGCCGGCGGGCACGTACACCCTGACCGGCAGCGGGGTGGCGATGACGGCGGCCGCCACGATCGACGGGGCCGGGGCCGCCAGGACGACGATCAGCGGCGGCAGCGCCGTTCAGCCGATCACGGTCGCGAGCACCGCGGTGGTCACGCTCGACCGCGTGACGATCACCGGTGGCGTGTCCGGAGTTCCGTCGACGGGCTGCACCGGCACCGGCTTCCTCCGGACCTGCCCGGCGGAGAACGGCAACGACGGGGGAGGCATCGCTAACGCCGGGAACCTGACGCTCTCCGGCGTCGTCGTCTCGGGCAACGTGGCCTCCGGGGGAACCCTGCCGTTCTCGTCCATCGTGGTCTTCTGCACCATCCAGGGCTGCCCGCCTCGGCCCGGGAAGAGCGGCGGCAACGGCGGCAACGGCGGCGGCATCGACAACACCGGGACGCTGACCGTCAACGACTCGACCGTCACCAACAACACCGCCGGCGCCGGCGCCAGCGCCACCAGCGGTGTGAGCGGGACCGGGACCGGAGCGAGCCCGGGCCAAGACGGCGGCGATGGCGGCCAGGGCGGGTCCGGGGGCGGGATCTACAACGACGCCCACGCCACGTTGACCATCACCGACTCCACAATCAGCGGCAATCACGCCGGCGCCGGCGGGAACGCAGGATCGGGGAGCAACGCCACCAGCGCCTCCGACTCGGGCGGCAACGCCGGAAGCGCGGGCATCGGCGGCTTCGGGGGCGGGGTCGCCAGCCTCAACCAGGTCCAGGTCGCCGGCTCCACCGTCACCGCCAACGAGACCGGTGCGGGCGGCGGCGGGGGCAACGGCGGTCAGCCCACCGGCACCGGCACCGTCGGCAGCAGTACCGACGGCGGCATCGGCGGCTTCGGCGGCGGGCTGTACGTCTTCGGCAACCTGGCGTCGAACAGCCTCACGAACGTCACAGTCACGCAGAACGCGACCGCCGCGGGCGGAACCGGTGGCTTCGCACCTGGGCTAGGCGGCTTCGGGGGCGGCATCTACGCCCGAGCCCTGCTGGTTCAGCTCAGCTTTGTCACCGTCGCGGGCAACATCGCGGTTGGCGGCGGTGGCGGGATCACCAACGACGGCGGAGTCACGGAGGCCGACTCGATCGTGAGCTCCAACACCGGCTCGACGCCGGCCAACTGCGACGGCACGATCACCGACAACGGTCACAACCTGGTGTTCGGCGACAGCTCGTGCCCGGGCACGAACGCCGACCCGCGGCTGGGACCGCTGGCCGACAACGGCGGGCCCACCCAGACACGGGCGCTGCAGGCCGGCAGCGGCGCGATCAACCTCGTGCCCCTGACCTCGTGCCCGGTGCCGACCGACCAACGGGGCGTGACCCGGCCGCAGGGCTCACGCTGCGACGCCGGTGCGTATGAGTTCGCGCCGCCCACCATCACCGCGCCCGCGGCGTCGGCCGGGTCGACGTCCGGGACGATCAGCGCCGCCATCAATCCCAACCTCCGGGACACCCAGGTCGTGGTGCGCTACGGGCGGACGGGGCTCGGCTCCTCGACCGCGACGCGCCACATCGGCGCCGGCAACAACGACATCCGGGTGAGCATCCCGATCAACCGGCTGGCCCGCGGTCGCACGTACCACGCCCGGATCGTGGCCACCAACGGCGACGGGACGACCACCAGCCAGGAGCTGACCTTCACCACCGGCCAGACGGTGGCGATCCTCTCGGCCTCGACCAGGGTCTCCACCAAGGGCGGCGTGCTCAAGCTGAAGATCGCCTGCCGGGGCCTGACCTCCGGTCGTTGCTCGGGGCCGATCACGGTCACCTCGCATGTCACCAAGCGGGGCGGCAGGCCGGTGGCGGTCTCCGCCCGGGTCAAGCCACGGCGGACCCGGACCCTGGTGATCGTGGCCGCCGGACGCTACTCGGTGCCGGCCGGCGCGACGAGGACGATCACCCTGAAGCTCAACCGAACCGGCCGGAGCCTGCTCAAGCGCTTCCACCGGCTGCCCGCCACGCTCACGGTGAGCGGCGCCAAGCCGCCGACGCGCCGGATCGTGTTCACCGCGCCGAAGCCCAAGCACAAGAAGCACCACCGCCGTTAAGCCTGGATCCCGCCTCCGTCGATCACGACCGCCTGGCCGCTGATGGCGGCCGCGCCCGGCGAGGCCAGGAACACGATCGCGTCGGCCACCTCATCAGGCTCGAGCAGGCGGCCCAGGGGCGACGCGGCCGCCAGCGCCTCCTCGGCCTGCTCCGGCGTGCGTCCCGTGCGCGTCACAATGTTGGCGATCGAGCGCTCGGTCATGGCGGTGCGCACGAACGTGGGGCAGACCGCGTTGACCCGCACGCCCGTCCCGGCCACCTCGGCGGCCACCGCCCGGGTCAGTCCGACCACGGCGTGCTTGGACGCGCTGTAGGCGGCGGTGTACGGGACGCCGGCCCGGCCCGCGGTGGAGGCCACCGTCACCACGGCGCCGGTCCCGCGGGAGCGCATCCCCGGCACAACCGCGCGCATGCACAGGAACGGCCCGGTGGCGTTGACGTCCATGTGGCGCCGCCACGAGTCCAGCGACGTCGAGTGCAGGGGCGCGGACTCGGCCAGGCCGGCGTTGTTGACCAGCACGTCGACGTCGCCGATCTGGTCAAACACCGACGTCACGGCCGCCTCGTCGGTGACGTCGCACACAAACCACGTCACGCCGAGCGCCTCCAGCGCCGTCCGGTGGCGCCCCAGCGCGATCACCCGCTCGCCGGCGGCGGCGAATCGGTCCACCGCGGCGCGGCCGATCCCGCGGGCCCCGCCGGTCACCACGACAGTGCGGCTCACGACGCCGCCTCGCGGAACATCGCCCGGGCGATGATCTCCCGCTGAATTTCAGACGCGCCTTCATAGATCCGCGGTGCGCGCACCTCGCGGTACAGGTGCTCCAGCGGGTGGCCGTGCTCGAGCGCGACCGCCCCGTGGAACTGGACAGCGGCGTCGACGGCGGACTGGGCGACCTCAGTGGCCAGCAGCTTGGCCATGGCCGCCAGGCTCGGATCGGGACGTCCGGCGTCGTGGGCCCGCGCCGCCTGGTGGACGAGCAGTCGCGCCGCCTCGGTCTGGGCGCGCAGATCGGCGAGACGGTGGGCGACGGCCTGGTGCTCGGCGATCGGCTGTCCGAACGTCCGGCGCTCCAGGACGTGGGCCGTCGCCAGCGCCAGCGCGGTCCGCGCCATCCCGATAGCGAACGCGCCGACGCTCGGCCGGAACAGGTCCAGCGTGCGCATCGCCACCCGGAACCCGGCCCCGGGCTCGCCCAGCACCTGCTCGGAGCCGACCGCGACGCCGTCGAACGTCAGCGAGCCGATCGCGTGCGGCGCGAGCATGTCCCGCGGCGCACCGCTCAGTCCCGGCGCATCGCCGGGGACGGCGAACGCGGTGAGTCCCCGGGCGCCGCGGGCATCCGGGTCGGTCCGGGCGAACACGGTGTAGATGTCGGCCTCGGGCGCGTTGGAGATCCACAGCTTCTCGCCGGTCAGCCGGTACCCGGGGCGGGCGGGGTCGGAATCCGGGTCCGGCTCGGCCCGCAGGCTCAGCGCCGCCGGATCCGATCCGGCCTCCGGCTCGGTCAGCGCGAACGCCGCGATCGCGTCACCACAGGACACCCGGGGAATCCACTCGTCGCGCAGCCGCCACGACCCGGCCTGAAGGATCGGATAGGCGCCCAGGCCCTGGAGGGCGAACGCGGTCTCGGCCTCGGTGCTGCCGCGGGCCAGCGCCTCCCGGATCAGGCACAGCTCGGTGGCCGACACCTCCTCGCCGGCGAACAGGCGATCGAGCAGCCCGTGCTCGGCCAGCGCCGCCACCAGCGGCCGGTTGACCCGACCGGGCGGGTGGGCGGCGGCGATGGGGGCCAGCACGTCGGCGGCCAGCGACCGGGTGCCGTCGTACAGCGCGCGCTGGTCGTCGGACAAATGCAGGTCGAGCGCGTCGGTCATCCGCCGCGCGTGACGACCGCGACGCCCATCAACTCGACCTTGGCGGCCGGGTCATACAGCTCCGTGACGCCGAACAGGCCCATCGCCGGGTAGCGGCGGCCGAAGTGGCGGCGCCAGACGTGGCCGAGCGCCATCAGCGACTGCTTGTACTCGGCCACCGTGGTCACGAACACCTGAAGGGACACGAGGTCCTCCGGCTCGCCGCCGGCGGCGCGCAGGGCGGTCACCAGGTTGCCCGCCGCCACGTCGAACTGCTCCACGATCGACGTGCCGACGATCGCGCCGTCCCGGTCCTGGGCGGTCTGACCGGCCAGGTACACGGTGTCCCCGGCGCGCACGGCGTGGGAGAAGCCGACCGGTGCCGCCAGGTCACGGGAATTGATGAGGTCACTCACCGACCGATCCAATCCGGGCGGCGGCCCTCGTTCCAGGCGGCGTAGAACTCCTCGAAGTCATCGGAGTGCATGAGCAGGGCCTGGGTCACCGACTCCATCTCGATCGCCGCGCCCAGGCCCATGTCGAGCTCGCGGGTGAGCAGCGACTTCGTGGTGGCGAACGCGAACGCCGGACCGTCGGCCAGCCGTCGCGCCAGCCCGTCGACGCGGACCGAAAGCTCGTCGTCGGGGACGACCTCGCCGGCGAGGCCGATCGCTGCTGCGCGCTGGGCGGTGACCTGGTCGCCGAGCAGCAGCAACTCGGTGGCGTGGCCCAGCCCGACGATCCGCGGCAGCAGGTAGGCCGCGCCCATGTCGGCCCCTGATAGTCCCACGCGCGTGAATAAGAAGGCGAAGGACGCCGACTCGGCCATGATGCGCAGGTCGCAGGCCAGCGCGATCACCGCGCCGGCCCCGGCGGCGACCCCGTTGATGGAGGCGATCACCGGCAACGGGGTCTCGCGCAGCGCCTTGACCAGAGTTCCGGTCATCCGGGTGAACTCCAGGAGCTGCGCCGACCCCATCTCCTGCAGCGGGCCGATGATCTCCTCCACGTCGCCGCCGGAGGAGAACCCGCGCCCCTCCCCGCCGATGACCACGACCCGCGTGTCGCCCCGCTGGGGCAACTCGGCGATGAGGTCGCGCAGGTCGGCGTAGGCGTCGAAGGTCAGCGCGTTGAGCTTCTCCGGACGGTTGAGATGGATCCTGGCCACCCCGTCCTCGACGCTGAAGTCGAAGTGCTCCCACCGGTCGGTCAGCGGGGCGCTTGCGCGGAAGGGGCTCATCGTGACCGACGATATAGGACGCCCCAGGACACCGGCCAACAATTCCGCCGGGTGTCCTAAGTCCGGCGACAGGCGTATGCTGGCCCGCCGAGGAACCTGTGGCTGCCGACAGCGCGTACTGGAATCCGAAGGTCGAGACGCTCGAGCGCCCCCAACTCGAGGCGCTGCAGCTGGCCAAGCTGCGCCGCCAGGTGGCCTGGGCCTCGGAGCGCAGCCCGTGGTACAAGCGCACGCTGAACGGGTTCGACCCCGCGCAGCTCCAGTCGATCGCCGATGTGCGCCGGCTGCCGATGCTGACCCGCCAGGACTGGATGGCCTCCCAGGCAGAACATCCCCCGTATGGGGAGTTGCCGATCATCGGCGGCGAGGGCGCCATCCGCATCCACACCACATCGGGCACCACCGGCAAGGACCCACTGCGGGCGCTCGACTCCCGCAAGGACTGGGCGTGGATCGCCGAGATGTGGGCCTACGGCATCTGGGGCTGCGGCGTGCGCCCGGGCGACACGGCCTACATCGCGTTCGGCTACGGATCGTTCATCGGGTTCTGGGGCCTGCATTACTCGATGGAGAAGATCGGCGTGCTCAACGTTCCCGGCGGCGCCCAGACGACCGAGACCCGGATGCGCCAGATCGTCGACTTCGGCGCGACGGTCGTCGCGTCCACGCCGACCTACGCGCTGCGCCTGGCCCAGGAAGCGGCCACGTTGGGCATCGACCTACCCGGGTCGGCCGTGCAGCGGATCATCCTGTCCGGGGAACCGGCCGGGTCGATCCCCCAGACCAAGGCGCTCATCGAGGCCCAGTGGGGGGCCAAGGCCTACGACACGGCGGGCATGACCGAGATCGGCACGATCATGGTGTTCGAGTGCGCCCACCAGCCCGGCGGCACGCACATCATCGAGGACCACGTCCTGGAGGAGGTCATCGATCCGGACACCCTGGAGCCGGTCGGCTACGGCGAGCGCGGCGAACGGGTGGTGACGTCATTTGGGCGGGGGGCGATCCCGCTCGTCCGGTACCGGACCGGCGACCTGGTGTGCCGGGTGCCCGCGGCGACCTGCTCGTGCGGGCGCGTGTATGACGTCTACGAGGGCGGGATCCTCGGCCGGGTCGACGACATGAAGATCATCCGGGGCACGAACGTGTACCCGCGCGCCATCGAGGGGATCGTCCGCGAGTTCCCGCTCGTCGATGAGTTCCAGACGGTCATCACCCGCGAGGGCGTCCGCGACGAGATCACGCTCCGCGTCGAGCTCAAGCCGGAGGCCGAGGACGAGCACTGGGACGGGCTGGCTGAGACGCTCCACAACAAGCTCGCGCTGGCCCATGAGGGGCTGAACTTCCGGATCGAGCGCGCGGGGGAGGGCGACCTGCCGCGGTTCGAGCTCAAGGCCAAGCGCACCATCGACCTACGCGACGCGCCGATCGGAGCGACGTCATGACCGATGACCTGCTCGGCCGCCAGATGACGCCCTCCGAGGAGCGGGTACTCGCCGTCTACGAGGAGCTCAAGGCGCTCTGCCAGGACGAGGAGCTGCCGCCGGTGGCGCATGCCAACGTCCGCGCGGCGCTGGCGCTCATGCACAACGCCGTCAACGGGCTGGCGCTGCGCTACGAGCACCTGACCGACCTCGGCGTCTAGTGTTTCGCTGATGCGGATCGCCGTCGCCGGCGGGGGCCCTGGAGGGCTGTACTTCTCGATCCTGATGCGCCGGGTGGCGCCGGACTGCGAGATCACCGTCTACGAGCGCAACCGCGCCGAGGACGCGTTCGGCTTCGGCGTGGTCTTCTCCGACGAGACCCTGACGGTGTTCGAGCACGCCGACCCGCCGAGCTACCGCCAGATCACCGACGGCTTCGTCCACTGGACCGACATCGACATCCACCACCGGGGCGTGAAGACCCGCTCCGGGGGGCACGGGTTCTCGGCCCTGGGGCGGCGGGAGCTGCTGGGGATCCTGCAGCGCCGGGCTCTGTCCCTGGGCGTCGACATCCGGTTTGAATGCGAGGCCCCGCCGGTCGACGAGCTGCTGGCCGGGGCCGACCTGGTGGTGGGAGCCGACGGGGCGTCGAGCGCCGTTCGGGCGGCCCGGGCCGCCGAGTTTGAGCCCTCGCTTGATCCCCGGAACTGCCGCTACATGTGGATGGGCACCGACCTGGTGTTCGACGCGTTCAAGTTCTTCATCGCCGAGACCGAGCACGGGGTGCTGCAGGCGCACGCGTATCCGTACAGCCGGCAGATGAGCACGTTCATCGTGGAGGTGGCCGAGGACACGTGGCGGCGGGCCGGGTTGGACCAGCTCACTCCCGGGCCGCTGCCCCCTGGCGTCAGCGACGAGGCGAGCGTCGCCTACTGCGCCGAGTTGTTCGCCGACGCGCTTGGCGGCCACGGGCTGCAGGCCAACAACTCCAAGTGGATCAACTTCGTCACCGTCCGCAACGCCTCCTGGCGTTCGCAGGACAACGTGGTGCTGCTCGGCGACGCCGCCCACACCGCCCATTTCTCGATCGGCTCGGGCACCAAGCTGGCCATGGAGGACGCGGTGGCGCTGGCCTGGTCGTTCCAGCAGTGCGGGACCGACGACGTCCCCGACGCGCTGGAGGCCTACGAGGCCGAACGCCGGCCGGTGGTGGAGTCCACCCAGCGCGCCGCCCAGGGATCGCTGGAGTGGTTTGAGGGGATCGCGCGGTACGTGACGCAGCCGCGGCTTCAGTTCGCGTTCAACCTGCTGACCCGGAGCCGGCGGGTCACCTACGACAACCTGCGCCTGCGCGACGCGGCGTTCGTGGCCGATGTCGACGGACTGTTCGCCGCTGAAAGCGGGTTCGGCGAGCCGCGGCCGCCGATGTTCGCGCCCCTGCGACTGCGGGGGCTGACGTTGCCCAACCGGGTGGTCGTCTCGCCGATGGACATGTACTCGGCCGTCGACGGCACCCCGTCGGACTTCCATCTGGTCCATCTCGGGGCCCGCGCGCTCGGCGGGGCCGCGCTCGTCTACAGCGAGATGATCTGCGTGTCCGACACCGGGCGGATCACGCCCGGCTGTGCCGGCATGTATCGCGACGAGCACATCGAGGCGTGGCGGCGGATCGTCGAGTTCGGCCACCGGTTCGGCGGCTGCGCGATGGCGGCCCAGATCGGCCACTCCGGGCGCAAGGGCTCGACCAAGCTCATGTGGGAGGGCATCGACGAGCCGCTCAGCGACGGCAACTGGGAGGTCATCGCCCCCTCGCCGCTGCCCTATTCATCGCGCAACCAGGTGCCGCGGGAGATGACCCGGGCCGACATGGACCAGGTGCTCGCCCAGTTCGTCTGGGCCACCCGCGGCGCGCTGGCGGCCGGGTTCGACCTGCTGGAGATCCACTGTGCCCACGGCTACCTGTTGTCCAGCTTCCTATCGCCGGTGACGAACGTGCGCACCGACGAGTACGGCGGGAACCTCGCCGAGCGGGCTCGCTTTCCGCTGGAGGTGTTCGACGCCTGCCGGGCCCAGTGGCCGGACGACAAGCCGATGAGCGTGCGCATCTCGGCCACCGACTGGGTGGAGGGGGGCTTCACCCCCGACGACGCGGTGGCGTTTGCCCGGATGCTGGTCGACCGCGGCTGCGACCTCGTCGACGTCTCGTCGGGCCAGGTCACCCCGGCCGAGCGCCCCGCGTTCGGCCGCAGCTTCCAGACGCCCTTCGCCGACCGGATCCGCAACGAGGTCGGCATCCCCACCATCGCGGTGGGCGCCATCGCCAGCTACGACGACGTCAACACGATCGTTTTGGCGGGTCGGGCCGACCTGTGCGCGCTGGCCCGCCCGCATCTGTACGACCCGCACTGGACGCTGCACGCCGCCGCTGAGCAGGAGTACTCGGGCGACGGGATCTCCTGGGTGCCCCAGTATCAGGCCGGCTCGCGCAAGCCGCCCACCGGGCGCGGCGACGAGGTCCGCAAGGAGCTGGAGCGCTCGTTCGGCCCGGAGCTGCTGCCGGAGTTCGAGCCCGACCCGCCGGGACTGTTCGTCGCCCCGGAGGGCTGGTCCTAGCCCCGCAGCGCCCCCGGCGGTAGGATCGCAGGACACGCCCGGGTCTGAGCAGGAGGAAGGAGGGCCGAATCCGTGACCGACCTGGTCGGAGAGCGTCCGTCCAAGACGAGCTTTTACGCCGCCTGGCGCGAAAAACCCGCACGGCTGGACCAGACGATCGAGACGCTTGAGCGGATCTCGTCTGCCCTGTGCGCAGAGCCGGCGGGGCCGGTGGCGGTCTGCGATGCGGTGGTCGAGGCGGCGGCGCATCACTTTGGCGCGCGGTGGGCGGCGATGGTGTTCTCCGGCGAGTACCCCGGCGTCGGGATGGCGCGGGTCTTCGTCCATGCCAGTCAGAGTGTCATCCAGCGCTGGGCCGTGCCGCCGGCGACCCTTGAGGCGCTCACCGACCGGACGCTGGGCGCTCAGCGGCCGGTGATCGCCCACCACGACGAGGGGCTGGAGCTCGGCGGCGGCCCCTGCGTCCTGGTGGCGGCCCCGATGCCGGTGCAGGGCCAGCCGGCCGGCATCCTGGCGGTGGGCCTGCCTGACGGCGTCAAGGTGGCTCCGGGCGACGTCTCGATTCTGGTCACGCTCGCCAACCATGCCGGCGTCGCGCTGCACAACGCCTCCTCGTTCCAGGAGAACCAGCGCCGGGCGGGCGAGCTGGAGCGCCGAGGCGCCGAGGTGGAGGGGACGCTACGTCGGCTCGAGCACGCCGGGCGGCGCCAGCTCCTCTCGGAGGAGCGCAACCGGATAGCGCGGGAGCTGCACGACAGCGTGTCCCAGCACCTGCTGACGATCGGCATGAACCTGGAATGGTGCCGGCGGCACGAGTCGACCTCGCCGGAGGTGCTGGAGCGGGTACTGTCCGCCCAGTCGCTGGCTCGGTCGGCGATGGATGAGATCCGCGAGGTCATCTTCGGGCTGGCCAGCGACGGGCAGGTCGAGCTCCCGGCGGCTCTCCGCGAGGTGATCGACGACGTCGAGGCCGGTTCCCGCCTCGAGGTCGCGTTGCGCGTCTACGGGCACGCCCGGCCGGTCCCCGTCGGCACCCAGCACGCGCTGGTCCAGATCGCCCGCGAGGCCCTGTTCAACGTGGTCCGTCACGCCGGGGCGCGTCATGCCTGGGTCACCCTGCGCTGGCGGCCGGAGGTGGTGTCGCTCGCGGTCGCCGACGACGGCTCGGGCAATCATCGGAGGCTTCAGCACAAGCTGTTCATCCCGCGTACCGCCGGCGATCACCTGGGGCTGACCAGCATCGCGGAGCGGGTCCGCGGCCTGGACGGCGCCGCCTGGTTCGAGCGCCGCCGCGGGGGCGGCGTAAAGCTACGGGTCGAGGTACCTCTGGAAGCGGCGGTCGGGGTCACCTGATCTGACTTAAGGCCCACGGCCGCGCTGTCACAGGCGCCGGGACAGCGACAGCACCAGGCGTCCGCCGGCCGCGACCGCTACACCGACCGCCGCCACTCCGGCCGTGATGCCCAGGGCGCCGGCCGTCAGCGGCTCGACGCCCAGCGTCGCCCCGGCCCGGGTGAGCGACAGCATGAACGCGGCGAACACCGCGACGAGCGCCCACACCCCGAATGCGATATTGCGCCGTAACGGCAGACCCGGCCGGGCGCGCAGGCACCAGGCGATCGCCACGTTGGCGACGAGCCATCCGGCCACGGCGGCCGCTCTCGCCATACCGGTGCCCCACCGGGAGTGGACGATGAGGAATGAGGGGAGCACCGCGACGGTGAGCGCCGCGGCGGTGAGCAGGATCGCCGACAGCTGCGGGCTGTCGAGGAACCGCCGAGCCGGATCGCGCGGGGGGCGATCCATCGTCTCCGGCGCTGTGGGCTCGGAGACGAAGGCCACCGACGCGCCGACATCCATGAACAGCTCCAGGATCACGATGTGCACCGGATGGAACGGGGAGGGCAGCCCCAGCGCCAGCGGTGCGGCGATGACCGCCACCAGCGCGATCTTCGCGCCCAGGTAGAAGGCCACCGCGCGGCGCAACTGCGAGGCCAGCCCCCGCCCGCCCTCCACCGCGCGGACGATCGTCGGGTAGGCGTCGTCGACGAGCACCAGGTCGGACGCCTCGCGAGCGAGATCGGTTCCGCGCGCGCCCATGGCGATCCCGACGTTGGCCGCGGCCAGGGCCGGCGCGTCGTTGACGCCGTCGCCGGTGACCGCCACCGCCTCGCCGCGATCCTGGAGGATCCGGACGAGGCGCAGCTTGTCCTCGGGCGTCGCCCGCGCGATGACGGCCTCGCCGCTCAGCCGCCCGGCGAGCTCGTCGTCGTCGAGCGCGTCCAGCGGCGCGCCGCCCTGCAGGAGTTCCGGAGTCCGGACGCCGGCCGCCCGCGCCGTGGCGGCCACCGTCTCAGGGTGGTCGCCGCTGACGACGATCGTCCGCACGCCGGAGTTAGACAGCTCGGCCACGGCGTCGCTAACCCCGGCGCGCAACGGATCGCGGAAGGCGGCCAGCCCGACGAACTGCAGCCCGGCCTCGGCGTCGACGGCGGCGCGGGGCGCTGAGGCGGCGCGGCGCTCGGCCACCGCGATGATCCGCAGCCCGTCGTCTGCCAGCCGCGCGACGCGCGCCAGCACCGAGGTCCGCTCCGTCTCCGGCATGGCGCACGCGTCGAGGACGGCCTCCGGTGCTCCCTTCACCGCCACCCACGCGCCGTCGCCATCGCTCCACACCGCGCTCTCGCGCCGGCGCACCGGATCGAATGGATAGCGGGCCAGCCGCTCGCTCGCCGCGGGCTCGCCGGCGGCCTGCACCAGGGCGCGATCAACCGGATCCTGCGCGGCGGCCGCCCCGTGCGCGGCGACCGCCGCCGCCAGCACGCGCTCCCGGTCGCCGTCGATGCCCTCGATCAGCAGCCGGTTCTCGGTCAGCGTCCCGGTCTTGTCGGCCAGCAGCACGGTCATCGCTCCCACGGCCTCGGCGGCGCGCAGCCGCCGCAGCAGGATGCCCTGCTGGGCCAGGCGCAAGCCGCCCAGCGCCACGAGCACCGTGACCAGGATCGGCAGCTCCTCGGGAATGGTGGCGAACGCCAGCGTCAGCCCGTCGAGCAACATCTCCCGCGGGGGCTGGCCCCGCAGGACCCCGACGAGCGGCACGACCACGCACGCCGTCACCGCCACGATCAGCGCCGCGCGCGCCAGTTCGGCCATGGCGCCCTGCAGCGGGGTGGGCGGCTCCTTGGCCTGGGCCACGAGCCGGCCCAGGCGCCCGATCTCGCTGTCGTCGCCGACCGCCACGACGACGCCCTCGCCGACGCCGGCCACCACGGCGGTGCCGGCGTGTAGCACCGAGGACCGCTCGGCGAGCGGCGCGTCGGCGTCGACCGCCTCGGGTCCCTTGGCGGCCGCCCGGGGCTCGCCGGTCAGCCGGGACTCGTCGGTGGCCAGGCCGTCGGCCTCCATGACGCGGGCGTCGGCCGCCACGACGCTGCCCGCCTCGACGAGCAGCACGTCGCCGACCACCAGCGCGCCAACCGGGACAGGCTGGGCGGCGCCGTCGCGCCGGACGAGCGCGTTGGGGGCGCTCAGGTCGCGGAGCGCCTGCAGCGCGCGCTTGGCCCGGACCTCGGAGATCGCCTCGACGGCGCTGACCAGAACGATGACCGAGAAGATGGCGATCGCATCGCGCAGCTCACCGAAGATCGCCGACAGCACGCCGACCACCACCAGCAGCAGCTGAAGCGGCTCGACCACGGACTCGACGACCTCCCCCAGAACGCTGGACGTGGTGCTGCGCTCGGTCCGGACCGCCGCCGGGCGGCGCTGCGCGACCTCCTGGGGCGTCAGCCCGCCCGGGCGGCTGCCGGTGCGCTCCCACACGATCGCCGGCGGCTCCGCGTGGGCCGGGACCGCCGGCCCCGCGTCGGCGCGCGACGACGCGGGCGTTGCGCTTGGCATGAAACGTATGATACGTCCATGGACCAGCGTACGTCTCGGCTCATGGTCGCCCCATGGCGCGCGACTGGCTGCTGATCACCGTCTCCACCCCCCGGGGCGGGACCTCCACGCTCCGCGTCTACGCCTGGCGCAAGCTGCGCAGCCTGGGGGCGCACTACCTGCAGCAGTCCGTGTGCCTGCTCCCGGCCACGCCCAAGACGACGCGGGCTGTGGCCCGACTGGTGACCCGGCTGCGCGCGGAGGGCGGTCAGGGCGAGATGCTTCGCATCCACCTGACGGACGCCAAGCAGGAGGCCGGGGTCATCGACGCGATGCAGCGGGAGCGGACCGACGAGTACCGCGAGGTGGTCGAGCGAACGCAGCAATTCCACGAGGAGCTCCGGCTCGAGCGCCGCCGCGGCCGGGCCACTTACACCGAGCTGGAGGAGTCCGACGCCGACCTGGCCCGTCACCAGAAGTGGCTCGCCGCCATCCGCGCGCGTGACTATTTCGAAGCCCCCGGCGGCGAGGAGGCCGCCGCGGCGGTGGCCGCGTGCGAGGAGGCGCTGGCCGGGTTCGAGAGCGAGGCCTTGTCCTCGGAACTCGGGGAGCCCACGAACGACAGCCGGCCGGAACTGCGCGCCGTCGAGGGGGACGGCGACTGAGGCCCCTTCGGGGCGTCCGCGGTCTCCGGCGTCCGGTATCAGTCGCCGGACAGCGGAAGCGTCACGCCGAGTGCCATACAGACGGCGATCGAGGCAAACGCGATGCCGGTCAGCAGGTCGGTGTTGATGCGCGGAATGAAGTCGAAGAAGTGCGCCACGGTGCGCCCGATCTGGTGCCCGGCGATCGACACCACAAACGTGATCATCCCGAACAGCGCCGGCGCCAGCCACGGGGAATATCCGGCCAGGCCAAGTGCCGCACCGGCGGCGATGTTGTCCACGCTGAGCGGAAGCGGCAGCCCGCGCCTCGCCCACTGCAGGTTCGGATCGGCACGTTCGGGTGAGATCACGGCTCGGAGGATGAGGAACAGGCCGTATGCACCCAGGCCGATCATCGCGACCGTCTGGGCGGTGCTGTCGATCTTGTTGCTCAGGAAGTCGCCGAGGATGATCCCCAGAGCCGGCGCGAACGCGTCCCACAGGCCGAAGATGGCGGACGTCTTGACCGACTGACCGAAGCTCGGCTTGAGCCCCCCCAGCACGAGCGAGCTACGAAAGTTGTCCAGACTCAGGGTGAACCCGAGAGAGAGAAGGGCGAACATTGGCTCTGTCGAAAGGTCGTGTCCAGGGGTGCGACCTGCCACGCCCCGGCGGCGGGACGTGGCAGATCGTTAGCCCATGTTGGCCAGTACTACTCCGGCAGTGCGAACGCGAAGACCGCGGATCCGCCCGCTTGCGCGAGGGCGCCGGGGTAGAACCCCTCGGTCCAGGCGCCGTACCCCACCGGGACGGCGATGTACTGCCGGCCGTCGACCGTGTAGCTCGACGGGCTGGAGTGGTGGCCGCTGCCGCAGGTGTACTGCCACAGCAACTCTCCGCTGCTGGCGTTGAACGCCCTCAGGATCCCGGCCGGATCGCCGGCGAACACCAGGTCGCCGCCCGTGGCCAGGATGGATGCCGTCATCGGGTGCTCATTGCGGAAGCGCCACTTCTCCTGACCCGTCGATGGATCGAACGCGGACACATAGCCCGAGACGTCCTCGGTATCCACCGCCACGCCGGCGCCCCAGTACGGGATGCTCTCCTTGAACTCCCGGCGCCGCCGGGTCGCCGTAGCGCCGACGTCCTGCACCGGGCAGTAGAACAGGCCCGTCTTCGGGCTGTAGGCCGCGTGCGTCCACTCCTTGGCGCCGGCCGGGCCGGGCCAGAAGTGGACCGGCTCGCCCTCCTTGTCCGGGAACACCCGCGGCGTGACCTTGCCGTTGGAGTCGATCTCACCCCACGTGATGCGATCGACGAACGGGACGACCCGGATCAGGCTGCAGTCCGTGCGATCCAGGACGAAGAAGTACCCGTTCTTGTCGAAGTGGCCGGAACACTTGCGCCCGTCCATCTCGAACAGGATGTTCTCCATCGTCGAGTCGTAGTCCCACACGTCATGCGGGGTGTACTGGTAATGGGCCTTCTTCTCGCCCGTGTCCGGATCGACCGCCACGACGCAGTTCGTGTAGAGGTTGTCCCCCTCACGCACGCCGCCGTCGAAGTCGGGGCACGGGTTTCCTGTATTGAAGTACAGGAGGTTGAGCTCCGGGTCGAACGTCGGCGTGGTCCAGCAGTTCGCGCCGCCGCGGGCCCAGGCCTCGCCGTCGGCCGGCCAGGTCTCGTTCCCCGGCTCCCCGGGGGCCGGAATCATGTAGCAGCGCCAGACACGCTCACCGGTCTCCAGCTTGAACGCGTCGGCGTGGCCACGTACTCCGAACTCGCCGCCGGAGCTTCCGACGATCACCATGTCCTTGACGATCAGCGGAGCAACCGTGGCGCTCTCGCCGGCCCGGACGTCGCCATACGTCTGATCCCAGACGAGCTTGCCGTTCGTGGCGTCGAGCGCGATGACGTGGGCGTTCAGGGTGGTCATGAAGACCTTCCCGTCCGCCACGGCACACCCGCGGTTGACGTTGCCGCAGCACAGGCGCACGTCGTACGGCGACGCGCGGTGATAGCGCCACAGCTCCGCTCCCGTCTTGGCGTCCAGCGCCCAGATCCAGCCGTCGAAGCCGGTGACGTACATGATGCCGTCGACCACGAGCGGGGACGCCTCCAGCGAGTACGTCGAGGCGCCTGAGTGCATGCCCATCGAGCCGCACTGGAACACCCATTCCGGCTTCAGGTGCTGGACGTTCGACGTGTTGATCTGATCCAGCGGGCTGTAGCGCTGCCCGTTATAGGCCCCGTAGTACGTGAGCCAGTTGTGCGGCTCCGCATCACGGGCGTTGAGGATCCGGTCGTAGTTGACGCCTTTGGTTACCGGCGGCGCAGTCCCGACGTAGCCCGGGCTCAGATTCCGGAAGTCGACAGCCTCGCCGGCGTCGACATACTCAGTCTCGGTTGCCATCAACGGCTCCTTTCTATGGCCGGGGCTGCTTTGGCCGGTCGAGCTTGGCTTCGTCCGGGACTTCTCCGCCGACGACGATCGTGCCGGTCAGGCCGCCGCCCTCGTCGTTTCCCGTCCGCGACCCGTACCAGTAGTAGCCCGGGCCGTCGAGCTCGAGCGTGGCCCTCCCCTTCGAGAAGTTCACCAGCCAGATGAACTTGGCGTCGCCGTTGCACGGCAGAACCGCGCAGTGCGAGTTGTTGTCATCGTTGATGAGCTCCAGTTCCAGCGTGCCGGCGTGCGGCATGACGACGACCCTGGGGTCGAAGATCAGCTCGTCAGGCGGGATCCGGACGGTGGCATGCATCTTGCCGTCGGCTCCCTCCTCAGCCACTCCCACGTTGCCTCGGCCGAGTACGCGGCCGATGGTTACCCCGTTCTGCTTCTCCAGCCCCTCTACAACTGCCTTGTCCGCAGTGGCGCTCACGGCTCTCCTTTCCCTCCGAAATTGGGCAGAAAAAACCTAACAGCGACACGGTGGCGGTACAACCTGCCCGTCAGGTCACGGAGTCACCTGATCATGAGGTCAGGACTGACACCTGTCCGATCGGACAGGTCAACACCTGGCCAGTCGGACATCGGTTGTGTCAGTATCCGACCGAGCGTGCAGCGGTCCGTTTTGTGGTCGGCGCACCGGTGACGGAAATGGGTGTGCCGGTTCTCGGCCCATCATGTCGCCGGTTCCCGATCCCATACGGCAGAATGACCGCCATGACGGACGAGACCCCAGCGCCGAACCGGGTGGCATCGCTCATCATCGACCCGTACATCCCGGGTGGAGCGGGCGGCCTCAGCGTCCCCACTGCCGACCGCGAGCAGTTGCTCCAGTTCCCGCGGCTCATCACCTATTCACAGATCGTGGCGCGTCTGCAGTGGGACGCGGCCGCGATTGATCTGACCAGCGATGCGCGGGCCTGGCCCGGCCTGGCCGAGGACCGCCGCCGGCGCCTCACCACGCTGCTGGCCGGCTTCCGCGTCGCGGAAGACGCCGTGGCCCAGCACCTGACGCCCTTCGCCGACGTCACCGAGCACGTCGACACCATGATGATGTGGATCTTCTTCCTCCAGCGCCGCGACGAGGACCGCCACGCGGTGTTCTTCGACCGCGTTGCGGCGGAGGTGCTTGGCCTGCCGGGAGACACTCCGGCCGAGCGCTACGCCGCCGCCCGGGAGTACGTGCCGCCGGCGCTGCTCGAGCTGTTCGAGGAGCGGTTGCCTGCCGTGGCCGCCGAGCTGGCGGCGGGGCAGACCGAGCTGGTCAACGGTGTGGCGCTGTACCACATGACGCTGGAGGGCGCCGTCTTCTCCGCCGGCCAGCGGGCCCTTCTGGATGAGCTGGCCGACGGGGCCCTGCCCGGGATCCGGGAGGGCGTGGAGCATGTGGAGTTGGACGAGCGGTGGCACGTCGGCTTCGGCGTGCGCACCCTGGTCAAGGACGGGTCGGCGGCCGTCCTCGCCGACGTGCCGGCCCGCGCCGCCGAGGCCGCGGCGGCGTGGGGCGATGTGGTGCCGGTCGCCACGCAGCAGCAGACCGTCGGGCTCGTCCGCCGGCGGCTGGCGCTGGCGGGTGCGGTCGAGAGCTCAGGGGCGGCCGAGGGCTCGACAGCGGCCTAGCTGGTTTACGCGGGCGGGTCAGCCGAGCGCGATCGTCTCGGCGCCGGCCACCCGCAGGTGGTCGAGTACGGTGCCCCCCGACCGCCGCACGGCCATCACCTCGGCCAGGTCGGCGTGGCGGCCCCCGGCCAGCGCGTCGGCCAGCAGCGCGCCGCCCTGGGCGGCGGCGCTGGCCGGCCGGTCCGACAGCGCGATCACCGGGGCCACGTCGCTGAGCGCTCCGGCCAGCGTGGCCACGAGCGCGGGCAGGCCGGCCAGGCGGCCGGAGAGCAGGATTTCCCTCGGGGCCGGGACGCTGACGAGCATGGCGCGGGTCGCTTTGGCGACGCCCTCCAGCAGCGCTCGCCAGCCCTCGGCCAGCCGGGACGACGACCACAGCGCCTCGAGGTCGGTGAGCTGCAGCGAGCCCGCCGGGTCCAGGGCGCCACCGGTGAACAGCGTGTCCTTGCGCAGCGCCGGCCCCAGCAGGTAGGCCACCTCGCCGTCGAGCGCGCCGGCCGCGCGGACCCCGGGGGGGCCGGAGGATCCGCCCACGCCGTCGACGATCTGACCACCGGCCACGGCCAGCGCGGCGGTGAAGGCGCCGCCCAACTCGACGAGCACCATGGCGGTCTCGTCCAGTGGGATCGACCACCGCGCGGCCTGATCGACGATCGCGTACGCCGCCGCGCACACCTTGTCGGCGGTGCCCAGGTCGATGCGGTTGTATTTGCGATGGCGCGGCACGGTCGGCAGGTGGACGACGCCGGGGCCGAATACGACGGGCAGCCCGCTGTGGGCCAGCGTGCGCAGGAACGAGCGCATGCCGCCCACGCCGGTGTCGGCATGGGCCTCGTCAGGGCGCACCAGCACCATCTCGGCCAGTTCGCGCTCGCCGACCTCACCGGCCGGGACGAGCGGCAGCCCGTAGCCGCTGGGGCCGTAGATCAGGTCGTACGGGCCGTGGGCGGCGAGCGCGTCCAGCAGCGGGCCGTTGTGCGCGCTCAGCGCGCCGGTCTCGAACACCTGCTCCACCACCGGAGCGCCGTCCTCGAGCACGCACAGGTCGAACGACAGGGTGCCGGGGTCGACGCCGGCTACACGAGGCATATCATTGGGCCATGAGCAAGGAGAAGACGTACACCGAGGACGAGATCCCCGCCAAGCTGTCCGAGCTGGGCCTCGGAGAGTGGTATCTGGAGGGCGAGTGGATCCGGCGCAAGTACAACACCGACGGCTGGCCGTCGACGCTCATGGCCGTCAACGCCGTCGGCTATCTGTGCGAAGCCGCCGGCCATCACGCCGACCTCAACGTGACCTGGGGCAAGCTCTGGGTCAAGCTGGCCACGCACTCGGCGGGCGGCATCACCGACAAGGACTTCACGCTGGCGCGCAAGATCGAGGACACGATCCTGTGGCGGCCCGAGCCCGACAGCCCGCTCGACGGGCCGATGGGCAAGTTCGTGTTCTCCAAGCCGGCGGCCGGCGCCCGCGCTTCATAGCGCCTCGAGCGCGACCTCGTAGACGCCGGTCAGGTCAAGGACGGTGCCCTTGGCCTCGAACATCCGCTGCACGCAGCGCTTCTGGACCTTCATCTTGGGCCCGCCCACGGCCAGCGCGCCCAGCTTGAGGACGCCGTCCTCTTCTTTGAGATCGTCCATTCGGTCCACGCCCTCCACGCCGACGGGCTCGGCCGCCGAGTAGTCGACGACCACCCGCACGCCCTCCTGCGCCCAGCCGCTGCGCCGCAGGATCTGCACCCCCGCCGGACCGGCCGCGAACACCACCGCGTGGCCGGCCAGAGCGCTGTCAAGCTCGTCGCTGGACTCCGGCTCTGTGACCGCAAACCCCGCCTCCTCGGCCACCGCGATCCCCGACGCCCGGCGATAGCTGCCCCCCATCACGTCCGGCGGAAAGGTCAGCAACGTCACCTCGGCGCCCTCGCGGCGCAACAGCTCGGCGGTGCGCAGGCCGACCGGTCCGACGCCCACCACCGCCGCCCGGACTCCGTCCAGCCCGGTCGCCTTGCGGACCAGCGCGACGGCCGCCGCGGCGGTGGTGTTCGACCCGTCGGAGTCGAGCATGATCGACGGCTCAAACGGCGGGAAGAACAGCTTGCGCGCCGCCGCGAACACCGCCTCGCCGTCGCGCACCCGGGACCCGCCCACCCAGAAGGCGGTGTTGGCCAGCCCGTCGGGCCCGCGGGGAAAGATCGCGCCCTGGACGACGCCGGCCAGGTTGTCGGCGTCGATGTCGCCATAGGCCAGCACGACGTCCACATCGGCGTCATAGGCGGCGATCGCGTCAAACGAGCTGGGGTGATGGTCGGTGTCCAGCTGGACCAGGATCTTCTGCATCAGACGTCCTCCCGTCGAGGTTCGGGGAAGCTCAGGATGCCCCAATCCAGGGGCCCCTCCTGGCGGTAGTGCTTGCGCAGCCCGCGCGCGATCGTCGCCTTCATCAGCTCCTTGCCGAGGTAGAAGGCGTGCGTGGGGTCCTCGACGCCGAGCTGGTCGAACACGGCGAACAAGTTCGTGCCGCGCACGAACCGCTCGCCGTTGAACGCGTACAGCCAGTCGGCATCGGCAAACAGCCGGTAGTTGGCATCCGAGATCTGGGCCTGCATGGCGCGCAGCTCGTCCTCCGAGGGCGCCCGCATCGACTCGTCCCGGCTGGTGACCAGGCCGGAGTCGATGTGCTTGGGCGGCCGGGCCTGGCGCTGGGCCAGGTGCATGATCTCGGCGGCGAGCACCGTCTCCCGCACCACTCCGCTCGCCCAGCCGATCACCTCGGTGGTCAGCACGGCGCCGATCCCAACCTCCTGGCAGAAGCCGATCAACAGCGCCGTCACGCCGGTGGAGTCGGCCTCGGTCAGCTCGGTGAGGTTGCCGGCGCCCATCAGGATCCCGGCGTCGGGATGGCGGCGGCGGACCTCGACGTAGCGGGCCAGCGACGCGGCGAACCCGGAGTTGATCGGAGCCAGGATGGAGTCCAGCAGATACGGGCGGCCGAGCTCGTCCATCCACTCCGCCAGCCGGCCGAGGCCGTCAAGATCCTCCGGCTCGGACGTGATCAGCACGGGGGTGGCCCGCAGCTCCTCGGCCAGGCCGATCGTCTCCGGCGTGAGGCTGAGCACGTAGTCGACGCCGGCCGCGTCGGCCATCCGGATGTGCTCCGGATCCAGCGTGTCGATGCTCACCGACAGGCCGCGCTCGCGCAGGGCGGCGATCGTCGGCGGTCCCTCGTCCAGCCAGGGGCGATCGAGCCCCAGCCCGAGGTCGATCACGTCGGCGCCCTGGGCGCGGTAGGCCTCGGCCCGGTCGATCACCTGATCGCGGGTCAGCGACTGGACGTCGTTGATCTCGGCGAAGATGCGCACGTCCCGCGGGCCGAGCTCGGCCCGCACGGCCTCCCGCCCGTACCACTCGGGCAGCGAGCGCACGTCGGCCGGGCCTTTGCGCACCGGCAGGCCGGTGGCCTGGGCCAGCGTGTCGACGTCGCCCTCGCACAGCCCCGGGATCACGATGTTGTCGACGCCGGCCGGCACCTCGAGGCGCCGGGCGATCCAGCGGGTCGTCATCAGCGCCGCGACGCTGATGTTCATCACCGCAATCTGGTGGTCCAGCCCCAGGTCGGACACGACGCCGCGCAGCGCGGGCTCGGCCAGCCGGCCGGTCACGAACAGCGTGTCAGCCAACCGTGCCCCCGTTCACGTTGACCGCCTGGCCGGTGACGAAGGCGGCCGCCGGCGAGGCCAGCCACAGAGCGGCGCCGGCGACGTCCTCCGGCCGCCCCCAGCGGCCCAGCGGTGTCTCGGCCGCCACCTCGGCGTAGAAGTTCCGGTCGGCGCGGGCTCCGAACGCCGTCTCGATCCAGCCCGGGCACACCACGTTGACGCGGATGTCCGGCGCCAGCGAGCGGGCCAGCGATTTGGAGTAGCCGAGCACCCCGGCCTTGACGGCGGCGAACAGCTCCGGGTTGTCTCCGGCCATGCCATTCATGACCGCATGGTCCCAGCCGATATTGATGATGCAGGCGCCGGGTCGCATCCGGGGGGCGACGAGCCGGCAGCAGCGGATCGTCGCCTTGAGGTCGACCTCCAGCAGCGCATCGAGCTTGCGCTCGGCGGGCCAGTCCGCCGCCTCGCCGGTGAGCACGTCGGCGCCGGCGTTGTTGACCCAGACGTCGACGGACTGGAGCGCTTCGAATGCCTGCTCCACGATTGCCGCGCATCCGTCGGCGGTGCTGAGATCGGCCTGGAGCAGCGGATGGCCGCCGCCCAGCTCCCGGGCCAGGGCGTGGGCGGCGTCGGCGGAGCGGCAGAAGCCGAGCCCGACCCGGGCCCCGGCGGCGGCGAAGGCGATGGCGATCGCCCGGCCGATCCCGGAGCTCGCACCGGTGACGACACTGCGCAGGCCGGCGAGCGGCGGCTCTCCGGCCTGCGCAGTCAACGACTCCGATCCATCCGAGGCGGCTATGCCTCGGCGCCGGCGGCGAACGGATGCCGCGCGGCCGGCGTGTCGGCCAGCACCTTGTCGACGCTCGGCTCGCTGCCCATGGCACGAGCGATCGACATCTTCACTGCCTCGTAGTTGTAGTCGTAGATCTTCTTGTCGTCCTCGGCCTCCCAGTGGATGAACACGCCGACGATGATGCACAGGTCGTCGACCTGATTCCTGGGGATCACGCCGTCGGCGACCGAGTCGACGACCGCGCGGGCCACGGCGGCCTGCGCGGGACCGAACAGCTGCACCGCCTGTTTTTCACCCTTGATCGTCACCTTGTTGGAGATGACGGTGTCCGGCTTGGCCGGGAGGTTGGGGGTGACAACGGCCAGCAGATTGGTGTGCCCCTCCTTCTCGTTGATGAACGCCTCCGCAAACGCCTGCCCGACTGGACCGGTCTTGGATCCGATCAGCAGGTCGATGTGGGCGAGCTCGTTCCCGTCTCCCGTCAGAGCCTCGCCGGTTGCCAGAGTGATGGCCATGCTGTGTCCTCCCTCTCCTGTCGTATCGTGAGATGGGTGAGTGCAACCCTAGCTCACCGGAACAGGAGCCGGGAGTTACTTGTGCAGCAGGTGCAGCTCGCCTGCCTGTTGGAGGTGTCGGCGCCCAAGCCCGGCAACATCACGCCGGCCCATGATTTCGCCGACACGACGTACGCCGACATGGTCCGCTCCGCGCTCGCGCTGGGCGAGGTGTTCACCTCCGAACGGGCGTCCCGGCGCGGCGTCGGCGAGCTGATCGACGACGGGGTGCGGGCCACGTCGGTGGTGGCGGCCGCCAACACCAACCTGGGGATCGTGCTCCTGTTCGCGCCGCTCGTTCGCGCCCAGGCGACCCGGTCCGGCGGCGAGTCGTTGCGATCTGCTGCGGACCGCGTTCTCGCGGCGCTCGACGTGAACGACGCCGCGGCCGCGTTCGCCGCGATCGCGGCCGCCCAGCCCGGTGGCCTGGGGGACGCTCCTGCGCACGACGTCCGCCAGCCGGCCCGGGTGTCGCTGCGGGAGGCGATGGCGGCCGCCGCCGACCGGGACAGCATCGCGTCGGAGTACGCCACCGGGTTCGCCATCGTGTTCGACGCCGGTCTGCCGCTGCTGGGCGAGGCGCTCGACGAGGGGCGCTCGACACCGGACGCGATCGTGACGCTGCATCTTGGCCTGCTCGCCTCCCGCCCGGACACGCTGATCGCCCGCAAGGCGGGGATCGAGGCGGCCCGCGCGGTGAGCGCCGCCGCAGGCGAGGTGCGGGCCGGCACGAGCACGCTCCAGGAGTTCGACGCCTCGCTGCGCATCGACGGCAACCGGCTCAACCCTGGGACGACTGCCGACCTGGTGGCCGCGACCCTGCTGGCCGCGCTCCTGACCGGGGTCAGGCTGCCGTGAGGGTGGTCGTCGTGTCGGTGAGCGCCCGCATGCTGGCGCAACTGGCGGTTGCCGACGGCCATGACGTGGTGGCGCTTGACCGCTTCGGCGACGTCGACCTGCGGGCCGTCGCCCCGGGAGCCACCGCGACGAGCAACGAGGAGCTGGCGGCGCTCGCCGCCGCCGTCGACGTCGACGCGCTGGTCTACGGGGCCGGCTTCGAGAACCGGCCGGACCTGGTCAGCCGGATGACCGCCGGCCGCGAGCTGCTCGGCACGCCGCCCGGGCGGCTGGCCGGGGTGCGCGACCCGTGGGCGGTGGGGGCGGCCGCGCGCGCGGCGGGGGCCCGGGCTCCGGAGACCCGGGCCGCCGGTGACCGCGTCGCGCGTGACCGCGTCGCCCGTGACCCCATCGCCGCCCCCACCGACGGCTGGCTGCGCAAGCCCCGTCTGGGCGGTGGCGGCCGGGGCGTGCGCCGGTGGGCGGGCGGCGCGCTGCGCGGCACCGAGATTCTCCAGCGGCGCATCGACGGGCTGTCCTGCTCGGCGGTGGCGATCGGCAACGGCCGGGAGGCCGCCCTGCTCGGCATCACCGAGCAGCTCCATCGGGGGTTCGCCTGGATCGGCAACGTCACCCCGCCCCGGCTGCCCGCCGCCGAGCGAGACGAGCTGGCCGGCCGGCTGGGCGCCGTGTGCGACGAGGTGGCGGCGCGCTTCGGCGTCCGCGGCGCGTTTGGGGTCGACGCCGTCTGGGACGGACGCCACGCCTGGGTGCTGGAGGTCAACCCACGCCCGCCCGCCGCGCTGGAACTGTTCGACGCCGGCACGTTTGCCGCCCACGTCCGGGGCGCGCGCGGCCTCGGCCTCCCCGCGGCGTTCTCGGGGACCGGGGTGGCCCGGGTCAAGCTCGTGTTGTTCGCCGACCGCGATGTCCGGGCCCCGGACCCGGAATGGTGGCCGGTGGGCCTGGTGCGGGACATTCCTCACGAGGGCGAGGCGATCCGCCGGGGAGCGCCGGTGTGCACGCTGGTGACGCCCGGCGCCGGTGTCGCGGATGTCGCCGAGGTGGCCGAGCGTGGCGCCCGCCTGCTGGCGGCGCTCCCCGAGGCGGTGCCCGCCCATGCCTGACGTGCCCGGCCCGGTCACGTGCGCGGGCTGCGGCCTGCTCTGCGACGACGTCACGCTCGACGGCGGGCGGCTCTCGCCCCCGTGCCCGCTGGGCGCCGACTGGTTCGCCGAGCGCATCGCCCCCACCGAGGAGGCCGCGGCGACGGTCGACGGCCGGCCGGCCGAAGTGGGGGCGGCGGTGACCCGGGCGGCGGAACTGCTGCGTAAGGCGCGGCGCCCCCTGCTGCACGGGTTCGCCGATGCCACCGTGGAGGACGCGCGGGCCGCGGTCGCCCTGGCCGATCGCCTCGGCGCGCTGGTCACGACGCAGACCGCGACCGGCCCGTGGCCCGGGGCTCCCGCCTTCGCGCTGCGCGGCGCCTCGACCGCCACCCTGGGCGAGATCGGCGAGCGCTCCCGGCTCGTGGTCATCTGGCGCGAGGACCCGGAGACCACCCACCCCCGGCTCCTGGAGCGGCTGGGCTTCGGCGACGGGCGTGAGGCGGAGCGCGTGCTCGCCGTCGTCGACGACCACGACACCGCCACCGCCGAGCGCGCGGATGTGCGCCTGCGCTGGCCGCGGGAGCGCGACCTCGAAGCGCTCGTCACCCTGCACGCGCTCCAGCGGGGGGTGTCCGATGGCGCCCCGCTCGGGCTCGAGGTGGGCGAGCTGTTGGAGCGCATCGACGCGGTGCCCCACGTGGCGTTCGTGTACGGACCCGGCCTGACCGGCGGCGACGGGGGCCAGCGGCGGGCGCTGGCCCTGGAAGAGCTGGTGCGCTCGCTGGCCCACGACCGTCACGCCGTGACGCTGGCGCTCCCGCGGGCCGCGGGAACGCGAGGCGCCGACGACGTGCTGGCCTGGCAGACCGGCTATCCCGGCGCCGTCGACCTGGCCGGCGGCCACCCGGAGCTGGTCACCGCCACCGAGCCGCTGGTCACCGCCGAGGGCGTCGACGTGGCGCTGCGCGTCTGCGGCGTGCCGGCCCCGCTGCCCGCCGGGGTGACCGAGATAGCGCTGGGGGCCGTCGCGCCGTCGGAGGACGTGGCGGTGTCGATCCGGACCGCGGCCGCCGGCGTGGAGGCGGGCGGCACCGTGCACCGGCTCGACGGCGTGCCGCTCACCCTCCAGGCCCCGGCCGGCGGCGACGCCCCGACCGCGGCCGACCTGCTCGCCCGGCTGCTCGCCGAGGTCACCGCGTGACGGCGATCCGCATCACCGGCGGCGCCGTCCACGATCCGGCCAACCAGGTCGACGGCGAGGTGCGCGACGTGTGCCTCGACGGCGGGAAGGTGGTCGCCGACGTCGGCCCGGAGGCCCGCCGGATCGACGCCCGGGGGATGGTCGTGATGCCCGGCGGGGTCGACGTCCACGCCCACATCGCCGGCCCGGCGGTCAACGCCGCGCGCAAGCTGTCGCCCGAGGAGCGCCGCGACGACCCCATGGACCGCACCGAGATCCTGCGCTCCGGCACCGGCGGCCTGGTCCCCTCTACGTTCACCACCGGCTACCGCTACTCGATGCTCGGCTACACGACCGTGGTGGAGGCGGCCGCCCCGCCGCTGGCCGCCCGCCACGTGCTGGCCGAGCTGCGCGACACGCCGATGATCGACGCCCTGTTCCTCGTCCTGATGGGCAACAACCAGGTCCTGTTCGAGCTGATCCGCCGGGCCGGCGGGACGTCGTCATCCGAGCTGCGCGATGCCATCGCGTGGTGGCTGGACGCCACCGGCGGCTACGGGGTCAAGCTCGTCAACCCCGGCGGCGTCGAGCCCTGGAAGCAGAGCAACGGCAACGTGCACACGCTCGACGAGGCCGTGCCCGGCTACGGGGTGACGCCGCGCCAGATCCTGGAGGCGATCGGCGGCGCGGCCGACGAACTGGGGCTGCCCCATCCCGTCCACGTCCACGCCAACAACCTGGGCGTGCCGGGCAACGCCGACACGACGCTGGAGACGATGCGCACCCTGGCCGGCCGCCAGGCGCACTTCGCCCACATCCAGTTCCACGCCTACGGGGGCAAGCCGGGCGGTCAGCCCCGCTCGCGGGCGACGGAGCTGGTCGAGTTCCTGGCCGGGCACCCGGAGATCACCGCCGACGTGGGCCAGGTCATGTTCGGCGACGCGGTGACGATGACCGCTGACGCACCCGTCTCGGCGGTGCTGCGCGACATCGGCCACGGCAAGTGGCTGAACGCCGACACCGAGGTCGAGACCGGCTGCGGGATCGTCCCGTACACCTACAAGGCGGGCAACTACGTCCACGCCCTGCAGTGGGGGATCGGGTTGGAGTTGTTCCTGCTCAACCGTGATCCCTGGCAGGTCATGCTGTCCACCGACCACCCCAACGGTGGCTCGTTCCTCGCTTACCCCAAGCTGATCCGGCTGCTCATGGATCGCGCCTTCCGGGAGGCGGAGATGGGGCGGGCCAACCAGCGGGCGATCCGCCGCACCGTCCTGCCCGACGGGCTGGAGCGCGAGTACACGCTGAATGAGATCGCGATCATCACCCGGGCCGCCCCGGCCCGCCGGCTCGGACTGGCCGACAAGGGCCATCTGGGGGTCGGGGCCGACGCCGACGTGACCATTTATCACGACCGGGCCGACCGCGAGGAGATGTTCGCCACGCCCCGTTACGTGATCAAGGGCGGCGCGCTGGCCGTCGAGGACGGCGATTTGCGCGTGGCCGGCGATGGGCTGCTGCACTCCGCCCGTGCCCCGTTCGACGCCGATGTGGCCGACGTGCTGGCGCCGCTGTTCGGCGACCGGTACACGGTGGCGTTCGAGCATTACCCGGTGCGCGATCCCGCCCTGCGTGAGCCGGCCCGGATCGTGGAGGCCGGGCGATGAGCGCTGCCGCCGGCTACCGGCTGGGCGCCACGCAGGTGGAGGACACGTTCGCTGAGGCGTTCCCCATGCGCTACGCCCGCCTGGTCATCACCGCCGCCACGCCGGCCTGGGCGCTGGAGGCGGCCCGCTCGGCCACCGGGTTCGCCACCTCGGTCATCGGGTGCAAGTGCGAGGCGGCGATCGAGCGGACGCTTGACTCCGGCGAGACCCCGGACGGCCGGCCCGGCACCGCGGTGCTGCTGTTCGCCATGGACCGCGAGGGCGTCGGCAAGCGGGTGGTGGAACGGGTCGGGCAATGCGTCATGACGTGCCCCACCACCGCGTGCTTTGACGGGCTGCCCGACGCCGACCGCACGGCGCCGCTGGGGGCGACGCTGCGCTACTTCGGCGACGGGTTTCAGGGCAGCAAGGTCATCGCCGGCCGGCGGTTCTGGCGGATCCCGGTCCTGGAGGGCGAGTTCCTCGTCGCCGACTCGGTCGGCGTCGGCCGGGGTGTGGGCGGCGGCAACCTGATCGTTCAGGCCGGCGGCGATGCGGCTGCGCTGGCGGCGGCCGAGGCGGCGGCGCAGGCCATGCGCGGCGAGGGCATCGCCCTGCCGTTCCCGGGCGGAATCGTCCGCAGTGGCAGCAAGGTCGGCTCGCTCAAGTCGAAGTCGATGATGGCCTCCACCAACCACCAACTGGCGCCGACGCTGCGGGCTCAGATCGACGACTCGCTCGTGCCCGACGGTGTCAACGCCGTGTTTGAGATCGTCATCGACGGGGTCTCGGACGAGGCGGTCCGCGAGGCAATGCGCCGCGGCCTGCACGCCGCCGCCGCTGCCGGCGCCGAGCACGTCACCGCCGCCAACTTCGGCGGCAAGCTGGGTGAATTTCACTTTCCGCTCTCGGAGCTGCGCGACCCACCGTGACGCTGACCCTCGCCCTGCGGACCCAGCCTCCGGCGCGCGTGCGCGCCGCGGTGCTGACGCCGGACCGCCTGGCCGGCGTCACCGCCGCCCGGGTGGCCGCGCTCACCGTGCGCTGCGGCCGGGAGCAGGCGGCCGTCGGCGACCTGTTCGCCGTGTCCGGCGCGCCGGAGGGGGAGGACCTGGTGCTGACCGGCGACCTGAGCCGGGTCGACGGGATCGGGGCCGGAATGAGCTCGGGCCGCCTCGTGGTGGAGGGATCGTGCGGCGATCACCTCGGGGCGCGTATGACCGGCGGCGAGATCGAGGTGCGCGGCGACGCCGGGGCATGGGCGGGGGCCGAGATGGGCGGCGGCCTGGTGCGGATCATCGGCGACGCCGGCGCCCGGCTCGGTGGCGCCCACCCCGGTGCCCGTGCGGGCATGACCGGTGGGGAGATCGTCGTCTCCGGCGACGCCGGGGAGGAGGCCGGCGCCGGGATGCGGCGTGGGCTGGTGGCCGTCGGCGGGGCGAGCGGGGCCGGCGCCGGGCTGCGCATGCTGGCCGGTACGGTGATCGCGCTGGGCGGGATCGGCGCCGAGGCCGGGCTGGGCAACAAGCGAGGCAGCCTGGTGTCCGGCCGGGCGCTTGAGCCGCTGCCCAGCTACGCGTTCGCCGCCCGCTATCGTCCGCCCGCCCTCATGCTCCAATTGCGCCGCGTGCGCGCGCTCGGCCTGGCCGTGGACGAGGCGCTGCTGCGCGGGACGTGGAGCCGGTGGTCGGGCGACCGGACCGAGCTTCGCCGGGGGGAGATCCTGATCTTCGACGACGAGGAGGACCGCCGGTGAGCCTGTCGATGAACGAACGCGCCGCCGCGCTCGCCGACGCGCTAGCCGCCGACGCCGACGCGCTGGGGATCGAGGTGCGCACGCTTGACTCCGGGGCCCGCGTCGTCGACTGCGGCGCACGGGCCCGCGGCGGGCTGCAGGCCGGGCTCGGCTTCGCCGCCGCCTGCATGGGCGGGCTGGGCCGGATCGACCCGGTCCCGGTCACGGTCGGCGACCGCACCTGGCCCGGCGTCGGGGTGGTCGCCGACGATCCGGCCGCCGCCTGCCTGGCCGCCCAGTACGCCGGCTGGAAGCTGGAGCACGACAAGTTCTTCGCCATGGCCAGCGGCCCGGGGCGGGCGCTGGCCCGGGCCGAGGACCTGTTCGAGGAGCTGAGCTGGCGCGAGCAGGCCGACCGGGCGGTGCTGTGCCTGGAGACGGGCCAGGACCCGCCGGCCGAGGTGGTGGCCAAGGTGGCCGAGCGGTGCGCCGTGCCGGCGGATCGGGTCACGTTCCTGATTGCCCGGACCGCGTCGATCTGCGGCTCGGTGCAGATCTCCGCCCGGGTCGTGGAGACCGCGCTGCACAAGCTCCACGAGCTGGGCATCGACCCGGCCCGGGTGCGCCAGGGCTGGGGCTGCTGCCCGCTGGCGCCGGTGGCCGGCAACGACCCGGACGCCATCGGCCGCACCAACGACGCCGTCCTGTACGGCGGGACCGTGCACCTGTGGCTCGAGGCGTCCGACGAGGAGACCGCCGACCTGGCCCGGCGCTTGCCCTCGGCGGCCTCGGACTCGTTCGGCATCCCGTTCGGCGAGCTGCTGGCCGCCGCCGACTGGAAGTTCTACGACATCGATCCGCTGCTGTTCAGCCCGGCGGCGGTCACGCTGACGAGCACCGAGTCCGGCCGCGCCCATTACGGCGGCGGGCTGGCGCCCCAGGTGCTGGAGCGGTCGTTTCAGTCGTGACCGGGCCGCTCCGGGCCGGGGTCCTCGGCGCCACCGGCTCGTGGCACACCCGCGGGCTGGTCGATGTGTTGCGCCGGCGCGGGCACCAGGTGATCGCTGTGCCCGCCACGCGGCTGCGCTCGTCGGTCGACGCCGACGGGGCGGTGCGGGTGCGTGGGCCCGAGGGCGAGGCCCTGGACGAGCTTGACCTGCTCGTCGTCCGGGGGCTTCCGCGCGGCTCGCTGGAGCAGGTGATCTTCCGGATGGACGTGCTGCATATCCTCGCCGACCACGGCGTGCGCTGCGTCAACAGCCCGCGCGCCGTGGAGCGGACCGTCGACAAGTCGTGGGCGGGCGCCGTGCTCGCCGGGGCCGGGCTGCCCACGCCTCCGACGATCGTCTGCGAGCGCTACGACGGCGCGATGGCCGCGTTCGACCAGCTCGGGGGCGACGTGGTGGTCAAGCCGCTGTTCGGGGCGATGGGCAACGGGATCGTGCGCGTGCAGGATCGCGACGTCGCGCACCGCGTGTTCCGGGCGCTGGAGCTGGAGCGCGGGGTCTACTACGTGCAGCGAACGGTGGCCGGCTCTCGCAATCTCCGGGTGCTGGTGGTGGCCGATGAGGTGGCCGGGGCCATGGAGCGCGTCACCGACTCGTGGCGGGCCAACGTCGCCCGCGGCGCCCGGCCGCGCGCCGTGGTCCTCAGCGAGGCCGAGCGCGGCCTGGCGGTGGCGGCGGCCCGGGCGGTCGAGGCCGACGTGGCCGGCGTCGACCTGCTGGTGGGGGCCGATGGTGAGGCCGTCGTGCTGGAGGTCAACGGCATCCCCGGCTGGCAGGCGCTGCAGTC
>JBPYFQ010000172.1:0-10263 GCA_051985625.1 Solirubrobacteraceae bacterium
CCACGCCGCCGGCCCCCACCGACACCACGTCCACCCCCTCCCCCACGACCCCGGCCCCGACGTCTGGCGAGCCGTCGGCGGCCGCGGGGTCCAGCACACCACAGACGACCGCGCCGGCGCAGCCGGCTCCCGCACCCTCAGGCGGTCAGTAGGCGCACGCCCGCGGACCGGTGGTGAGCCCCGGATGCCGCCGCGACCCCGGCGCGGCGGTATCCCGGGACGCCCGCGTTCAGCGCCTGAGCACGTCGTCGAGGAACGCGATCGCCTGGGGATAGGCGTCCAGGCGGTTGGCCAGCCGGGCCAGGCCGTGCCCCTCGTCCGGGTAGATGAGCGTCGTGCAGCGAACGCCGCGGCCCGTGAGGTTGTCGGCGAGCTGCTCGGTCTCGCTCACCGGCACGCGTGGGTCGTTGCGCCCGTGGATGATGAACAGCGGGGTCCGGATCTGGTCGGCCCGCCGCAGCGGTGAAGCCGAGGCCAGGAACTCCCGATCGTGCTCCAGCGAGCCGTACTCCCGCTCCCGGTGGGCTCGGCGGTAGTCCGACGTGTTCTCCAGGAAGGTGACGAGGTCGGAGATGCCGACGATGTCCACGCCCGCCGCCCACAGCTGCGGCTGGAAGGCCAGTCCGGCCAGGACCATGTACCCGCCGTACGATCCGCCCCACAGCGCCGCGCGGGCCGGGTCAAATCCGGCCGGCTCCAGGAACGCATGGACGGCCTCGAGATCCCGCACGGAGTCAAGCCGGCGGGTGGTGTCATCGAGCGACGCGTAGCGCTTGCCGTACCCGGTTGAGCCCCGCACGTTGGGCACGACGACGCCGTAGCCGCTGAGCGCCAGCGCCTGGATCGCCGGGTTGAACGAGCGCATCGCCTGCGACTCCGGCCCCCCGTGGATGACCAGGACCACCGGCGCCCGGGCCGGAGCGTCCGGCGGACGGAACACGAATGCCCGGATCGACTCGCCGTCGAAGCTGGCGATCGTCGTCGCCTCCGGGCTCACCAGCTCATCAGGACCGATCGGCGCCGGGCTGTGTGTCAGCCGCCGTGTCTCCCCCAGGGCCGCGTCGTGGACGAACACGTCCCCGGCCAGACGCGGGGTCGTCAGCGTGTAGTAGACCCGCCCGCCGTCGGCCGAGAGCACCGGGCGGTCGACGGCGTGTGAGGAGACGACGCCGGCTTCCGGCTGCGACGGGATAGCCGCCGGCGTCCCGTCGGGCACATCGCGCAGGTGCATCCGGTCGGCGCCCTCACGGTTCTCGATGATCAGGATCCGGCGGCCGTCGGGGCCGCCCACGACGTCGGCGTCAGCCTGCTCCCCAGTCCCGGCCAGGGTCGTGGTGACGCCCGTCGCCAGGTCGTGGTGGACGATGGCGGCGAAATCGCGCCCGGCGTTCGACGATGCGTAGAAGCTGTCCGGGCCGACCCAGGCCGGCGGGCCGACCAGCGCCGCCTCCCCCGGATGCGCCAGGGGCATGCGGCTCTCGCCGGTGGCGACGTCGACCAGCACCAGGTCGAGGTCGAGCGGCCGATCGCCCGGCCGCAGCACGGACACCAGCCGACCGTCCGGCGAGAACCCGGACCCCGGCTGCAGGAACGCGCCGTCCGCGAACAGCAGCCGGTGCTCGTGGCTCACCGCGTCGGACAGCCACAGGTCGAAGTCGACGCCGTTGGCCCGGTTTGAGACGTACGCGATCGTCCGGCCGTCATGCGAGACCCCGGCGAAGCGATGGCCGAAGCGAGGCTCGGCGGTCAGCGCCGACAACCCGTCCAGCCCGGTGACCGGCGCCCCGGCCGCCTGCTCGAGATCGAGCAGGTAGAGCTGATGGCGTTCGTTGCCGCCCGCGTCGACCTCCAAGACCGCACGCCGGAGGCCGGGCAGGTAGTGCGCGCCGGCCACCGGCTCCGGCAGGGCGGTCAGCTCGGTGAGCGCTCCCCCGGACAGTTCGGACAGCTGCATCGTGCCGGACACGTCCGTGCGGACGAGCAGCCGCTCGTTCGCCCCCGGAGCGAGGTCGACATCGGCGAGCTGCGCGCACCGCGTCTGGAGCAGCGCGCGCACCAGATCAAGCGTGACCGGAGCGGCCATCGGCTCATTGTCGCCCTTTGGCCCGGCTCAGGAACTGCCCGCGTGAGCGCCCAGGCTGTTCAGCCAGTTGCGTATCGATTGGCCGGCGGGGGTGGCCTGGCCCTCCTCGTAGCCGGTCGTAGCCCGGGCCAGGGTGACCCCGTTGAGCGTCGACCACCCATACTCGATGCCGGTGCCGACCCGCGCGAACCGGGCGATCGGCTGGCCCTGCTGGAGGATCGTGCCGCCGGGCACGATGCTGGTGATCTCCTCGGCGACGTACTGGACCTTGCCGGCATCGGGCCCGTTGAGCAGCTCGAAGTAGACCAGCGGCTGCCCGGCGTACCAGCCCGGAATGATGGCCAGGACCTTGACCTTGCAGGGCGCCAGGATCGGCGCGCCGACGGGCATGGTGGCGTCGACGCCCTGGTCGGTTCGCTCCCAGACCGAGACATAGCGCAGCGGATCGATGTACGTCGCGCTGGTCACGCGGGCGGCGATGACCTCCAACCGCAACTCGGCGCGTACCTGCGACAGCGGCGGCGCGTGGGCGTTGACATCGCCCACCGGCGGTGGCCCGGTGGGGGTGCCGCCGGAGGCGGCGGCCTGCGCCCCCGCCGACGGCTCGACGACCTGCGGGTGGGCCTGCGGCACCGAGACCACGGCGGCCGCCGGGTCGGAGCCGGTCGGCCCCTGAGAGCCGCCGGTCCCGGCCGTCCCGCATCCGGCCAGGCACAGCGTGGCGATCAGCAGCACCAGGCGACTGATCAACTGTCCGGGACGAGGACTGGCGATCGTTGAAATGCGGGACATCACGGGCGGCGCTCGGCGTCGGCCGGCCAAGGGCGGCGCGGACGTCTCAAGGTCGAGACGGGTCACACGCTAACAAGAGACACATGCGACCGGCGCGGGTTGCGGCCGTTGCCGCGCTCCCGCCGCCGGCGTGACGTCAGCCGACGGGCTGATCGGTCTCAGAGAACAGCGCGGCCAGCCGCTCGGCACTGCGTGCCATCTCGTGCGAACTGGCGGCGATCTGCTCCACCGAGGCGGTCGTCTGCTGGGTCGAGGCCGAGACCTGCTCGGTCGACGCCGAGGCCTCCTCGGCCACCGAGGCGACCTCCACGATGCTGTCCTTCATCGCGCTCGTGCGCTCGGCGATGTGCTGGGCGGCCGACGCGATCTGGGAGATGCGATCGGTCATGTCGACCACCACCTCGCCGATGCTCTCGAACGCCGCGCGGGTCTGCTCGACGGTGGCGACGCCGTGCTCGGTGCGGGCAGCGCCGTCCTGCACGATGCCCACCACGGCCCTGGTCTCCGCCTGCATCGTCTCGATCAGCGCGGCGATCTCGCCCGCCGCCCGCTGGGACTCCTCGGCCAGCTTGCGCACTTCCTCGGCCACGACGGCGAAGCCGCGGCCCTGCTCGCCGGCCCGGGCGGCCTCGATGGCGGCGTTGAGCGCCAGCAGGTTCGTCTGGTCGGCGATCCCGGTGATCGTCGCCACGATCGTCCCGATCTGCTCGGACTTCGACGCCAGCGCCGAGATGGCGGAGGTAATCTGATCCGACCCCTCGCGCAGCGCCACCATCGCCTCGGTTGCCTGGGTGGCGGCGCCGACGCCCTCCTCGGCGACGCTGCGCGCCTGGGCGGCGGCGTCGGAGGTCCGGCCGGCGTTCTCGGCGGTGGCGCGGATCGTCTCGGACACCTCGTCGACCGCGTCGCGGGCCGACTCCGCCATGCGGACCTGACGGTCGGCGCCCGCGGCGACCTCGCTGATGGCGGTGGCGACCTCGATCACCGCACGGCGCGCCTCCTCGGAGCTGAGCGCGACTGCCCGAGAGGACTCGCGCACGCCTCCGGAGACCTCGGCCACGGCATCGAGACGGCTGCGGACCGCGTCCCTGAGCCGAGCGGCCTGGTCGGACAGGTCCTCCTGCGGTCCGTCAGAGGGGATCTGGCCCAGGTCGACGCCCATCGTGGCGAATGTGTCGTAGTAGAAGGATTCGACGACGGCCTGGCAGTCGAGGTTGAACACGGCCAGCAGCGCCCGCTCCGCCCGCCGCCGCACCCGGGGCCGGCCGGAGAAGCTACGCGCCAGCCGCTCGGAGAACAGGTCGAACCAGGTCATGTAGCTGCCGATGTACCACTTCAGCGGAAGGTCGATGGTGTTGTGGACCCGGCCGATCTTCAGGCGGGTGTCGAAGTAGGCGGTGCCGAAGTCGCCGCCCTCGGCGGCCTCGCGGAAGATCTGCTGGAGGTAGCCCTGCTGCGCGCTCTCCAGCGCCGGGCGCAGGTCGGCCGCAGTCATGCCGCTGCGCTTGGCATGGGCGGCGAAGAACCCCGCCGTCGGCCCGAACGCGAACTGATGGTCGTAGAAGGCCGAGACGATCGCCGGGATGGTCTTCTCGGCCCACGGGCGCAGGCGCGCCAGCGCCTTCACGTCCCGGGCGTCGAGGCCGATCAACTCGCGCCTCGTGACGAGATTGCCCTGTTCGATCCGATACAGCTCGTGCAGTGTCATGTGAGTCCTTTGGGGGTTAGGCGTCCAGCCAGGCGGGAGGCAGCAGGTAGGTGAGCTCGTCGTCGTCGGTCGTGCCCGCCGTCATCGACGGACCGTCGGTGGGGGGCACTGTCGGGACCGGCGCATCGGCGGCGATGGGCGCCGCCACGGCCGGCGGGACCGGGCGACCGCACGGGAGCCCGGCAGCGGGAGCGTCCATCCGGGCCGAGGCAATGCTGACGAGCAGCCACCGGGCCGGCGTCAGCGGTCGGCCGTCGACGACGTCGACGATCTGGTCGATCCCGGCCGTCCGCAGCAGCGGCGCAAACACCTCAACCGCGTCGTGCACAACGGCCCGAGCGCGTCCGCTGATGGTCAGGCGGTGCCCGCTGCCCGACGAGTCGACGAACAGCAGCGCGACCGGGCCGGCGTTCTCGGCGATGAGACCGTCGCCGGCGTACTCGGGGCACATCAGCGTGGCGTCGCTCAGGACCCGGACGAACCCCGGAGGTCCGGACTGAACGGAGGCGTGGCAGACGCCGTCCCGGTCGCAGCTGGAGACGAACGCGTTCTCCTGACGCGCCAGGTACTCCCGCATTTGCCGGCTGAGGCGATCGACCGCTGGGTGCTCCATCTTCTCGACTTATCGGCGGCCGCCCGCGCTGACTGCAGCGACTCCTCAAGGTTCAGGAACGCGTGAGCGATAACCGCACTGATGGCATCGCTCGGCGACCTCGGCATCCGTGGGCTCTCGATCCCGGGCGCCGAACTGGCCGGCGTCACCACGGCGTCATCGCTCCGGGCCTGGCTGGCCGGCCATCCGGAGCACAGTCACGACGAGATCGACCTCCGCTGTCGTCGCGCCGTCGTGATCGGCGACAGCGACGGGGGACTCGATGTGGCGGCGGCCCTGGCGCTGGCCCGCAGCCCGATCGAGGAGGTCGTCGTCATTGGACGCGGCGGGCCGGAGCAGGCGGGGTTCACCCCGGAGCGGCTGCGCCACCTCGGCCGGCTCGGCGATATCGACGTCGTGGCCGATCCCGGAGAGCTCGCGGTGCCCGCCTCGCTGCGTGACCGTGAGCGTCGCGCAACCATGGAGGACAACCTGCGCCTGCTCCGGGAGTACGCCGCGCGTCCGCGCCGGGCCCATTCATGCCGGGTGGCGTTGCGCTTCCTGCTCTCCCCGACGCGGATCCTCGGCCACGGGCGCGTCCAGGCGCTGGAGCTTGAGCGCAACACACTGGAGCGGAACGGCGCGGGCGGCCTGGAGCCGCGGGCAACCGGGGCACGGGCCACGATTCCGGCCGGCCTGGTGGTTTCCGCAGTGGCCTGAGGTTCAGGCCCGGGCGCGCGGCGCTCACAGCGAGGACCAGTGGACGACTGCGTCTGGCATCGCCGGCTCGTCGAGAAGGGTAGCCAAGCACCCACCTCGGGCCGAGGAGGTCTCAGATCGTGTTTTCGGGACGGCGGGGCGAGGTAGAAGATCCGCCGGGACAACCGCGTGATGCGAGCGGACGGCGATGCGCCAAGGCGAGTCTGCCGAGAGCCTGGTGCAGGATTGACGGCTCGTCCGCTCGCGTTGCGTGAGGCCCCCGCCCGGGGTCCCCGCCGGTACTCCGCCGGGGGTCCCCGCTGGGGACCAGGACTATCGGAGGCCGATCAGGTCAACGACGAAGACGAGCGTCTCGTCGGGCCCGATGACGCCGCCGGCACCACGCTTGCCGTAGGCGAGCATGGGCGGGATGGTGATCCGGCGGCGGCCGCCGACGCGCATGCCTTGCACGCCCTGGTCCCAGCCGGCGATCACCTGGCCCTTGCCGAGCCCGAACTTGAACGTCTGCCCGCGGTCCCACGAGGCGTCGAACTGCCGGCCGTTCTTCCAGGACACGCCGACGTAGTGGACCTCGGCGATGTTCCCGGCGACGGCCTCCTCGCCGTCGCCCACCTCGATGTCCTCCACCTCCAGCTGGTAGGACGGCGGCGTGTCGGCGGGGACGTCGATCTGGGGCTTGGAGCGCTCAGCCATGGTCAGCGGAACGCGTTGATGCCGGTCAGCGCGCCACCGACGACGAGCGCGTGGACGTCGGCGGTCCCCTCGTAGGTGACCACCGACTCCAGGTTGTTCATGTGGCGGATGACCGGGTACTCGAGCGTGATCCCGTTGGCGCCGAGCACCTGGCGGGCGGTCCGGGCCACGTCGAGCGCCGCGTTGACGTTGCCGAGCTTGCCCATGCTCACCTGCTCGGGGAGCAGCCGGCCCTCGTCCTTCATCCGGCCCAGATGCAGGGCCAGGAGCGTCCCGCGGTTGACCTCCAGCGCCATGTGAGCCAGCTTCTGCTGCTGGATCTGGGTGGCGCCGATCGGCCGGCCGAACGCCACCCGCTCCTTGCTGTAGTCCAGCGCCGCCTCCAGGCAGGCGCGGGCCGCCCCCATCGCCCCCCACACGATCCCGTACCGGGCCTCGTTCAGGCAGGACAGCGGGCCGCGCAGCGAGGTCGCCTCCGGGAGCATCGCCGAGGCCGGCAGGCGGACGTCGTCGAGCAGCAGCTCGGAGGTGACCGACGCCCGCAGCGAGAGCTTGCGGTGGATGTCCTGGGTGGTGAAACCCTTCGTCCCCTTCGGGACCAGGAATCCGCGCACGCCGTCCTCGGTGCGGGCCCAGACCACCGCCACGTCGGCCGCCGAGCCGTTGGTGATCCACATCTTCTGCCCGTGCAGGACCCAGTCGTCGCCTGAGCGCTTGGCGCGGGTGCGCATCGAGCCGGGGTCGGAGCCGGCATCCGGCTCGGTCAGACCGAAGCAGCCGATCGCCTCCCCCGCCGCCATCCGTGGCAGCCACTCCTGCTTCTGCTCCTCGGAGCCCCAGCGGTGGATGGCGTACATGGCCAGCGAGCCCTGGACCGAGACCAGGCTGCGGACTCCGCTGTCCCCGGCCTCCAGCTCCAGGCAGGCCAGCCCGTAGGCGGTGGCGCTCGCGCCCGCGCAGCCGTAGCCGTGCAGGTGCATGCCCAGGACATTCAGCTTCCCCAGCTCGCGCGCCAGCTCCAGCGGGATGCGCCCCTCCTCGAACCAGTCCCCCACGTACGGGACAACCTGGTCGGAGACAAACGCGCGGACGGTGTCGCGGATCATCCGCTCCTCGTCGTCGAGGAGATCGTCAATGGCGAGAAAATCAGTGGGGCGGATCGCCCGCGGAGAGGTGGCGGTCATCTCCAGCTCCTTTCGTGCAGCTGCATCCAAGCAGACGCCGGGCGCCAAGGAAACGTGGGGTGCGGAGAAAACCGGGGGCGGGCGGGCTCGGTTTCACGCCATCGCGGCGTGGACGCCGCCGTCAGCCGCGCTGGGCGAGACGTTCCTCCAGGAACGCCAACACGTCGAAGTACCGGTTCGGCATGGCGCGGGCCAGGCCGTCGAACACGTAGGCGTCCGGGCCGACCAGGATCCGGCTGCGGCCGGCCTTGACCCCGTCGTGGATGATCCGGGCCGCGCGGTCGGGCCGGGTGAATGCGATCTTCTCGAACTGGCGGGCGGCCTCCTCGTGGCTGAGGTCGGGCCGGAGCGGGTGCGCGTGGTAGCGGGCGTTGCGGGCGATGCTCGTCTTCACGCCGCCCGGGTGGACCGTGACGGCGTGGACGCCCGTGCCCCGGAGCTCGTGGCGCAGCGACTCGGTGAAGCCCCGCACCGCGAATTTCGAGGCGCAGTAGGCGCTCTGATATGGGATGCCCACCAGGCCGAACACGCTGGAGGTGTTGACGATGACCCCCGAATCCTGGCGCAGCAGGATGGGCAGGAACGCGCGCACGCCGTTCACGACGCCGCCGAAGTTGATGTCGATCACCCACTCGTCGTCCTCGACCGATCCGTCGGCGATGGACTGCGAGGTGGCCACGCCGGCATTGTTGAACACGTAGCCGAGCGGCTGGGGCGCCCACTCGGCCACCTCCGCGGCAAACGCCATCTGGCCCTGGCGATCGCGGACGTCGAGCCTCCGGGCTAATACGTCCCCACCCACCCCGGCGATCAGATCGGCCGTCTCACGCAGCCCCTCCTCGTCCTGGTCGACGATCGCCAGCGGGCAGCCGTGCCCCGCCAGGCGCTGGGCCAGGGCGCGGCCGATGCCGGACGCCGCGCCGGACACGAACGCGGTGCGTCCATCGAGCTCCAGCCTGTTCCTGCTCATCTGCGTCTCCCTGTCGATGTCGTCGTTCAGGCGAGTGCCGGCTCGTGCTCAGGCACGGGACGCGGAAGCTCGGTGGCATAGTCGCCGATCTCAAACCGGGCGAGCCGGCGCTGGTACTCGCGCACGCTACCCGGCCACAGCGTCGAGTTGCGGCCGCTGGCGTCCAGGTACCAGCTCAGGCACCCGCCCGCGGTCCACACGCTGCCGTCGGTTCCCCGGTCGACGGCCCCGATGTACTCGCCGTACGCGGCGGCCGTCGGCTCCAGGGTGCTCAGGCCGTGCTGCCGGCGGTAGCGCAGGGCCTTCCTCAGGTAGGCGATCTGCGCCTCGATCATCAGCAGCACGGAGTTGTGACCGAGCCCGGTGTTGGGGCCGAGGAGCATGAACAGGTTCGGGAAGCCAGGGACCGCCATGCCCAGGTGGGCCTTCGGACTCCCCTGCCAGGTGGCGGCCAGGGTGCGCCCGTCGCGGCCGCGCACCCGCTCGGCAAACGGCATATCGGTCACGTGGAAGCCGGTGCCGAAGATGATCGTGTCAACGTCGTGATGGACGCCGTCGGCGTCGACGATCCCGGTCTCGGTCACCTCGGCGATGCCAGCGGTGACCACGTCCACGTTCGGCTGGGTCAGCGCCGGATACCAGGAGTTGGAGCCGAGGATGCGCTTGCAGCCGAGCCGGTAGTCCGGGATGAGCTTGGCCCGGAGCTCGGGGTCGGCCACCTGCTTGGCGATGGTGCTCTTGGCCCGGCGCTCGACCAGCTTCATGACCGCCGGGTGGCGGAAGCCGACGTGGAAGGACTCGTACAACGAGAACACCGCCCGGCGGGCGAACCCCAGCAGGGCGGGGCGGCGGGCGAAGCGCCGCTGCCAGCGGAGCGGAATCCGCGGGTTGCCCCGCGGCAGTACCCAGGGCGGCGTGCGCTGGAAGAGCGTCAGGCGGCCCACCCGCGGCTGGATCTCCGGCACGAACTGGATGGCCGACGCGCCGGTGCCGACCACCGCCACCCGGCGGCCGGGCAGGTCATGGTCATGGTTCCAGCGGGCGGAGTGAAACACGGTGCCGGCGAACCGATCCAGCCCGGGCAGGTCCGGGACCGACGGGTCGGCCAGGGCCCCGGTGGCTGAGACGAGGATGTCGGCCGTGTAGTCGCCCTGGCTGGTGGAGATCTCCCACCGGTCGGCCTCGGCGTCGAACGCCGCATCGAGGACGTCGTGGTCGAAGCGCATGTGGCCGCCGACCCCGTGGCGGTCCGCCACCTCGTGCATGTAGGCCCAGATCTCCGCCTGGGGGGCGAACGCCCGGCTCCAGAGCGGGTTCTGCTCGTCGGTGTACGAGTACAGGACGCTGGCGATGTCGCAGGCGCAGCCGGGGTACGAGTTGTCCCGCCAGGTGCCGCCCAGGTCGCCCGCCCGCTCGAACACGACGAAGTCATCCATCCCGTCCTGCTTGAGCGCGATGGCCATGCCCAGCCCGGACAGCCCCGCGCCGGCGACGGCGATATGCACGTGGCGGGTGTCGGTG
>JBPYFQ010000173.1:0-3608 GCA_051985625.1 Solirubrobacteraceae bacterium
AGCCCAGCGATCGCGACGCCGGCGGTGCCCATCACCGCGATCACGGCTACCTGCAGGCCGAGGCTGCGCTCGGGGAAGCTGTCGCTGATCGCGATCACCAGCGCCGCGGCGAACCCACACAACGCGAGGGTCACCGCCAGTCCCTTGCCGTGCAGGGCCGGCGCCGGATGGCTATTGGCGCTGCCCAGCACCACCACGAGGATCACCGCCCACCCGAGCGGACGCAGCGACCGTCGTTGGCGATGCAGGCGCTCCTGAGCTCGCGCCCGAGCCTCAGCCACCCGCTCGCTTGCCAGACCTGAGCCACCCTCTGATTCGGTCACCGCGATGGGGACGATAGAACGCAATCCGGCCCGCCGGGGGCGGGCCGGATACTGCGATGTCCGAAGGTCGCTGGTCACGCCGCGGCCGAGATCGACACGCTGGACTGCATCGCGTGACGGCCGCGGAGCTCGACGATGACGATCCGGGTGCTGACCTCGAGCAGCGCCATCATCACCAGCGCGACCGGCCAGGCGGCGGCGCCGATCTGGTGGGCCATGCTGAAGCTGACGATGGCATGGTGCGCGCCGTGCGTGAGGGCGAACTCGAACACCATCCGCGAGCCGATCCCCGCGATCAACAGCGCCCCGGCGATCCAGCCCACCCGCGCGACCGCGAGACCGTTCTCGCCGGCCCGGACGTGGGTGGCGAAGCCGCTGGCGACACCGAGCGTGAGACCGACGGCCCCGAGCGCGCCGATCAGGAGCAGGTCATTGCCGGCGGTGGGGATCGAGTGCACGTACAACTGGGCGACGTAGGCCACGATCGCCAGCGGGATGACCACGCTACGAAGATCGAGCTCGCGCTCGCGAGCCTGCCGGAGCACGATCAAAACGAACACTGCATTGATGAGGTAATCGGTAATGGACATGGGCACCATGATCTGCTTCAGGAGCCCGTTTGGCGTCGGCCCGCGGGTTGAACCGGAGGTCGATTTAAGACCTCAACCCACGGGTTGAACGAAATCTTTGGGGCGCCTTCATGGAATGCGTCAGTTCTTAGAGGTAGTCTGGGACGCTCGGACGATGACGACGAGCGAGAGCGACATCCGCGCCGCCGGGCTTCGGTGCACGGCGCAGCGCATCGCCGTGCTGGACATCCTGCGGTCTGAGCGCCGCCACCGTCCGGCCGACGAAGTCTCGTCGCTGGTCCGCGCGCGCCTGGGAGCCGTCTCCACCCAGGGCATCTACGACGCGCTCGGCGCGCTGGTCAGCGCAGGGCTGGCCCGCCGGATCGAACCGGCCGGCAGCGCGGCCCTGTACGAGGCCCGCGCCGGAGACAACCATCATCACTTGGTGTGCCGCGGGTGTGGCACGGTCATCGACGTCGATTGCGTGGTCGGCGCGGCCCCCTGTCTGGAGGCCTCCCACGATCACGGCTTCGTCGTCGACGAGGCCGAGGTCACGTTCTGGGGGCGGTGTCCCGAGTGCCTTACAGCGACCGCAGCGACTAACAACGACAACTGAGCGAGTAGGAGGAACCCCCGTGGCCGACACCGTCAGCGAATCAGAGAGCCCGGCAATCAAGTCTCCGACCCCGGCGACGGAGAATCCCAAGACTAACCAGGACTGGTGGCCCAACCAGCCCGACCTGCAGGTGCTGCGCCAGCACCCGGGCCAGGCCAGCCCGCTGGGCGACGACTTCGACTACCGCGAGGAGTTCAAGAAGCTCGACGTCGAGGCGCTCAAGCGCGACATGTTCGAGCTGATGACCACCTCGCAGGACTGGTGGCCGGCCGACTACGGGCACTACGGCCCACTGTTCATCCGCATGAGCTGGCATGCGGCGGGGACCTACCGGATCGAGGACGGCCGCGGCGGCGGCGGCCAGGGCGCCCAGCGGTTCGCCCCGCTCAACAGCTGGCCCGACAACGCGAGCCTGGATAAGGCGCGCCGCCTGCTGTGGCCGATCAAGCAGAAGTACGGCCGCAAGGTGTCCTGGGCCGACCTGATCGTGTTCGCCGGCAACTGCGCGATGGAGTCGATGGGCTTTAAGACCTTCGGCTTCGCCTTCGGCCGCGAGGACATCTTCGAGCCCGAGGAGATCTACTGGGGCTCGGAGGACACCTGGCTGGGCGACGAGCGCTACAGCGGCGAGCGTCAGCTGGCCAAGCCGTTCGGCGCCGTCCAGATGGGTCTGATCTACGTCAACCCCGAGGGCCCCAACGGCGAGCCCGATCCGCTCAAGGCGGCCAAGGACATCCGCGAGACGTTTGCGCGCATGGCGATGAACGACGAGGAGACCGCCGCGCTGATCATCGGCGGCCACTCGTTCGGCAAGACCCACGGCGCGGTCAAGGAGGATGAGATCGGCCCCGAGCCCGAGGGCGCCCCGATCGAGCAGCAGGGCCTGGGCTGGAAGAACCGCGTGGGCAGCGGTGTGGGCGAGTACGCGATGACCAGCGGCCTGGAGGGCGCCTGGACCAACGAGCCGACCAAGTGGGACAACGGCTTCTTGGACAACCTGCTCAATTACGACTGGGAGCTGACCAAGAGCCCGGCCGGAGCCCATCAGTGGACGCCCAAGAACCCCGAGGCCCAAGGCACGGTGCCCGATGCCCACGTCGAGGGCAAGAGCCACGCCCCGATGATGCTCACCACGGACCTGTCGCTGAAGCTCGATCCGATCTACGGACCGATCGTCCGGCGCTTCCACGAGAACCCGGACGAGCTCGCCGACGCGTTCGCCCGGGCCTGGTTCAAGCTGCTGCACCGCGACATGGGCCCGACCTCGCGCTACCTCGGCCCGTGGATCCCCGAGGAGCAGATCTGGCAGGACCCGGTTCCCCCGGTCGACCACGAGCTGATCGGGGACTCCGACATCGCGGACCTGAAGGCCAGGATCCTCGCGTCGGGGCTGTCGGTCTCCCAGCTGGTCAGCACCGCCTGGGCCGCCGCGGCCAGCTTCCGGCGCACCGACAAGCGCGGCGGAGCCAACGGCGGACGGCTGCGCCTGGCCCCCCAGAAGGACTGGGAGGTCAACAACCCGACCGAGCTGGCCAAGGTCCTCGACGTCCTGGAGGGCATCCGGCGCGACTTCGGCAAGCCGGTGTCGCTGGCCGACGTGATCGTGCTCGGCGGCTGCGCCGCGGTCGAGAAGGCCGCCGCGGACGCCGGGGTGACGGTCACCGTGCCGTTCACGCCGGGGCGCACGGACGCCTCCCAGGAGCAGACCGACGTGGATTCGTTTGCGGTGCTCGAGCCGACGTTCGACGGGTTCCGCAACTACATCCACAGCGGGCATGCCCGGACGCCGGAGACCCTGCTGGTCGAGCGGGCCAACCTGCTCAACCTCACCGTGCCCGAGATGACCGTGCTGGTCGGCGGCATGCGGGCGCTGAACGCCAACTACAAGCAGTCCAAGCACGGCGTGTTCACCGACCGGCCCGAGACCCTGAGCAACGACTTCTTCGTCAACCTGCTCGATATGGGCACGACGTGGTCGGTCGCCTCGACCAACGGCTCGGCGACCCGGACCTACGAGGGTCGCGACCGCACCTCGGGCGAGGCCAAGTGGACCGCCACGTCGGTCGACCTCGTGTTCGGCTCCAACTCCGTACTGCGGGC
>JBPYFQ010000174.1:0-7187 GCA_051985625.1 Solirubrobacteraceae bacterium
TGGCCGTATCCCTGCAGCAGGGCGACCAGCTCCGCCTCCGGGATCCGTGCCAGCACCGTGGGATTGGCGATCTTGTAGCCGTTGAGGTGAAGGATCGGGAGCACGGCGCCGTCGGCGGCGGGGTTGACGAACTTGTTGGAGTGCCAGCTGGCGGCCAGCGGTCCAGTCTCGGCCTCGCCGTCGCCGATCACGCATGCCACGAGCAGGTCCGGGTTGTCGAACGCGGCGCCGTAAGCGTGCAGGAGGCTGTATCCCAGCTCGCCCCCCTCGTGGATGGAGCCCGGGGTCTCCGGCGCGACATGGCTGGGGATGCCGCCGGGGAACGAGAACTGGCGAAACAGTCGCCGCAGGCCCTCCTCGTCATGGCCGATCCGCGGGTAGACCTCGGTGTAGGTGCCCTCCAGGTAGGCGTTGGCGACCAGCCCCGGCCCGCCGTGCCCCGGACCGGTGACGTAGATGGCGTTCAGGTCCCGCCGGCGGATCAGCCGGTTGAGGTGGACGTAGAGGAAGTTGAGCCCGGGGGTGGTGCCCCAGTGTCCGAGCAGCCGGGGCTTGATGTGCTCGGGGCTGAGCGGCCGGCGGAGCAGCGGGTTGTCCAGCAGGTAGATCTGACCGACCGAGAGGTAATTGGCGGCCCGCCAGTAGGCGTCGGTCAGCTGGAGCTCATCTGCGGTCAGGGACATGGGGGCAGCGTAACCCCCCCGGGAGGGCAGCCGTGTTCAGGACGTGGCTGGGCGCGGCGCGGTTGATCCGTAGTTCCCCGCAACCAGGTTGGGGCCCGCCGCCGGTTGGCAGAGCCGGCCGCGATCGCATACGGTGAGCTCATGGGCTCGGCGGGCGAGTTCAGAGTGGTGGTCGCCGGCGGCGGGGTGGCCGCGCTGGAGGCGGTCCTGGCGCTGCACGAGCTGTGCCCCGAACGCGTCTCGACGACCCTGCTCACGCCACAGCCAACCTTCACCCACCGGCCCCTGAGCGTCCTCGAGCCGTTTCCGGGAGCCGGCGGGCGCCGCTACGAACTGGCCCAGGTCGCCCACGACGCCGGCGCCCGACTGGTGGCGGACCGGGTCGCGCTGCTCGACGCCGGCCGGCGGCTCGTCCACACGGCCGGCGGCCGCGCCCTCCCCTACGACGCGTTGCTGATTGCGTACGGCGTCGAGGTCCGGGAGCGCTTCAAGCACGCGCGCACCATCGACGACGGATACCTGGACGATCGGCTGCGCGGGCTCGTTCAGGACGTCGAGGACGGGTACGTGCGCCGGGTGGCGTTCGTCGCCGCCGGCCGGGCGGGCTGGCCGCTGCCGCTGTACGAGCTGGCACTGATGATCTCGGGCGCCGCCTATGACATGTCCGCGGAGGTGGCGGCGTTCGTGGTGACGCCCGAGCGCGCGCCGCTGGAGGCGTTCGGCGAGACCGCCAGCCTGGCGGTGGCGGCCCTGCTCGACCGCCACCACGTGACGCGCGTCACCTCGCCTGACTGTGCCGTGCCCGCCGCCGGAGAGGTCGTCATCGCACCCGACCGCCCCTCGCTCCACGTGCAGAGCGTGGTGGCCATGCCTGACCTGGCGCCGCGCCGGGTGCCGGGCGTCCCGGCCGGCCCGGGTGGCTTCATCGATGTCGACGACAGCTGCCACGTCCGCGGTCTCACCGGCGTCTACGCCGCCGGCGACGCCACCGCCTTCCCGGTCAAGCACGGGAGCATCGCGGCCCAGCAGGCCGACACCGCCGCGGCGGAGATCGCCCGGGACGCCGGGGCCGACGTCCCGCCCGACCGGTTTGAGCCCGTCCTCCACGGAATCCTGCTGGGAGCCGAGCGGCCCTTGTACATGACCGCGCGGCTCGGCGCCGACGGACGCGCGCTGGACTCAAAGGTCTCCGAGCAGCCACTGTGGCACCCGGCGGGAAAGATCGCCGCCCGCCGGCTCGGCCCGTACCTGCACCACGTGGACACGCTGACGGGCAGCTTTTCGCACGCCGTCCTTCGGTAGCGTTCGGCCATCGCCCGGACCGATCCATCACGGGGTACGACGATCGTGCTGGCCGACGATCACACGATCGTTCGCAGCGGACTGCGCATGCTGCTCGAGTCCGCCGACGAGTTTCAGGTGGTCGCCGAGGCCGGCGACGTCGAGGAGGCGGTGCGCAAGGTACTCGCCTACAAGCCGCAGGTGATGGTGCTGGACCTCAGCATGCCCGGGGGCTCCAGCCTGGCCGCCATCCCGCGGATGCTCGGCGCGTCGCCTGGCACGGCGATCGTGGTGCTGACGATGGAGGACGAGCCCCGGTTTGCGCGGGAGGCGCTGCGGCTCGGCGCCCTGGGGTTCGTCCTCAAGGAGGCCGCCGACACCGAACTGGTGGAGGCAGTCCGCGCCGCCACCCGCGGCCAGCGGTACCTCAACCCGCAGCTGGGAGGATTGATCGCCGCCGAGCCGGAGACACCCCCCGGTCCGCCGGACAGCCTCACCGAGCGCGAGGTGGAGGTGCTGAAGCTCGTCGCGCTCGGCCACACCAATGCGGAGATCTCCGAGAAGCTCTACCTCAGCGTTCGCACCGTCGAGTCCCACCGGGCCCACATCCAGCAAAAGGCCGGGCGGACGAGTCGGTCGGAGCTGGTGGCCTACGCGCGCGAGCACGGGCTCCTGGATCCGGAGACCTGAAAACAGTCGGTTGACTGCGGTCCTCTACGGTTGCCGCCGGTGACGACCCACCCTACCCTGGCTGGCATGAGGATCCTGATCTGTTACGACGGCTCGGCGGACGCCCAGGCCGCCATCGCCACCGCGGGTGCCCTGTTCGCCGGCCAGGACGCGACGGTGCTGACGGTTTGGGAGGGCCTGTCGGCGGTCATCGCGCGGACGGGCGCCGGACTGGGGGCGGCGCCGCTGGACTTCGAGGGCGCCGACCGGGCGAGCGAGGCAGCCGCCCGCGAGCGGGCCGACGAGGGGTGCGCCCTGGCGCGGGTCGCCGGGCTCAACGCCCAGCCGCAGTCCACCCGCCAGGCACTGACGATCTGGGCGACGATCATGGAACAGGCCGACGCGCTCGGCGCCGACGCGATCGTCCTGGGCAGCCGTGGGCTCACCGGGGTGAAGTCGCTGTTGCTGGGCAGCGTCTCCCACGCCGTCCTGCAGCATGCCGACCGGCCGGTGATCGTGGTGCCGGGCGCGCAGGTGGCGCATGAGCGCGCCGAACGCCTACAGGTCCGGGAGTCCGGCGTAGCCCAGTAGAACCCCCGGCCAGCAAGATCGTCACTCCGCGCCGCGCAGGCCGCGTTATCGTGTCAGTGGAAGGGGCCGGGGCCCGTCCCACACCCACCGGTGGTCCATGGATCAAGCGACGCGCGGAGTCGTCACTGTCGCCCAGAGCGTGCTCGAGCAATTGGATCTCGAGGTCGTGCTCGACCGCGTGCTCGAGGCCGCCCGTGAGCTGACCGGCGCACGGTACGCCGCGCTCGGCGTCCTCGACGCCACGCGGAGCCACCTGGAGCGCTTCCTCACCCTCGGAATCGACGAGGAGATGCGCCACACGATCGGCCCCCTGCCGACCGGCCGCGGCGTGCTCGGCGAGCTGATCCGCCGCCCACAGCCCCTTCGAATCGACGATGTCGGCAGCCACCCCTACTCGTACGGCTTTCCGATCGGCCACCCGCCGATGCGCTCCTTTCTGGGCGTACCGATCCTCATCCGCGGCGAGCCGTACGGCAACCTCTATTTAACCGAGAAGGAGAGCCGCGGGCAGTTCACCGACGAGGACGAGCAGAGCGCGACGACGCTGGCCATGTTCGCCGCCGTCGCCATCGACCACGCGCGGCGTTTCGCCGTCTCGGAGTCCCAGCGGGTGGAGCTGGAGCGGACGGTCAGCGCGCTGGACGCCACGCTGCAGATCGCCCGCGCCCTCGGCGGGCAGACCGACCTGGACTCCGTGCTGGAGCTGGTGGCCAAACGCGGACGGGCACTCGTCTCGGCCCGAGCCCTCGTCATCGAGCTGCTGCGCGGCGAGGAGCTGGAGCTGGCCGCCGGCGCCGGCGAGCTCCCGGCCGGGCTCCTGGGCCAGCGGGTCCCGTTGGAGCGGACGGTAGCCAGCGCCGCGCTGCGAGCCCGCCAGCCGCAGCGCCTCTCCGACCAGCTCAACCGGGCGCGCTTCGACCAGCACGGGCTGGGGAACTTGGGGCTCGCGGCGCGCGAGGGCCTGGTCGTCCCGCTCGTTTTCCGCGAGCGGGCCTACGGCGTGCTCGTGGCCATCGACCATCTGGACGGCGGCCCGTTCGAGGCCGAGCACGAGCGGCTGCTGGCGGCGTTTGCGGCCAGCGCCGCCACCGCGGTCGCGACCGCGCGCTCGGCCGAGGACGAGTACCGCCGGCAACGGGTGGCGGCCACCGACGCCGAACGCGGCCGGTGGGCCCGCGAGCTGCACGACGAGACCCTGCAGGCCCTCGGCAACCTGCGCCTGACCCTGTCGGCGGCACGGCGGAGCGGGACAGCCGACGCGATGGCCGCGGCCATCGACCGGTCGCTGGAGCAGCTGGAGCTTGACATCGTCGGGCTCCGCGCGCTGATCACCGAGCTGCGCCCCGCGGCCCTGGATCAGCTCGGCCTGGAGCCGGCCCTGCTGGCGCTCGTCGACCGCGTGCGGGGCAGCGGGCTGGACATCGACGCCCACGTCGACCTAGGCGGCGGGGACGGCGAGCGCCTGACGCCCGAGGTGGAGTCCGGCCTGTATCGGATCGTCCAGGAGTCGCTGACCAACGCCGTCAAGCACGGGGGCGCCCGCCGGGCGATGGTGGAGGTCATCGAGGAGGATGGCTGCGTGCGCGTCACGGTGCGCGACGACGGCTCCGGGTTTGACCCGGGCGCACCGACCGGCGGCTTTGGCCTGGTGGGGATGCGCGAGCGGGTCGACCTCCTGGAGGGCCGGCTGGCCATCTCCTCCCGGCCCAGCGCCGGCACGGCGGTCACCGTGTCGGTGCCCGCCGTCCACCGTGCTCCGGTCACGCCGAGCGGCACCCCCGGTCCCGCGTCCGCCCGCCGCAGCGCGTAGGCTGCGCGCCGCGCCCTCCGTATGCCGTACGGATGGACGCGCGTAACCACGGCTGATGATCGGACTCCGCCGCCCCCATACAGTCTCCGGACATGCCGGGCACGGGTGTGCAGAACGGTCCCTCGGACGCACGGACGCAGGTGAAGGCCCGCGGTGGCGATAGCCAGGCCGCCGGCTCGGCGCCGATCACGATCGTCCTGGCCGACGACCACAAGGTGGTCCGCTCCGGACTCAGGATGCTGCTTGAGTCCGACGGCCGGTTCACGGTCCTGGAGGAGTCCGGGGACGTCGCCGCCACCGTTGACGCCGTCGACCGCTGCCGGCCGCGCGTCCTGGTGCTCGACCTCAACATGGGCGGCGAGTCCAGCCTGGAGTCGATCCCGCAGCTACGGGCCGACGTGCCGGAGACCCAGATCGTGGTGCTGACCATGCAGGACAACCCGGCGTTCGCCCGGGCGGCGCTGCGGGCCGGCGCGGTCGGCTACGTCCTCAAGGACGCCGCGGATGCCGAGCTGATGAGCGCGGTCGAGATGGCCGCCGAGGGCCGGACCTACCTCAACCCGGAGCTCGGCGCCAAGCTCGCCTCCGAGCCGGCCGAGAACGAGTCCCGCCCGGACAACCTGTCTCCCCGGGAGCTAGAGGTCCTCAAGCTCATTGCCCTGGGACACACCAACGGCGAGATCGCCTCGTCGCTGTTCCTGAGCGTCCGGACCGTCGAGTCACATCGGGCCCACATCCAGCAGAAGATCCGCCTGACGACGCGGGCCGAGCTCGTCGCCTACGCGCGGGATCACGGCCTGCTGGACTGATGGACTGAGCCGGGGCCGCGCCGGCGCTCAGCGCGGCTCGCCGACCGGCCCCAGCCGCCGCCCGGACACCGTCCGGGCGCGGATCCGCATCCAGTGCGCGCTCCGGCCGTTCGCCCAGGTGCGCACATCGAGGCGCTCCGCCCGGTCGATGTCGGCCGCGCGCGTGATCCGCTCGGTGGTGCCGATGACGATCACGCTCCACCCGGACTCGGTCCCCGGGTCGTGCCCGTCGATCTCGAAGCAGGCCCGGGCGCTCCGCACCAGCGTGTGGAACTTCGACCCCTCCAGGGTGCGGAACACGATCGACTGAGAGCGCTCGTCGAAGCGATAGTTGACCGGGCGAATCAACGGGACCTGCGATGGGCCGGCGGACATGACGACCCGCCCGAAGTCGGTCGCGGCCAGCAGCGCCAGGCACTCCGGCCTCGACAGCACGACGAGTTCCCGGGCCACTCCCTCTCCGGCCCGGCTGGTCACGGGTTGCGGGAGGCGCGCAGCATCGAATGGATCTCCGCCGTCCGGTCGGCCAGCGCCCGCCCGGCCGGCGCCCGCCCCTCCGGCGCCCGCCCGGCCGCCCTCGGTGGCGGCCCGCCCCCCAGGACGCGGGCCACGTCCAGCGTCGACAGGACTCCGACCGGAGCGTGGCGCTCGGGATCGGCCACCACCACGTGCTGGACCCCGTGCCGGACCATCGCCTCGGCCGCGTCGCGAAGCGCCAGCGTCGGCCGGACGATGATCACCGGTTCGCAGGCCAACTCGGCCGCTGTCGCCGCCGGCCCCGGTCGGATGAGGGCGGACAGCAGGTCGAGATCGGAGACGATCCCCCAGACGCGGGGAGCGCCCACCCCGTCCTTGGCGGCGCTGACGACGGCGACGCAGTGGACGGAGCGTTCCACCATCACCCGCGCCACCTCCGCCGCGCCGGCGTCGGCGGGACACGAGACGATGCCGGGATGCATGGCATCCCGGACGGTGAGGCCGCTGCCGGGCTCGGCGCCCATCATGCTGTGACCTCCACGTCGGCGGTGGGGCGAGGTTGTGTGCGGCCGTCGCGGCCCGGCGGCACCGCCAGGACCGGGCAGCCCGCCACGCGGAGCAGCCCCTGCGTGACGCTGCCAATGACCGCGGCCACCACGGCCGAGTGGCCGCGCGTTCCGACCACGATCACATCGGCCCCGGCGCCGGCCGCCTCCTCGGCGATCCGGCGGAAGATCTCCCCGCCATGACCGGCGGCCACGTGTAGCTCCACGTGGAGACCGTCGCGCTCGGCGGCGCGAGCCTGGCCGGCGATCTTCGCCTCCAGCTCGGCCTCGTTGAGCTTCGCGTCCAGGCCGGCCACCCGCG
>JBPYFQ010000175.1:0-2267 GCA_051985625.1 Solirubrobacteraceae bacterium
GCACGGGATCAGGGTAGTGAGAGTGAGGAGGTGCCCGGCATATGGGGCATAGTCCCGCGTCGCTCCGGATCGCTGCCGTGGTGCAGGCGGCCGAGTCAGCCGTGGTGCTGGTGGCGTCGGTCCTGGCCGCCGTCGACGCCGTCGCCGGGCGGTCCTACCACCAGAACAGCGGGATCGCGCTGACGGTGATCGGGGTGGCGGCGGCCGCGGCGCTGGCCTACGTTGCGGTCGGCCTCGGCCGGGCCCGCCGCTGGAGCCGCACACCCGCCCTGCTCACGCAGCTGTTCTTCGGCATCGTGGGGATCTACCTGCTGCAGGGCCGTCGCCTCGACTGGGGGGTGGTGTCGGTCGTGCTGGCCGTCGCCGGGTTCGCCGCCGTGCTCGCGCCGCCCAGCCTGCGCGCCCTGACTGGCCGGGAGGAGGCGCGGCCAGAGCAGCCACGGACGGAGCAGCCACGGACGGAGCAGCCGCGGACGGGGCAGGCACAGAGGGGACAGGCACAGAGGGGACAGGCACAGAGGGGACAGGCACAGAGGGGACGGACGAAGCCCGGCCAGGCCCGCCCCGGCGGGCGGGGCTAGTCGTCGGCGGTCAGCCCGGCCCGGAGCTGAGTGAGCGTCCTGGCCAGTAGCCGGGAAACGTGCATCTGGGAGATGCCCAGTTCGCTGGCGATCTGTGACTGGGTCATGTTGCCGAAGAAGCGCAGCAGCAGGATCCGCTTCTCCCGGGGCGGCAGCTGCTCCAGCAGGGGCTTGAGCGACTCGCGGTACTCCACGCCCTCCAGCGCGTCGTCGAGCATGCCCAGCGACTCGGCCACGGCGGGCGCGTCGTCGTCGCCCGAATCGGGCGCGTCCAGCGAGACGGTGGAGTAGGCGTTGGCCGACTCCAGGCCCTCCAGCACCTCTTCCTCCGTCATCTGGAGGTGGGCGGCGATCTCGGCGACGGTCGGGGCGCGGCCTTCGCGCTGTGCGAGGTCGCCGATGGCCTTCGTCAGCGCCAGCTTCAGCTCCTGCAGCCGGCGCGGCACCCGGACCGCCCAGCCCTTGTCACGGAAGTGACGCTTGATCTCACCGACGATGGTGGGCGTCGCGTAGGTGGAGAACTCCACCCCGCGTTCGAGGTCGAACCGGTCGATCGACTTGATCAGGCCGATCGTGGCGACCTGGGTGAGGTCGTCCAGCCACTCGCCCCGGTTACGGAACCGCCTCGCCAGGTATTCCACCAGCGGCAGGTGCAGCTCGACCAGTTCGCCGCGGATGCGGAGCCGCTCGGCGTCGTCAGAGGGCAGCGTGGCGAGCCGCTCGAACAGGTCGCGGGCGCGCCCCCGGTCGGGGACAGCGTGCTGGATCTTGGGCGTGACGGCCAGCCCGGCCTCGTCCACCGGGCCGTCGATCCCCTCGGTGACCGTGATTTCGATCTCCTCGGTCACCTGCGCGCTGACGGTTTCGGTCAGCCGGGTCTCGGTTTCCCCGGTCACCCCGGCCTCGATGACTCTCGTATCTTCCTGAGCACGACCGTGACCCGGTCGCCGGGCCCGACCCATGCGTCCGCGCTGCCAGCGAGCGCCGAGAGCACCGTCCAGGCGAACGTGTCGCGGGACGGCGGGCGGGGCTGGACGGCGAGAGTGGACACGGCGATGCTCATCCTGTCCTCGTCCAGGGTGAAGTCGCACACCAGGTCGGCGCCGGGTGCCGCCTGGGCGAGCAGCATGCCGCAGGCCTCGTCCACCGCGATGCGCAGGTCCTCGATCTCGTCCAGGGTGAAGTCCAGGCGGGCCGCCAGGCCCGCCGTGGCTGTCCGCAGGACGGACAGGTACGCCCCCTCGGCGGGCATGCGGATGGTCACCTGGTCCTTGACGGCACGGTCGCCCACGGCCTCGCCCTTAGCCATCACAGCCGTTGGCGCGGTCGTGCCCCCCCGCGCGGTCGTCTTTCCGGTCACTGCGTCCTCCACTGGCGGCCGTCGGCCGCCGTTTTCCTGTCTTGCAACCTACCGTCCGCGACAAGTGGTGCCGACGATTCGCCCCGCCCAAAATGCCGGTGATGTCTGCTGTGCCGGGGAGACGGCATGGCCGGTGTGGCGCGACGCCGGAGGCCGCGCGGTCCCGCGCGGCCTCCGGCGTCGGTGCGTCTGCGTCCTCCGGCGTCAGCCCTGCTTGGTCTCCCAGAAGATCTTGGAGATCTCCTCGATCTTGCCGAGAAGGTCGTCGGCCACGCCGACGTCCACGCTGCCCTTGGTGCCGCCGGCGCCCGCGAGCTTGGTCGCCT
>JBPYFQ010000176.1:0-14785 GCA_051985625.1 Solirubrobacteraceae bacterium
GGGCGCGGGGTCGGGCGCCGGCGCGGGGTCGGGCGCGGGGTCGGGCGCCGGCGCGGGGTCGCCCGCCGGCGGGCCGCCATCCGGCGTCGAACCCCCACCCTGGGGCGAACCGCCGTCCGGCGGTGACGGCTCATCGTCGTCCAGCGCCCGCTGCACATCCTCGTCGTCCGGAGCGCGGCCATCCAGCGGGTCGCGGCGGCGCCGGTGGCCGAGCGCCAGGGCGGCGGCCCGGCGCACGTGGTCCGCGGCCACCTCGTCGGCACCGTCGAGCGCCGCCAGGGCCCGCGCCGCCCGGGCGGTGACGATGTCGCCCCGCACGCCGTCGATCTCCAGCCGGGCGCAGGCCCCGGTGATCCGCAGCAGCTCGCGCTCGGGCAGCGCCACGTGGGCCAGGCGGTCTCGAGCCCTCGCAATCCGACCCGCCAGCGCCGCCTGAGCGTCATTCCACTGCGCGGCGAACCCCTCCGGGTCGCGCTCGAAGGCCAGCCGGCGCCGGACGATCTCGGCCCGCCGGCCCGGGTCGTCCGGGGTCGCCACCTCCACGCCGAGCCCGAACCGGTCCAGCAGCTGCGGGCGCAGGTCGCCCTCCTCCACGTTCATCGTGCCGACGAGCAGGAAGCGGGCGGCGTGGGTGACCGACACCGCCTCGCGCTCCACGCGGGCCACTCCGGTCGCGGCGGCGTCGAGCAGCGCGTCGACGAGGTGATCGGCCAGCAGGTTGACCTCGTCGACATACAGGATCCCCTGGTGGGCGCGGGCGAGCAGGCCGGGCTCGAACGCCCGCTCGCCGCTCAGCGCCCGGCCGAGGTCGAGCGCGCCCACGAGCCGGTCGAGCGTCGTGCCGAGAGGCAGCTCGACCAACGGCGCCGGGCGCGCCACCGCCGCGGCGTCCGCCGGCACCGGGCCGCCGGGCGCCTCCTCACCGGGACCGAACGCGAACGCCTGCCCGTCGGCGGCCTGCACGGCGGGCAGCAGCGAAGCCAGGCCGCGCACCGCCGTCGTCTTGGCCGTGCCGCGCTGGCCGCGAACGAGCACGCCACCGACATCGGGTGAGACCGCGTTGACGAGCAACGCCTCGACCAGCTGCTCCTGTCCCACGATGGCGCTGAGCGGGAAGGTCACGGCGCGCTCGCCTCCAGCTCGCCCTCCAGCGCCAGGAACCGCTCTCGCAGCCCGGCCAGCGTGCCGGCCGCCGGCTCGGCCCACATCCCGCGGTCGGCCGCCTCCAGCAGGCGCTCGGCGATCCCGCGCGCGGCCCATGGGTTCGAGCGCGACATGAACTCGGCCATCGACGGGTCGAGCAGGTAGCGCTCGGCGACCTGCTCGTACATCCAGTCATCGGCCACCCCGGCCATCGCGTCGTAGCCGAACAGGTAGTCGACGGTGGCGGCCAGCTCGGCGGCCCCCTTGTAGCCGTGACGGACCATCGAGGCGATCCACCGCGGGTTGGCGACCCGGGCCCGGAACACCCGGCGGGTCTCCTCGGTCAGAGTGCGGGCGCGCACATGCGAGGGGTCCGAGCTGTCGCCCAGGTAGGCGGCGGGCTCCTGGCCGCGCAGCGCCCGGACGGTGGCGACCATCCCGCCGTGGTACTGGTAGTAGTCGTCGGAGTCGAGGATGTCGTGCTCGCGGGAGTCGACGTTCTTGACCGCCGTGTCGATGCGCCGGTAGCAGTCGCGCATCGCCTCGGGCGCGGAGCTGCCGTGGACCCCTCGGCCGTAGGCGTACCCGCCCCACGCCTCGTAGACGGCGGCCAGATCGTCGTCGCGGCGCCAGTCCCGGCCGTCCAGCAACTGCAGCAGTCCCGCGCCGTAGGTCCCGGGCTTGGACCCGAACACCCGGGTCGTGGCGCGGCGCCAGCCGGCGCCCTCCCCCACCTCGTCGGCCAGGCGCGCGGCGTCGGCCCGGGCGTGGGCGGCGACGAAGTTGTCCCCATCGGCCTCGTCGAGGGCCGCCACGGTGGCCACCGCGTCGTCGACCAGATCCACCAGATGCGGGAACGCGTCGCGGAAGAACCCGCTGATCCGCACGGTGACGTCGATCCGGGGCCGGCCCAGCTCGGTGAGCGGGATCACCTCCAGGCCGGTGACCCGGCGCGACTCCCGATGCCAGCAGGGGCGAACGCCGAGCAGGGCCAGGATCTCGGCCACGTCGTCGCCGCCGGTCCGCATCGCCGACGTGCCCCAGGCGACGAGCCCCACCATCCGGGGCAGCTCCCCGGCGTCGCGGCGGTGACGGTCCAGCACGGCGTCGGCCAGGCGCTGCCCCACCTCCCAGGACAGCTCGGAGGGCAGCGCCCGGGGGTCGACCGAGTAGAAGTTGCGTCCGGTGGGCAGCACGTCGACCCGCGCCCGCGTCGGAGCGCCGGACGGCCCGGACGGGATGTGCCGTCCGCCCAGCGCGCGCAGCACGGCGGTCAGCTCCTCCGGGGTGCGCCGAATCCGGGGCACGACCTCGCTGCAGGCGAACCCCAGGGCACGCTCCACGCCGTCGTCGCGAGTGCCCAGAACCGATGCGCAGACCTCGCCACACGCGGCCACGTCCCAGTCATGCTCGTCGAGCCCGCCCAGCAGTGCCTGCTGTACGGCCTCGAGCCGGTCGGCCCCGTGACGATCGTCGCCATCGGGGTCGACGCCGAGCGCGGCCGCCACCGCCGGGCGGAGGCCGGGCACGTCGCCGGAGCCGAGGCGCAGGATCGCCGCGGTCAGCCCGCACAGCTGCTCGCCGGCCGGCGGCACGCCGAGCACATGCAGGCCGTCCTTGATCTGGATGTCCTTGACCTCGCACAGGTAGCCGTCGATGTGCTGGACGAGCTCGCCCAGATCCTCCGGCCGCTCGTCGATCTCCAGGTCGGCCTGCAGGTTGGCCTGCTCGACGGCGGCCCAGATCCGGGCGGCCAGCGCCGGCAGCTTGGGCGGGTCGAGGACCTCCAGCCGGGCGTACTCGTCGAGCAGGGTCTCCAGCTCGGCCAGCTCGTCATAGCTGTCGGCGCGCATCATCGGCGGCACCAGGTGATCGACGATGACCGCATGGGCCCGGCGCTTGGCCTGCACGCCCTCGCCCGGGTCGTTGACCACGAACGGATAGACGAGCGGGACGTCGCCGATCGCGGCGTCCGGGGCGCAGGCCGCCGACAGTCCCAGCATCTTGCCCGGAAGCCACTCGAGCGTGCCGTGCTTGCCCAGGTGGACGATCGCGTCGGCGCCCCAGACGGCGTCGATCCACCGGTAGCAGGCCAGGTAGTGGTGCGTGGGCGGCAGCTCGGGGTCGTGGTAGACGCCGACCGGATCCTCGCCGTAGCCGCGGGGCGGCTGGATGGCGACGAGCACGTTGCCCAGCTCGATCCCGGCGATGACGAAGTCCTCGCCGTCGACGTACGCCTCCCCCGGCGGCGGCCCCCAACGCTCTTCGATCGCCGCCCGCAACCCCTCCGGCAGCGTCTGATACCAGCGCAGGTAGTCGGCGACGGCGTAGCGCAGGGGCGCGTCCGCCAGCTGGGCGTTGGTCAGGAACTCCGGGTCGTGGCCGCCGGCGGCGACGAGCGCGTGCATGAGCTCGTCGCCGTGGGCGAAGTCGTGCTCGACACGCATGCCCTGGGCGTCCATCGCTCCGAGCAGGGCCAGGGCGCTGGCCGGCGTATCGAGGCCGACGGCCATCCCGATCCGGGCGTGGCGGGTGGGGAAGCTGGTCAGCAGCATGGCCACCCGGCGGCGCTGGGGAGGGGTGCGGCGCAGGCGGGCGTGGCGGACGGCCAGCCGCGCCACGCGGGCGCAGCGCTCCGGGTCCGCCACATACCGGGGCACGGCGGCCCCCACCGGCGAGCCCTCGGCGTGACGCTCCTTGAACGACACGACCCCGGCCAGCAGGCGGCCGTCGAACTCCGGGATGGCGACCTGGGTGGCGGCGTCCAGCGGCTGCAGCCCGGCGTCCGACGCCTCCCAGGCCGCCCGCGACGAGGTGGCGCACACCGCCTGCAGCACCGGCACGTCGAGCGCCTCCAGCGCGCCCGCGTCCCACTCTTGCCAGGCCTCCCCCATGTCGTCGGCCGCGGCGTCGGCGGCGCCCGAGCCGCCGGTGGCCAGCATCGTCAGCAGCAGCGCATCGACGGTCCCGTCGATCAGCTCCAGCGCGGGGACCCGGCCCTCGTCGTCGCGGCGCAGCGTGTAGCTCCACACCGCCAGCGGGTTGGCGCCGGCCTGCTGGATGGCGGCGCACAGCGCGTCCACGAACGCCGTGTTGCCGGTCAGGCGATGCGAGCGGTAGAAGCAGATGCCGATCGTCGGGCGGTCCGGGTCGTGGCCGGCCCGCGCCTGCGCCAGGGTCACGTCGCCGCGGCCGGGCAGGTAGACCCCGAGGTCGGCCACCTGGTGGGGCGGCGCGAAGCCGTGGCCGTGCAGCAGGAACGTGTCGGCCAGGAACCGCAGCAGCTGCTCGACGTTGTCGACGTCGCCGTGGCGCAGGTACTCGCCGGCCTGCGCCACGGCGCCGGCTGGGGCGGTCGACAGCGAGGTCATCTCGGCGTCCGGCTCGGCCTCGCCGCCCAGGGCGAGGAGCACGACGTCCCGCTGACGGCAGCCGTCCACGAGCCGGTCAAGGCCTTCCGGCCAGCCCCGGCGGCCGCCCAGGATCCGGCACAGCACGACGCGCGCGCCGTCCAGCACCTCGTCGACGAGTGCCGCCGGGTGCGGATGGCCGGCCGGGTTGGCGCAGCGCACCTCCGGGAAGCCCGCCGGGAGCCGCTGGACAGCGGCGGCGGTGGCCAGGATCTCGGTGTCCGCGGTGGTCACGAAGCGCAGCACGGGCGCACCTCCGTCTCGATGGTGGGCAGGTCGGCGGGGGCGCCCTGCTCGATCAGCCCGGTCAGCGCGTCCAGGTCGAGGTGGCCGGCGGCCAGATCGCCGAGCGCGTCGAGCCGAGCGGCGCGGGCCGCGGCAAACGGCGTGTCGCCGGGCACGAACGGCCGCCCGCGGGCGGCGGCCACTCGGAGCAGGAGAGCGCGCCGGAACCCGTCGTCCTCCAGCACCCCGTGCCAGGACGTGCCCAGCACCGCGCCGGCGACGCACCCGTCCGGCTCACTGTCGTCGGCGACGAGCGACGGCTGGGCCGAGTCCCCGGTGACCTTCACCCGGCCGTGGCGGATCTCGTAACCGGTCACGGTGGTGGCGAGCAGCGGCGACCGGCCGATGCGACGACGCAGGATCTTGTCCGGAGCGAACTCCGTCGTCACCGGCAGGAGCCCCAGCCCGGCGACCCGGCCGCGGCGCGACTCCACCCCGTCCGCGATCCACTCCCCGAGCATCTGGTAGCCGCCGCAGATCCCCAAGATGGGGTCGCCCCGGGCGGCGCGGGCCCGCAGCGCCCCGTCCAGGCCGGCCTGCCGCAGGCGCTCCAGGTCCTCGACCGTCGCCTTCGTGCCCGGGATGACGACGAGGTCGGCCCGCTCCACGTCGGCCGCCGAGCGGGTGAAGCGGACCCGGACGCCGGGCTCGGCGCTGAGCGCGTCGGCGTCGGTGAAGTTGCTGATCCAGCGCAGCCGCAGCACCGCCACGTCGAGCGTGTCGCCGCCGGCCGCGGGCGGCTCCGGGCGCGAGGCGTCGAGCGCCAGCGAGTCCTCGACGTCCATCCACAGGTCCTCGATGAACGGCAGCACGCCGAGCACCGGCCGGCCCGTCCGCTGGCGCAGCTGGGCCAGCCCCGGGGCCACGATCGCCTGGTCGCCGCGAAACTTGTTGATCACGAAGCCGCCGACGAGCGACTGGTCGGCGGGCTCGAGCAGCGCCAGGGTGCCGAACAGGGACGCGAACACGCCCCCGCGGTCGATGTCGGCGACGATCACGGTCGGCAGCGCAGCCTCCCGAGCCAGCCACATGTTCGTCAGGTCGTCGGCGCGCAGGTTGATCTCGGCCGGGCTACCCGCGCCCTCGCAGACGACGACGTCGAAGCGCTCCCGCAGGCCGGCCAGCGCGGCGGCGACCACCGGTCGCAGCTCATGCTTCATGCGCCCGTACGACCGCGCGTCGGCGTCCCCATACGGCCGCCCCATGACGATGACCTGGCTGTGGCGCTCGCCCGAGGGCTTGATCAGGATGGGGTTCATCGCCGCCTCCAGCTCGACCCCGGCCGCCGCCGCCTGCACGGCCTGGGCCCGGCCGACCTCGGCCCCGTCACGCGCCACCACCGAGTTGAGCGCCATGTTCTGGGCCTTGAACGGCGCCACGCGCACGCCTCGGCGGTGCAGCCAGCGGCAGATCCCGGCCACGAGCACCGATTTGCCGGCGTCGGAATGGGTGCCGGCGACCAGCAGGGCGCCCCTCACCGGCGCATCCCCTCGGCCGCGGCGGCGGCGATGAGCGCGGCGGCGGCGCCGACCAGGGCCGACAGCCGGGCGGCCCGGCGCACGTCGGCGTCGTCCGGGGCGCGCCCGCCCACGCCGAGGCGGGGCCGGTTCTCGGCGTGACCGCGATAGGACAGCGGCCCGCCCAGCTCGACGCCGAGCGCCCCGGCGAAGGCAGCCTCCACCTGCCCCGCGTTGGGGCTGGGGTGGGCGCCGGCGTCGCGGCGCCAGGCGCGCAGCGCGCCGGCGGCCGAGCCGCCGGTCAGCGGGGCGAGCGCCGCCGACAGCAGGGCCGTGAGCCGGGCCACCGGCCAGTTCATGGCGTCGTCGAGCCGGGCGGCCGCCCAGCCGAACGCCTCGTAGCGCTCGCTGTGGTGGCCGAACATGGCATCGAGCGTGTTGGCGGCGCGGTGGGCGGCGGCGCCCCCGGCGCCGAGCAGCGCCCCCCACAGCAGCGTGCCGACGACGGCGTCGGCCGTGTTCTCGGCCAGCGACTCGATGACCGCGCGCCGCAGGGCGGCCGCGTCCAGGGCGGCCGCGTCGCGCCCGCACAGCGAGCCCAGCCGGTGGCGAGCGCTGGGAAGATCGCCGCGAGCTACCAGATCGGCGACCGCCCGCGCCTCGCGCCGCAGCGAGCGCCCGCCCAGCGCCGTCCAGGTCACGGCGGCGGTCGCGGCGGGGGGCGAGGCGAGGGCGGCGAGCACCTCCGCGCCAGCGGCGGCGGCCGCCACCAGCCCCGCGGTCACCGCGGCACCGCGGGCCCGCCTGGGCGCGTAGGCCGAGCGCTCCGCTACGGCGGCCAGCCGCCCGAACCCGGCCACCGGGTGCAGGCGGGGCGGATCAGCCAGCGCCAGGTCGACGCCGTAGCCCAGCAGCAGGGCGGGCGGGTGGGCGGGCACGCGCCTGGTCACGCGTCCGCCGTCCAGTTGAGGCGGGCCAGCGTCCACTGGCCGTCGTGGGCCTCAAGCTCGGTGATCGACAGGGGCGCGGCCATGACCCGCCAAAACGCCTCGATGGGCGCACCCAGCGCGCCCACGACCGCTGCCCGGATGACCCCGGCGTGGGTGACGGCCAGCACGGTTCCGGGGTTGCCGCCGGCGCGCAGCGCAAGCCATCCGTCCACGCGCCGAGCGAACTCGGCCAGACTCTCGCCGCCTGGCGGGGCGGCCGCCGGGTCGCGCAGCCAGCCGCCGAGCAGGTCTGGCTCGCGCTCGCCGATCTCGGCGAACGTCCGGCCCTCCCACTCGCCGAACCGGCATTCGGCGAGCGCCGGGTCGACCGCGGGGTGCAGGCCAAGCGCCTCGGCGGTCTGCCGGCAGCGCAGGGCCGGACTGCACAGCACGGCATCGGCCGCCGGCAGCCGACCGCGCAGCCGTGAGGCTGCCCTCCGCCCATCGTCGGTGATCGGCTCGTCGCCGGCGAACGCGCCGCGCTCGGTGGCGTCCGTCGGTGCGTGTCGGATGAGCAGCAGCCGCGTCACGCGTCCGCTGCGCGAGATGTCTCCGTCACGTGGTGCACGCGCCTCCCCGGGATCATGCGTCCCGTTGTCGAAGGGGTTCGCGGCGGCCGAGTTCCTGACTCGCGGGAGTTGGCTCCCGTCACAGTGGCGCGACCGTCCCGGACTCTCACCGGGTTCCTCGCACCGCCACGCTGACGCGGCCATCGTACTGAAAGGCGCCCGGCGGAGACAGCGCGCGACGTGCCACAGTGTGGCCGTCGATGACCTCGCCGTTCCCGCGCCCCCCCACCCCGGCCGGCTTCGATCCCTCCCGCGCTGCCGAGCGAGCCGCCGATCCCCACGGCTGGCGCTATGGCGACGCGCGGCGCGAAGCGGTCTACGACGTGATTGCCGAGCGCCGCGACGTCCGCCGCTTCCGGCCCGACGACGTTGACGACGCGGTGCTGGAGCGTGTTCTCGCCGCCGCCCACCGGGCGCCATCGGTCGGCCTGATGCAGCCATGGCGGCTGATCGTGGTGCGCGACCCGGCCACCCGGAGCGCGGTCCGCCGGCTCGCCCAGCGCGAGCGCCTGCGCCAGGCCGAGCGCTTCGACGAGCGCGCCCGGGCGTTCCTGGATCAGAAGATCGAGGGGGTCGTCGAGGCGCCGCTGGGGGTGTGCGTCTGCTGCGACCATGGCCACCCCGGCGACGAGATCCTCGGCCGCGGCACGATCCCGCAGACCGACGTGTACAGCACGGCGTGCGCCGTCCAGAACCTGTGGCTGGCCGCCCGGGCCGAGGGGCTGGGAATCGGCTGGGTCAGCTTCTACCGCCCCCCGGACCTGAGCGCGCTGCTCGGCCTGCCGGAGCACGTCGAGCCGATCGCCTACCTGTGTGTGGGGTGGCCGGACGAGCAGCCCGTCCGTCCGACGCTGGAGGCCGTGGGCTGGTCGTCGCGCCTGCCGCTGGAGAACGTGGTCATGCACGAGCGGTGGGACGACGGGCCGGCCGCCCAACCGACCGCGCCCAGCGCGGACCGGGCGGCTGCGATCGCCGCCCGTGACCGGCTCGACCAGCTGGTCAAGCCGGCCGGCAGCCTGGGCGCCCTGGAGGGCCTGATCGAGACCTGGGCGCTGCGGGCCGGCGCGCCCCCGCCGGAGCGGGTTCGGGCGGGCGTCCTGGTCTGCGCCGGCGACCATGGCCACCTCAGCCACGGCACCAGCCTGTTCGACGGCCGGGTCTCGACGCAGGTGGCGGCGGCCGCCGCGCGCGGCGAGAGCGCCGTCGGCGTGCTGGCCGGGCGCGGCGGGCACGAGCTGATCGTCGCCGACGTGGGACTGTGCGGCGCGACTCCGTCCGGCGTGCGGAACGTGAAGGTGGCGCCGGGCACCGGCGACATGACGGCCGGGGACGCGCTCGAGCCCGCCCAGCTGGACGCCGCCCTGGCGGCCGGCGCGCGGCTGGCCGGGGAGCTGGCCGAGCGGGGGGTCGACTGCCTGGTGCTCGGCGAGATCGGCATCGGCAACACGACGACGGCTGCCGCGCTGGCCTGCGCTCTGACCGGGGCGCCTCCCGAGGCCGCCGTCGGCCGCGGCGCCGGACTCGACGCCGCCGGCCTGGACCGCAAGCGGGCCATAGTGGCCGGCGCGCTCCACCGCCACGGCCCGGCCCTCTTCGCCCGCGATGCGCTCCTGGCGCTCGGCGGACTGGAGCTGGCGGCGCTGGCCGGCGCCGCCCTCGCCGCCGTCGATCTGCGCCTGCCGGTGGTCCTGGACGGCTATGCCGTGGCGACCGCCGCGCTGGCCGCCATACGACTGCGGCCGGAGGTCGCCGAGGGCCTCGTTGCCGGTCACCGCTCGGCCGAGCCCGGCCACGATCTCGTCCTCACCGAACTCGGCCTCGAGCCCCTGCTTGACCTGCGGCTGCGCCTGGGCGAGGCGTTCGGCGCCCTGCTGGCGCTCCCCCTGATCGAGGCGGCCGGCGCGCTTCACCGCCGCATGGGCACGTTTGCGGAGACGGGCGTTGACCGCCCGGGGTGACCCGGCCGTTCTCGCTCCCCGGCGGGCGTGGCAGGGCTTGCTCGGCGCCGTCGCGTTTCTGACGATCGTCCCGGTCCCGGTGGCGACGTTCGATCTCGCCTCCACGCTGCCCTGGTTCCCGCTCGTCGGCGGGGCCGTCGGCGCGTGCGCCGGCGGGTTGCGCGCCGCCTTCGTCGGGCTGCTGGGCCGCGGCCCGGCAACGGTGATTGGGATCGCCGCCCTGATCGTGCTGACCGGCGCGCTCCATCAGGACGGCCTGGCCGATACCGCCGACGGCCTGGGCGTCCGCGGCGACCGGGCCCGGCGGCTGGCGGTCATGCGCGACTCCGCCATCGGCACGTTCGGGATGCTGGCCCTCCTCGTCTGGGGGCTGCTGCTGTTCTCATCGCTCCAGGCGCTCGACGCCGACCGCGGGCTGCGCGTGCTGGTCGTCGCCGCCGCCACCGGCCGGCTCGCCGCGCTGGCGCACCGCCTCGGCGCCCCGCCGGCCCGCACCGACGGCCTCGGCGCAACGGTGCAAGTGGGCCCGGGGCAACTCGGCGTCGCCGTTGCCATCGGCGCCGGCGTGGCGCTGGCGGCGGCCGGCCCGGGCGGGGCCGCCCTCAGCCTGGGGGTGGGCGGCGTCATGGCGGCGCTGACCGCGGCGGCGGCGCGACGCGCCGTGGGCGGCAGCACCGGCGACACGCTGGGCGCGACGGTGGCACTCACCGAGGCGGCAGTGTGCCTGGCGCTGGCCGCCCTGTGGCGCTGAGACGGACTCGGCGATGCGCGGCCGGCACGAATCGAATGTCGACGCCGCCGATCCCGGACAGCCGGTGGCGCCGGCGTCGACCGAACACACGTGACCCGCCGGGCATCAGCACCACATCGAACCAGCCGCTCTGGATCAGGTCGGCCAGGGCACGCTCGGCGTCGCCGCTGAGGGTCAGAAACTCTGCGCCAGCGGCCACCGGGCCCAGGCGGCGACGGGCATCCGCCAGATCACGTTCGGCGGCGTCGACGATCGCGGCGTCGAGTGACGCGGCACTCGGAACGCACCTCATCGGCTGCTGTCCCGGCGCCAGCGCCACCACGGTCAGCACGTCGGCCCCACCCGCCTTGAGGCGCTCGATCTCCTCCAGCGCTGCTGCGCCCCGGCGGCCGGGCTCGTACACCACCAAGATCCGCCGTCCCACCACATCAGCATTGTGGCGGACCGCTCACTGATCCCGCGACTGATGGCGACCGACGTGGCCCCTTCCCGACAGGGTGAACATCTCGCTCCGGGGCTTGATCGCCCGATAGAACTGTTGTAAACCGACATCCGGGATGGGTGCGCTACACCGGGTTCAGCACGCCGGATTTGAGTCTCACGGGAGAGTGGCCCGGGGGGGATGGTCTGAGCCCCGCGCTCTGCTGCGGCGCTACCGGCTCGGCCTGCCGTACCTCCGGGACCTGGCTCTGCTGGCCGCCGCCTACTACGGGGCGGCGCACCTCGGTTACGCCTTTTCGTTCTCCGGGCCGGTGGCCTCCGTGGTGTGGTTGCCAGTGGGCGTCGCCGTCGCCGGGCTCTACCTCGGCGGGCTGCGGCTATGGCCCGCCGTGGTGCTGGGCGACCTGCTGGTCAACAACTACTCGGCGCTGCCGCTCGGCACCGCGCTGGTCCAGAGCGCCGGGAACCTCGCCGAGGCACTGATCGCGGTGGTGGTGCTGCGCCGCCTGGCCGGCCGCAGCGGCCCGCTGTCGACGCTGCGCGGCGTCGGCGCGCTGCTCGTGGCCATCGCGGCCGGCACCCTCGTCAGCGCGACGGTGGGAACGCTCGCCTCCTGGCTGGGCGACGTGATCAGCGCCCACTCGCTCCCCTTCGTGTGGCGCACGTGGTGGCTGGGCGACGCCTCCGGCGTCCTCATCGTGCTCCCCCTGGCCATCAGCTGGGCCCGGCCTCCCGAGCGGCGCTGGGACAGCGAGCGCGTGCTGGAGGCGACCGTGACGATGGTGGCGGTAGCCGGCTTCAGCCTGCTCGCCTTCACCCGGTCGGGCGTGATCGGAGCCCTCGTGTTCCCGCCTGTCATCTGGGCGGCACTGCGGCTCGGCCCCCGCGGGGCCACGCTGGCGATCACCCTCACCGCCGGGGTGGCCATCTGGGGCACCACACACAACATCGGGCCGTTCGCGATCGGCGCCATCGACAGCCGGCTGCTCGACGCGCAGCTGTTCATCGCCATCGTCTCCGTCTCCGGCCTCGCGATCGCCGCGCTCGTCGCCGAGCGCGAGAAGCTGGCCGACGACCTGCACGCCTCCCGGGCTCGCGTGGTGGCGGCGTCCGACGACGTCCGGCGGCGGATCGAGCGGGACCTGCACGACGGCGCGCAGCAGCGTCTGGTCGTGCTGGCGGCGCATCTCACCGAGGCCGCCGACCTGGCGCGGGGTCCCGACGGCCAGACCGCCGAGCGGATCGACGCCGCCCAGGCGGACCTGCTGAGGGCCATCGACGAGCTGCGCGCGCTGGCCCGGGGCATCCATCCGGCGCTGCTGCGGCAGTTCGGTCTGGCCAAGGCGATCGCGGCGGTGGCCGGCCAGTCGACGATCCCGGTCGAGCTCTTCGGACTGCCGAAGACCCGGCTGGACGACACCACCGAAGCCACGGCCTACTACGTCATCGTCGAGGCGATCACCAACGCCCAGAAGCACTCCGGGGCATCACGCATCGAGGTCTACGCGGCGATGGGCCCGCGCCGGCTCCGCCTCCAGGTGATCGACGACGGCATCGGCGGGGCCGTCGAGCGCGACGGCTCCGGGCTGGAGGGCCTGCGCGACCGGGTCGCCGCCAGCTACGGGGAATTCCGCGTGGACAGCCCGCTCGGGGCGGGTACCTGCGTGACCGCATATCTGCCGATCACCGCGGCCGAGGGGGCCGGTGCCGGCCGCCGTGGCTGATCAGCCGCCGGCGCCGCGCAGGCGGGTCCAGATCTCGCCCAGGGCGATCTGGTCCGTGGCGGTCAGGCGGTCCAGGAAGAACTCGCGGACCCCAGCCAGGTGAGTGGCCCGGGCCGCTCGCGCCTTGGCCAGGCCGGCCTGGGTGAGCTGGGCGTACAGGCCGCGGCCGTCGGTGCTGGCCGCGCACCGGGTCACGTAGCCGAGCTCGACCAACCGGTCGACAAGACGGGTGCAGCCACTGCGGCTGAGCAGGACCCGATCGGCGATGTCCGACATGCGCAGGCGGTGGTCCGGGGCGTCGCCCAGGAACATGAGCACCTCATAGGCCGAGACCGACAGACCGTGCTCGGCGTGCATCTGGGCGTCGAGCTGCGCGGTGACCCGGGCGTGGACCTCAAGCATCCCGCGCCAGGCGGCGAGCTCGTGCTCGGTCAGGAGGACTGTGGCGCTCATGGTTGCAACTGCAACTATACCACAGGGTGAGCGATCGAGGTTTTGGGGACTTTGTGGTGCTACGGAGGCGTTACATCCCATGGCCTCCCGCCGACGGGAGGCATCTGCGCGTGATCTGCTTGCATCCGCAATCACTTTGGTGCTATAGTTGTTACTGCAATTACTTGCCCGTCACCGAGGAGGACCGAGGACCATGAAGCTGGAAGGCATGCACCACCTGACGATGATCACCGGCGACGCCCCCGGCAACGTCGCGTTCTACGCCGACGTGCTGGGACTGCGGATGGTCAAGAAGACGGTCAACTTCGACGCCCCGGAGGCCTACCACCTGTACTTCGGCGACGAGCAGGGCTCACCCGGGTCGCTGCTGACCTGGTTCGAGTTTGCCGGCGCGCGGCCCGGCCGGGCCGGCGCGGGCATGATCCATACCATCCAGCTGGGCGTGGCCTCCGAGGACTCCCTGACCTTCTGGGCCGACCGGCTGGCCGCCCGGGGGTATGGGGCCGAGCGGGGCGAGGGATCGCTTCGGTTCGCCGACCCCGACGGGCTGCAGCTGGAGCTGGTGGTCGCCGGAGATGCGAATCCGCCGCTGCGCGCCCGGCATCCGGAGGTGCCCGCCGAGCACGCCATCCTCGGCATCGAGGGCGCTCGGGCCTACATCGCCCGCGGCCTGGAGGCCGACCGCGCACTCCTGACCGAGACGCTCGGCTTCACCGAGCTGGGCGACGGCGAGTATCGCCTCGACGGCGAGCAGCGCCACTTCCACTGGGCCTATGACCCCGCCACCGAGATGGGCGCTCCGGGCGCCGGCACCGTCCACCACATCGCCTGGCACTCCTCCGACGCCGACCACGCGGGCTGGCGCCGGCACGTGGCCGAGGCGGGGATGGCCGTCACGCCGATCATCGACCGGGACTACTTTGAGTCCATCTACTTCCGTCAGCCGCAGGGGATCCTGTTCGAGATCGCCACCACGTCCCCCGGGTTCGCCGTCGACGAGGACCCCGAGCACCTCGGCGAGGCGCTCCGCCTTCCCGCCCAGCACGAGCACCTGCGCAGTCAACTGGAGCGGATGCTCACCCCGCTGACCAACCCACGCGCCGCGTCGCGCCAGGAGGCCTAGACCGATGACCCTCACCTACCGCGAGCGCCCGGCGGCCCAGGACCCCGCCGGTCTGCTCGTCCTCCACCATGGCCGCGGCGCCGACGAGCGTGACCTGATCGGCCTGGCCGACGTCCTTGACCCCCAGCGGCGGCTGCACGTCGTCGCGCCGCGGGCGCCTCTGACCCTGCCCGGCTGGCCCGGTTACCACTGGTACGTGGTGCCGCGCGTTGGCTATCCGGAGCCCCAGAGCTTCGAAGCTTCGGTCGCGCTACTCTCGTCGCTTCACGACGAGCTGTGGGAGACGACCGGACTCTCGCCTGAGCAGACGGTGCTCGGCGGTTTCTCGATGGGCTGCGTGATGAGCTACGCGCTCGGTCTGGGTCCGGGTCGCCCGGCCCCCGCCGGGATCCTCGGCTTGTCGGGATTCATCCCGACGGTCGAGGGCTGGGAGCCCGATCTGGCCGGCCGGGCCGGTCTGCCCGTGTTCATCGCCCACGGCC
>JBPYFQ010000177.1:0-5675 GCA_051985625.1 Solirubrobacteraceae bacterium
CGGCCACGGGCAGGCCTGGCAGGGTCGGGTAGGCCAGGGTGTGTGTGGTGGTGTCCCAGACGTGGGTTCCGGCGAAGGTTCCCACCGCGATGCGGGTGGGGTTGTGGACGTCAGCGAGCTGTACGAAGGGGGAGGGGCCCGGCGTGGTCGACTCGCTGAACACTGCGACACGGCTCGGATGGGCGGGGTCGGTGATGTCCCACAAGATCACCATTCCATCACCGGTCGACGTGACCAGCCGTCCCGGCCGCGGCTCGAAGGCGTCTTCGATGCCAACGCCGGCCTTGGCGGAGGCCGGCGGGACCTTGATCACCGCGCCGATCTGGTGCCCGGTGGCGGTGTCCCACACCACCGTGTCCCCGGTCGTCCCAGATGCGATCAGGCGGTTACCGTCGGTGCTAAACGCCAGCGAGGCGCACGATCTGGAGCCCACGACGTTCGGCCACGTGCGCAAGGTCCGCCCAGATGAGACATCGATGAGGTGGGTGTACCCGTCGACGGTCGCGCCGGCCGCGAAGCGACCGTCGACGGAGGCGGTCCCGCATCGTGCCGGCGCCCCGAGCTGCACGATGCGATCCAGACCTGGCGGCGTGTGGACGAGCACGGTCTCCAACGCGCCGTCCGTGGCGGTCGACGTTTCGAGCTGGCGGCTTTGGACGGCCAGCAGCATGGCAAGGTCGATCTGGCTCGCCGGCAGCGATCGCGCCTGGGCTGCTAACCGGCCGGCAACCGCGTCGATCGCCGCCCGCCGCGCCGCTGCGGTCTGGTGAGTGGCGCGGTCGCGTTGGGCAAAAGCGAGCCCACCGGCGACCAGCGCGACCGCGGCGATCGCGGTGACCCCGACCGTGAGGCGCCGCAGGCGCCGTGCCGTGCGGCGGGCGGCTTGGAGCGTGGCGTCTTGGGCGGAGGCGGACGCGTCCAGGAACTCGCGCTCGGCGGCGTTCAGGGCATCGGGGTGCGAGGTGGCCCAGTCCTGGGCGGCGCCGAGGCGCATGCCCCGGTACAGGGCGCTGGGGTCGCGCCCTTCAGCGGCCCACGCCGCCGACGCCTCGGTCAGGTGGCGGTGGAGGCGGCGGCCGTCCCGGTCCTCCTCGAGCCAGGCGCGCAGGCGCGGCCATTCGCGCAGCAACGCCTCGTGAGCGACCTCGACCGACCCCGCGTCGGCGACAAGGAGGCGGTGGCCGACGAACGCGTCGAGCACGTCGTCACCCGCCGAGCCGGCGCTGAACTCCTCGCGGGGCATACGGCGGCGCACGTCGTCGGTGCCCGTTCCCGGCTCGGCGAGGCGGAGGAACAGGCGTCGGGTCAATGCCTGGGCGCTGTCGTCGAGGCCGGCGTACACGTCGTCGGCCAGGCGGGCGAGCGCACCGTGCACACCCCCTGTCTCACGGTAGGCCGCCAGCGTCAGCGTCGTCCCGTCGCGACGCACCCACGTCTCGGCCATCGCCGTTGACACCAATGGCAGTGACCCTGGCTCGGAGGCGGCGTCCGCGTAGACGGCGTCCACCAATCCGTCATCGACCACCAACCCCGCCCGCTTGGCTGGCTCGTTGATGGCGCGCCCGATCTCCGCGTGGGTCATGGCCCCGACGAGCAACTGGCTCTGCTCGAACAGCCGGGCCAGCTCGGGGTGCACGGCGAGAGCGCTGTAGTAGTCGGCCCGGACTACCGGCACGACGACGGCAGGGACGTCGGGGTCGGTGATCGCGTCCACGAGCGCCCCGGCGAAGCGCTCCCGCTCCTCCTGGTCCCGGCACAAGGTGACGATCTCCTCGAACTGGTCGACCACCACGACTACGCGTGCCTCTTGGCGCCCCCGCCGCGCCGCCTCCAGTAGCGAGCCGAGCTCGTCAGGCTGGCGGTCGAGTCGCCGGGCCAGTTCCGGGGCCGGCACCCCGATACGGGGGGCCAGTGCCCGGCCGAACGACAGCAGAGGGTGCTCGCCGGGAGTGTAGGTGCAGGTGGGCCAGGCGTCGCTGCCTGGTAGGGCCGCCGCCGACAGGGCCGGGAGGAGGCCGGCGCGCACGAGCGACGACTTGCCGCTGCCCGAGGCGCCGATGATGCCCACAAATCGGTCGACGCCGAGCCGGGCGACGAGTTCGGCCACGAGCCGCTCGCGGCCGAAGAAAAACGGCGCATCGGCGGCTTCGTAGAGTGCCAGCCCTTTGTACGGGCAGACACCGAGCGCGGCGACCTCAGGTGCGAGCGCGGCCAGGCGCTCGCGCTCGAGCACCCCACCGGCGATGGCGTCACGCAGTGCCCGCGCCTCCTGTGTCACGGCACCGACGCGCTCGAGGGCACGCTGCACCCGCTCCTCCGCCTCGCGGTCGCGCAGCCGGCGGGCGACGTCGTGAACCTGGCCGGGGTTGCCGTGCGTCTCCTTGTGGACAGCGCCGCTGAGGTCGGGCGTGACCGTGTCGACCTTGTACGCGAGCAGGAAGCCAACTTCGTCGGAGCTCAGGCCTCCAAGCTCTCGCTTGTTTGGCGCGCCGGGGATCGGTTGGCGGGACGCAGCGAGCACGCACACCCCCTTCGCGTCGGCCGCCAGGTCCTCCATCGTGGTGCCGTCGAAGTCGTCGAGGACCGCGAGCAGAGGGTCCGTGCCGGCTCGCCGCCCGGGGGACAGCGAGACGGTCACATTGGCGCCGCCCGCGTGGGCGCGCCGGGCGAACTCGGCCAGGAGGCGGGACTTGCCGATGCCGGGTGGCCCGTACACCAGAGCGGTCACCCGCCCGCCCGCCACCGCCCGCTGCCAGAGCACCTCGAGCCACTCGAGCTCGGTCGCCCGACCGATCAGCGGCTCGGTGTCCGCAGCGAGCGCGGCTGGCATTGGCGGGACCTGGGGAGCACCGCCGTCGACGCGCGGCGGAGGGAACGACATGAGCAATGCCGGGTGGCGCCCCTCAAAGAGCTCGACGCCGCCGTCGAAGTCTCGGAGCGGGAAGGTGCCGAGCCCAACCAATGAACAGTCGCCGGGCACGTCGCCACCGATGGTCGCTGCGGTCGCCTCGGACAACAGCACCTGGCCGCCATGCGCGGCGTCTCTGACTCGCACGGCCTGGTGGACCGCCAGCGCGATGTAGTCGCCGTCGTGCGGGGTGGCCTGGCCGGTGTGCAGCCCCATTCGGACCCGCACCTCCGCCCCGGGAGGCCACTCCTCAGCGATCAGTGCCCGCTGGCCTGCGATCGATGCCGCTAGCGCGGCTCGCGCATCGGAGAACGCGAAGAAAAGGCCGTCGCCTTCGGAGTTCACCTCCGCCCCGCCCGCGGTGGCGACGGCGGCACGCACCAGCCGGCGGTGCCGCTCCAACAGCTCGACGTAGCCGTGGCCGAGCAGGCGGAACAGCCGAGTGGAGTCCTCGATGTCGCTGAACAGAAACGTGACGACACCGCTCGGCAACGCGGGCCGCCCGCGTGCGCCGGGCGGGGGCACCCAGTCCAGTTCGGACGTTTGGAGGAGGATCCCGTCGGCGAGCTGCGCGAGGGACGCCGACGGCTCGAGGCCGACCTCTTCGCCCAGGTAGCGGCGGAACGCGTCGTAGGCGCGCATGGCGTCGGCGTGGCGGCCTGAGCGGTACAGGGCGAGCATCAGCTGGGAGCGCGGCCGTTCCCGCAGCGGATACCGGGCCACGGTCGCCTCGAGCTCGCCGATCATTTCGGCGTGGCGGCCGGCGGCGAGCGCGACTTCCGCGCGGTCGTCGAGGGCGGTCGCCCGCAAGCCGTCAAGGCGCGCCACCTCCACACGCGCGAAGTCAAAGTCGGCGAACTCGGCCCACGCCGGTCCCCGCCACAGCCCCAGAGCGGCATCGAAGGTGGCGATCGCCTCGCGCAGTTCGCCGGCGGTGGTCAGGCGAGTGGCGTCAGCCAGGAGGGACTCGAAGCGCGACACGTCGGATTCCCCCGCGTGAATGCGCAGCAGGTAACCAGGCGCACGGGTTAGAAGCCGCTCGCCCACCGAGGCGCGGAGCCGGTGGACGTACTTCTGGATCGTAGAGAGCGCAGTCGTGGGCGGCTCGTCGCCCCAGACGATGTCGATGAGCCGGTCGGTCGACACGACGGCGTTGGCGTTCGCCACCAGTCCTGCCAGGACGAGCCGTTGGCGCCCGCCACCGAGGGCCGCTGTGCGGCCGCCCACGACGACCTCGAAGGGGCCCAACACCCGAAACAGCACCTGTTCGGAAGCGTCATCCATGGCCGCTCGCTTTCCCGGCAGGCGGGCGCCGCTCTGGCCCCCGAGTGCCTCGCCCGTACGAACGGTAGCCCTCTGCTGGGCTCCGGCGATGCGGAGCCGAAGTGGCCGTGACTGAAAGGGCAACGTCCATCCACGATCCTCCTGGTGGGCGGGTGCTCAAGAGGTCAGGCGGGATCGTGCCCTTCGCCGTTCGCAGTTTGTTCGCAACCCCGATTCGAGGGGCGTCGAGGCCTGCCGCGCCGGCTCTGCATGATGCGTGTAGCGCCCGTGGCTGGAGCAGAAGCTGGGGCCACCCCGGTGGACACGCTCTCGGCGACCGGCGCTCCGCCGCTCCTCTTCTGAGCGCAGCGGACGCCGGATGTCCGGCTCACTGGCCCGCCTGAAGCATCTTCCGCGTGCCCGTCCCCTCGATTCGGGCTGCGGTCGATCGACGGACGAGGTTGATCAGCAGATCACGGCTGACGACCGAATTGGCGATGGCCAGCGCCCAGCACCAGCCGCCAACAGGCGCCACCGAGGCGACCCCCGCCCGCAACCTCGCCGTCGAAGGGGCCAGTGCCCGAATCGCACCTCCGAACACGCTTCGTCACTCAGGCTCCCCCGGCAACCCCGCCATGTTGGCCAACTCTGCCAGCTGGGACCTGCATGCAGCGGTACTGGCCGCGACCCGGCTGCGAGCGGGCTGCGATTGCCTTGCGAATAGTCCGGCGCACTCTCACTCCTGACGCCCGAACCCATCGGTCGGCATGGTGCCGAGACCGGGGTGGGCACGAGGAGAGCCCCCGATGCGTACAAAAGAGCATCCCATGGCAGTCAGCACTGCACCGCAGGCGGGCCCTCGACGGCATCGCCGACTCGTCGGCACCATCGTGGTCGTCGCGGTGGCGCTCGTCGTGAGCCTGGTATTGGTCCTCTCCAGCGGAGGTCACACCACCGCCCGGTCTATCCCCATCCTCACCCACGGACCGGCCACCGCTCAGGCTCCCGACATGTACAAGTGCCGCGTTGGCCGTCCCTGCTGAGTTGACCAAAGCGTCACGCGTCGAAATCGACCCCGTCCCGGCACCGTGACGTGTCGTTACGGGGTCCTCACGAGGAGAACGTCATGTACCCCACCCGGCAGGCCGCCGCCGACATCGCTCACCAGCGACAGACCGAACTCCTGCGTTATGCCGACCGGGACCGGCTCGTTCGGGTTGCCAGGGCGCATCGCCCACGACGGCAAACCTCTCCGCGCCACCGCGTCCCGTTCACCGCTGGTCTTGCCTCACCCGCGCAGCTGCTCGCATAGGGTTGCGCGGCCGAACGGCGATCGCGGCGACGCGGAGCGTCCTGAAGCCGGCGTCGTCGCTCGGGGCCCGATGAGTGGCCCCGCCGGGCTGGCCGACTACGGGGACCGACGAGAACGGACCCGGCCGGCGAAGTCGTGGCACTAGCGGAGAGGGGGCAAAAGGCTGAGGCTTGTCGGGGCCGCCGCCGGATC
>JBPYFQ010000178.1:0-3346 GCA_051985625.1 Solirubrobacteraceae bacterium
CGGCGAGCCGTGGGCCGTGGGGTCGAAGAAATGGGTGCCGAAGTGGCGGTCGGTGAGCAGCATCGTCACCGCGGCGGCGACGACGGGCAGCGCGATGATCAGCAGGATGGCGTAGACCAGCAGGCCCCAGACGAACAGCGGGAGGCGGTTCCAGGACATCCCCGGCGCGCGCATGTTGACGATCGTCGCGTAGAAGTTGATGGCGCCGATCAGCGACGAGATGCCGGTGATATGAATCAGGAAGATCCAGGCGTCCTGGCCGCCGCTGGGGGAGTACAGCGACTCCGAGAGCGGCGGGTAGCTCCACCAGCCGGCGTCCGGCGGCTTCCAGAACAGCGTGGCGTAGAAGACGATGCCGCCGAACAGCAGCAGCCAGAACGAGAGCGCGTTCAGGCGCGGGAACGCCATGTCCCGGGCTCCGATCATGAGCGGCAGGAAATAGTTGCCGAACCCGGCCATGACCGGCACGACGAACAGGAAGATCATCGTCGTCCCGTGCATCGTGAGGAGCATGTTGTAGTGCTCCGAGGTCACCAGCGAGTTGTTGGGGACGCTGAGCTGCAGGCGCATCATCAGCGCCTCGACCCCGCCCAGGGCGAAGAACACGAAGGTGAGGACCAGGTACATGATCCCGATCTTCTTGTGGTCGGTCGTCAGCACCCAGTCGAGCCAGCGATGGCTCGTCCGCGGCCGGGCCACCTCGTGCACGAGGACCTGGGGGACCGGTTTCAGGGTCGTTTCAGTGGTCAGTGTCGCCATGCGTCGTTCAACTTCCTAGCTGTCCGTTCTGGGTGAGGATCTGGCGCAGCTGAGCCACCTGCGAGTTCTGCGCGGCGATGAGCTTCTGCTGCCGGGCCAGCCACGCGGTGTACTGCTGCGGGGTGACCACCTTGATGTAGGCGACCATCGCGGCGTGGTTGGTGCCGCACAGCTGCGCGCACTGGCCGCGGAAGGTTCCGGTGTGCAGGGCCTTGAACCACGTGTAGGTGGTGTAGCCGGGGACCGCGTCGACCTTGCCGCCCAGCGACGGGACCCACCAGGAGTGGATGACGTCCGTCGAGTTGATGGCGAGCACGATCGTGGTGTGGACCGGCACCTCCATCGTGGTGTAGGAGTAGGGCAGCTTGAACGCGTCCTGCCGGCAGCTGTTGCCGTAGGAGTAGCGCCAGATGAACTGGCGGCCCTGGACGCAGATCTGCAGCTTCTTGCCGTTGGGCGGCGTCGGCTGGTTGAGCGAGGCCGACAGGGCCAGGCCGTTGGCGTCCGAGTTGGGCGGGTTGACGATGCTCGGCAGCTTGATGAACGTCACGACCGTCAGCACCACCAGGATGAGCGCGGCGGCGACCGTCCAGCCGATCTCCAGGCGTGTGTTGCCGTGGATCTGGGCGGCGACCCGGTTGCGCTTGGCCCGGAACCGGATGACCGAGTACAGGAGCGCGCCCTCGACGATCACGAACACGACCGCCGCGATGTACAGGACGATCATGTACAGCGAGTGGATCTGGTTCGCGTTGGGCGATCCGCCGGCTTTGGGCGTGATGAAGTTCGCCAGCGCGTCTGGCGCGAAGACCAGGGAGCCGGTCAGGACGACCGCGAACGCGGGCACCGCGCCGAGGAGGCGGCGAAACCTCCAGGCCCAGCTCGCTCGTTCGCGTCGCCGACGGGGTGGCGGGGCGTCGTTGACGTCGTGTGGCAAGGCGGGCGGCATTCTATAAGTCCGGGCCCTTGGCAGGCTCCGTGACGGGCGCCCCTCACCAGGGGAAGGTCCGCGTTCAGACGATCCGGACCGGCCGAAAATTGGGACCCGAGCGGGCGTTTTGGACAGCGTTTCTGCCCGGCGGACGGGGCCTTGGTTTCCTATACTGCCGCGCCTTGCGAGTCTCGAGGGCGATCAGAGCGGGAGCCTGGGCCCTCGTCGTTGCCGGGGTGGCGGCGCCGGCCCTGCGACGGCGCGTCAAGCTGCCCCCGACCGCGGTCCTGGGGGCGTCCGTGCTCTCGGTCCCCGCCGCCGCGGTTGCCCTGCCGCGGGGCCGCGTCCGCGACGTCGCCGTGGTGTGCCTGAACATGTGGGGATACCTGGCCGCCTACGAGCTGCCCAACGACGATCCCCGCCGGCTCGAGGCCCGCGTGCGGATCGACTATCCGATCTCGGTCGACCGGGTCCTGGGGCTGGGCGTCCCGCCCACCGTGCGCCTGCAGAGCCGTTTCTCGGATCCGGCCCGGTTCAGCCGGCTCGAGCGCGTGCTCGTGTGGTGCCACTGGATCTGGTTCGCCGTCCCACACGCAAGCGTCGGCTACGTCCTGCTCCGGCGCCCGGAACGGTTCCCGGCAGCGGCGGCACGGATGTACGCCGTGTTCGACATCGGCGCCGTGTTCTACTGGGCGATCCCCACGGCGCCGCCCTGGTACGCGGCTCGGCACGGCCGGCTTCGCGACGCGCAGATGCGGCCGGTCCGGCGCATGATGCTGGAATACGGTCAGCAGTTCTGGGGGGATCGCTGGTCCGACCTTTACGATGTGCTGGGAGGCAATCCGCTCGCTGCCATGCCGTCGCTGCACTTCGCCACGTCGCTGATGGGCGCCCATCTCCTCACGGAGGTGGATCCGGTGGCGGGCGCGGTCGGCTGGACGTACGCCGGACTGCTCGGCCTCGCGCTCGTCTACCTGGGTGAGCATTACGCGGCCGACCTCCTCGCCGGCGCCGCGCTGACCGAGGTGGTCCGCCGCTCGGCGCCGCGCAGCGGGCCGGTGATCGCCCGTCTCGGCCGGGTGCTCGCGTCGCTGCCACGTCCGGCCACGGGCGGTTAGGCCGAGGCGTGGGCGGCGGGGCTCCCATAGAGCAGCGGCGTCACGGCCCGCGCGGCCGCGATGGAGCCTCCGGTTCGCCGCCGGAGCCCGACGAGGTGACCGCCGCTCAGACCGCCGCCGGCGACGGGCACGGGCCCGGTGCGGACGGCACGGATGAGATGCCGCGGGTGCGGCTGACCCGCCGCCGCCTCACGGTGTCCATCGTCTTCGTCGTCTCGTGCGTCGCGTTCCTGTACTTCGTGCTGCCCAAGCTGCTCGGGCTCGGCCACACCTGGAACCGCATCCAGCATGGCGACCCGCTCTGGCTCGGCGCCGCGGTCATCCTGGAGTGCCTGTCGTTCCTGAGCTACATCGTCCTGTTCCGGGCAGTGTTCGTCCGCGGTGGGAGCCGGATCGACATGCGCGCCAGCTACCAGATCACCATGGCCGGCCTGGCCGCCACCCGCCTGTTCGCCGCGGCCGGCGCCGGGGGGATCGCGCTGACGGCATGGGCGCTGCGGCGCTCCGGGATGGAGCCGCGGATCGTGGCCTGCCGGCT
>JBPYFQ010000179.1:0-3251 GCA_051985625.1 Solirubrobacteraceae bacterium
TCGTCCACCCCGGAGACGGTCAACGCGGTCGCGTCCCAGGCCGAGACGCTGGGCACCCCGCTGGTGTGCGCGAACATCCCGTGGGAGTCGTGGTACATCAACCTGGGCGGCAACCCGCAAAAGCCGACGCTGGCGCCGAAGTACGTGGTGATGTACTTCCTGGGCGCCGAGCACCTGGCCGAGTGCTTCATCCCGATGTGGAACCGGGTCGGCGCGCAGGCGGGCAACAACCACCTGGTCGCCGCCGCGTTCCCCAACGACAGCGACGGCAACGCGTTCCGCGCGGTGTTCCCGCTGGTCGCCGGCCCGGCCGGGTACCGGTTCCAGATGTCGTCGGCCTACCCCGACGGGCTGACCAACTACTCCTCGATGATCGCCGCGTTCAAGTCCTCGGGCGCGGACTTCTTCACCAACGTGCCGCTGCCCCCCGACTTCGCCACCATGTGGAAGCAGTCCATCCAGCAGGGCTTCCGGCCCAAGCTCGCCACCGTCGCCAAGGTGCTGCTGTTCCCCCCCGACGCCTACGCGATGGGCGCCTCGGTGGAAAACGTCGCCACCGACACCTGGTGGGTGCCCTCGCTGCCCTGGCACTCCTCCTTCACCGGCCAGACCTGCCAGCAGCTCGCCGACGCCTTCACCGCCGCCGGCGGCGGCCAGCCCAACGCCAACATCTCCAACTACACCCTCTTCGAGATCGCGCACGCCGCGCTCACCGCCGTCAACAACCCGCACGACAAGGCCGAGGTCGCCGCCGCCCTGCACAAGGTCACCATCCCCGACGCCGTGGCCGGCCCCATCGACTTCACCAACCCCAAAAACCCCGCCCCCGGCGTCGTCATCACCCCCCCGGTCGGCATCCAATGGCAAAAAGGCACCACCTACCCCCTCGAAGCCAAAGTCGTCGACAACACCCTCCTCCCGCACGCCAAAATCACCGGCGACCTCAAACCCACCTTCACCTGATCCCGGCCTGGCTACGAGCGCGGTGAGGCCGATCCGCCGTGCTCAGGCGCCGGCCACGGCGCGCCGTTTCGCCCGGTCGGCGAGCCCGCTCGGCAGCGTGTTGAGCAGCGCGATCAGCGCTCGGGCGCGGGTCGGCACGACGTAGCGGGCGCGCGGGCTGGGGCGGGTGGCCGCGTCGACGATGGCGGCGGCGACCTTTTCTGGCGCGATCCCGCTGGCTATCTGCGCGGCCAGGTACCTCTGCCCGCGGGCCACCTGCGCGGCGTATGCCTCGGGGATTTCCTGGTCCGCCGCGCGCGCGTCGGCGGACTCACCGAGGCTTGTCGCGACGAAACCTGGCTCGATGATGACGACCTTGATGCCGAAGCCGGCCACCTCCTGGCGCAGCGCGTCGGACAGCGCCTCGACGGCGTACTTGGTGGCACCGTAGACACCCATACCACCGAAGGTGACGCGGCCGACCAGCGAGCTGATGTTGATGACGCGGCCCGAACCTCGCGCGCGCATCGCGGGCAGCACGGTCCTAGTCATCGTGAGCAGCCCGAACACGTTGGTGGCGAACTGGCGCTGCACGTCGGCGTCGGCGATGATCTCGACCGGGCCGGACAGGGCGAATCCGGCGTTGTTGACCAGCACGTCGACCCCGGCTCCGCCGGTGCTGGCTTCGATCTTGGCCCAGGCCAGGCGCACCGAGTCGGTGTCTGTCACGTCGATGCTGACGGCACGGATGTTCGGCGTCCGGGCGGTCAGTCCGGCTAGCGCGTCCTCGCGGCGCGCCGCGCCGAATACCTGGTGTCCCCGCCGGGCGAACTCCAGCGCCGTCGCCCGCCCGATCCCCGAGCTCGCGCCGGTCACGAGCACGGTGAGCTGTCCTTCCTTGCCGGTCTTAGCTGTCATGCCGACCCCTCGCTCATGGCTGCGGGCGCTCGCTGGCCCGTTCGTAGGAAACAGATCGGTTTACCTGAGTGCAGCGTACACCGATCTGTTTCCTGACGCCAGCGCGGGAAGTAAGCTAGCTCCTGTGCCGCATCCGACCACGCCGACGCCCAGGCAGCGGCTTATGGACGCCGCCGCCGGCCTGTTCTACACCCACGGCATCGGCGCTGTCGGCGTCGACCTGGTAAGCAAGGCGGCCGGAGTCTCCAAGCGCACGCTCTATCGGGAGTTCGGCAGCAAGGACCGGCTCATTGCCGAGAGCCTGGACGCGTCGGGCGACGCCATCGTGGCCCTGTACATCAGGCCAGAAGACGGTGACGCGCCGCCCCGGCAGCAGATCCTGGCTGTCTTCGGCCGGCTAAGCGACTGGATGGCGTCGGATACGTTCCGCGGCTGCCCGTTCATCAACACCGCCACCGAGCTGGCCGATGCTGGCCACCCGGCCCGGAGCGTGGCCAGCTCCTACAAGCGAAGGCTCCGCGGCTACTTCGCCCGCCAAGCCGGGCGCGCCGAGGCTAGTGACCCTGAGCGTCTGGCTGAGCAGCTGATCGCCCTCTTCGACGGCGCCATCGTCCAGACGGTGATGGGCGCTCCGCTGCAGCCAGACACCCTTCAGGCCGCGGTCGGGGCCCTGCTCGATGCGCAGGGCGTCCGCTAACCGGCCGTCTGAGCGCCGGCCAGCGAAGGTGCGACGGCGATGGCCTCTATCTCGACAAGCTGCTCCGGGTAGCCGAGGACCGCGACGCCGAGCAGCGTGCTCGGCACGTCGTGGTCACCGAAGGCGGCGGCTACCTCGTCCCAGGCGGCATCCAGGTCGCCGCGATCGCTGCTGGCTACGTAGACGGTCGTCTTGAGCACGTCCCGGATCGTCGCGCCGGATTCCTCCAGCGCGATCCGCAGGTTCTCGAGCGTCTGGCGCGTCTGCGCGCCGATGTCGCCCGGGGCGGTGACCTGTCCCTGCTCATCGAGCGGGCAGGCACCTGCGGTGAAGATCAGGCCGGCCTGGCCGACCATCGCGGCGTAGGCGTACGGGACGCCGGGGTAAAGCCGGGTGCTGCGGATCAGGTTCACGCCCATGGCACCGGATTCTGCCATTCAGCGGCCGCCCTTGACTCAGCGAGGCCCGGGACCTGCCAGGCCGCCCGGCTCATCGAGGTCAGCCGCGAGCGCTTCCGGGGCTCGCATCCGCCACGCGTCAGTCACGAGTTCCGCCAGCCGCCCGGTATCCACCTCGGCCAGCCGCAGCATCACCAGTGGCCAGCCGTCGTAACCGGGCGCGGTGAAGAACAGCCGCGGCTCGCCGCGGAGCAGGGCCTGCTTCTCGGCCTCGTCGCCGACGTACAGCACCGCGA
>JBPYFQ010000180.1:0-9527 GCA_051985625.1 Solirubrobacteraceae bacterium
CTGGGCCGACTCGCGGGCCGCGACCACGCGGTCGTGATGGGGCGAGAACCGGCAGACCGGATCGGTGGCGGCGGCATCGCCCGTGAGCCGGAGGGCCTGGCAGCGGCAGCCGCCGAAGTCGACCTCCTGGTGGCCGAGCGGGCACGTGCGGCACGGCTCCTGCATCCAGTCGGTCCCCCGGAAGCGCATGAACGCGTCGGACTCGTTCCAGATCCAGTCCAGGGCATGCTCGCGGACGCTGGCGAACTCCAGGTCCGGGATGGTGGCCGCCGCCTGGCAGGGCAGCACCTCGCCGTTGGGGGCGATGACCATGGCCGTGCGGCCCCACCCGCCCATGCAGGGCTTGGGCAGATCCTCGTAGAGATCCGGGAGCACCCACAGGACCTCGACCTTGGACCCCACGCGCTCGCGGAAGCGCTGGACCGCCTCCTCCCCGCGCCGCAGCTGCTCCCAGGTCGGCAGCAGCGCCTCCTGGTTGAGGACCGCCCAGCCGTAGTACTGGGTGTTGGCGAGCTCGAGCCGCTGGGCGTCGAGCTCCAGGGCCAGCTCCAGGACCTCCTCGATCCGGTCCAGGTTCTGGCGGTGCAGCACGCAGTTGAGCGTCAGCGGGAAGTCGAGCTCCCGGGCCAGCCGGGCAGCGGCGATCTTCTTGTCAAACGACCGGTTGTGGCCGATCCGGTCGTTCTCGGGAGCATCCGGGCTCTGGATGGAGATCTGGACGTGATCGAGCCCGGCCGCCTTGAGCGCCTGGGCCCGCTCCGGATCGAACAGCGTCCCGGCCGTGATCAGCGACGAGTACAGCCCGGCCTCATACGCCGCGGCGCACAGCTCGGCCAGGTCGCGGCGGAGCATCGGCTCGCCGCCAGTCAGCGCCAGCTGGAGCACGCCGAGGCCGCGCGCCTGGCGAAACGTGCGGACCCAATCCTCGGTCGACAGCTCCTCGCGGTAGCGCCGTCCGCCGATCTCGACCGGGTTGGAGCAGTACGGGCAATGGAGCGGACACTGATAGGTCAGCTCGGCGATGAGCGACGACGGTCTACTCGGCGGCATCGACCACCAGTCCTCTCTGGGACAGCGCGTCGACCAGCTCCTGCACGTCGCCGGTCACGTCAGCCCCGCCGTAGCGCGCCGACAGGGTGTCGGCGATCTCGTCCAGCGTGCGCTGGCCGTCGCACAGCTCCAGCACCGCCACGGCGGTGGGATTGAGGCGGACGGCGCCCTCGGGAATGAGCAGCACGTGCTCCTCACGTACATCGTCGTAGCGCAGCCGGGCGCCGGTGGCAAGGCGCGGTTGGCTCATGCCTCGGGCCCGGGGGGCTGGCTCTCGCCGCGATCGATGGCGTCAAGCTGGGCCCACAGCAGCTCGGTCTTGAAGCGCAGCGCCGCCACCGCTGCCTCCTGCTGCTCCCGAGTGACGCACCGCTCCACGACGAGGTCAAGCGCGTACTGCGCGTCCCGGGGCGCCTTGACCAGCCGGGTGCGAAAGTACTCCAGCCCGGCGGGGTCGATCCACGGGTAATGGCGCTCCAGCGCCTCCAGCCGGACGCGGATCGCCGACGGGCCGAACAGTTCGGTCAGCGACGAGGCCACTGCTTCGACCCACGGCCGCGACCGGGCGAAGTTCACATACGCGTCGACGGCATAGCGCACCGGCGGGAGCACGCCCCGCTCGGACTCCAGCTCCTCCCGGGACACGCCCAGCGCCTCGCCGAGCGCCAGCCAGGACTCGATGCCCCCGGGGTCGTCGCCTCGGCCGTCGTGGTCGATGATCCGCTGGATCCACTCGCGCCGGATGGCCACCTCCGGGCAGTTGGACATGATCGCGGCGTCCTTGAGCGGGATGCACCGCTGGTAGTAAAAGCGGTTGGCGACCCAGCGCTGGAGCTCGTCACGCGTCAGCTCGCCGGCGTCCATCCGCTGGTGGAAGGGATGAAGGTTGTGGTAGCGCGTGCCCTGGGCGCGCAGCCGCGCCGTGAACTCCTCTCCGGACAGGACGGTGATCGGTGAAACCGTGTCGGTCACAGCGCAAACTCCAGTCCATCCTCCGCGATCTCGACGCCGGCGTCCAGCACCGCCGCGCGCTCCGGGGAGTCCTCCAACAGGATCGGATTGGTGTTGTTGATATGGACGAGCACCTTGCGCGGCCGGTCGAGCCGCTGCAGCGCGGCCAGCGTCCCGTCCGGCCCGGACAGCGGCACGTGCCCCATGTCGGCGGCAGTGCGCGACGAGATGCCGCGCTGGGCCATCTCGTCGTCGCGCCAGAAGGTCCCGTCGACGAGGACCAGGTCGCTGGCGGCGAACCGGTCGAGCACCGCATCGTCCAGCCGGGCCAGGCCGGGGACGTAGGTGAGCACCCCGTCGCCCGCGCGGTCGCGGAACACGAAGCCGCTGGCCTCAAGGTCAACCCCGGCCCCCTCCAGGTAGCGCGGCGCGTCGCCGCCGGAGGCGAACGGCTCGACGGTCAGGCTCGAGCCGTCCAGCTCCTGTTCGCGTCCGCGCTCCAGCGTGTGCCACTCGGCGCCCGCGTAGCGCTCCAGCATCGTCAGCACCGGGTATCCATCCCGCAGCGCGCGCCCGACGCCCTCGTCGCCGAACACGCGGACCGGGGCGGCCGACTCACGCAGAAGCAGCAGCCCCGCGGTGTGGTCGATCTCCGCGTCGGTCAGCAGCACGCCGGCGACCGGCGGGGTACGGACGCCGTCACGCTGCGGGGGCGCGAGGCCCTCCAGTTGCTGGCGCGCGTCCGGCGACGCGTTGACGAGGAACCACGGCCCCTCGTCGCCCCGGATCGCGAGAGACGACTGCGTGCGCGGACGTGCCCGGACCCCCTCGCGCGCCGCCTGGCAGGGCTCGCAGTGACAGTTCCACTGCGGGAACCCGCCACCCGCGGCCGACCCGAGAACACGAACGCGCACGCGGAAGCGAGACGCAGCCTCAGGCGACCGCCGGAGGCCACGCCGGCTTCAGCATCCTGCTCCTACCGGGTGTAGAGATACGAGGTGACCTCCGAGCAGAGGTCCACGATCTCAAATTCCGGCTTTGTCCACTTCATAGGATGCCTCCCTCTTAGAGTGCAGGTGAAACGCAGCTTAACGAGTTCGTCAAGCCAGGAGTGACTCTGTTCGCATGCATGTCGAGGTGTCACCTAACCACCCAGACAGGACCAGTACTGACCATTCGGACAGGGTGAGCGCTGACCATCCGGACGGAGTCATCGCCGATCTGATCGCCGTGGGGGCGGGGCCGCGGGCGGCCCATCTGGGCGTCCCGGAGCGCGCCGTCCGGGAGGCCAATCCGGTGGCGATCGTCTACCGGGACGGCCCGCCGATCGCCGTCGTCGCGCACCCGCCGGACGCCGAGGGACTGCGCACGGCGGCGGCACGCGCGGTACGGGCCTGCCGGCCGGGCGGCACGGTCGCCTGGGTGCTCGACCCGGCGCTGACCCTGTCAGCGTCCGAACAGGTCCGGGCGCTGACCGAGGGCGCGATCATCGGCGGCTACGACGGCCGCCGCTGGCGGAGCGGCGAGGCGCCACCCGGCGTGGAGCGCTTCGTGGTCTGTGGTGGCGGCGACGATCTCGCCCCGGTGGCCGAGCGGGCCGCGCTGGTGGCCCGGTGGACAAACCTGGCCCGCGAACTCGTCGACGCGCCGCCCAACGTGGCCACCCCGGCGGCGCTGGCCGAGCGGGCGCAGGCCCTGGGCGGGCGCCTGGACGTGGAGATCATCGATCCGGCGCAGGCCGGCCTGGGTGCGCTGGTCGCGGTCGGCGCGGGCAGCCCGGTGGCGCCGCGGCTTATCGTCCTGACCCACGAGCCCGCCGGCGCGCCGCCGGCCCCGCGCCTGGCGCTCGTCGGCAAGGCGGTCACGTTCGACAGCGGCGGCTACTTCCTCAAGCCACGGTCGGACATCGTGCGTCAGAAGGGCGACATGGCGGCCGGCGCGGCGGTCATCGCCGCGCTGGGGGCGATCGCCGAGCTGGGTCTCCCCCTGTCGGTCACCGGCGTCGTGCCCGCCTGCGAGAGCATGCTGAGCGGGACGGCCATGCGGCCGACCGACGTGATCACGACCGCGGCGGGCCTGACCGTGGAGGTGATGAACCCGGACGCCGAAGGGCGCCTGATCCTGGCCGACGCGCTCTGGTACGCCCGACGCCAGGGCGCCTCCCACCTGGTCGACCTGGCCACCCTGACGGGCGCGATGCACGAGGGCATGGGCGACGTCTACGCCGGGGTGTTCGCCAACGACGACGCGTGGCGGGAAACGGTCGTCGCCGCGGGCAACTCGGCCGGCGACCTGGCGTGGCCATGGCCGCTGCACCCGCGCTACCGGCCGCTGATCGAGTCGCGGGTGGCCGACCTGCGCAACAACGCGGGCAAGAAGTTCGGCTTCCCCATCGTCGCCGCCACGTTCCTGGCCCAGTTCGCCGGCGACGGGCCGTGGGCGCACGTCGACATGCTCGGCCCGGCGCTGGTCGACGACGATCGCGGCGACGCGTTCGGCCCGGGCGCGACCGGGTACGGGGTCCGCATGCTCATCGAGCTGGCCGCTCGGCTGAGCGCCGCCGCGTGAGGGCCGCCGCCTGAGGAAAGCGCCCAGGCGTTAGGCTGCCACGATGGATTCCGACGGCGGCAGAGATGCGGTTCAGGTCATGCCGGGCCGCGTCGTCGACGCCTCGAAGCTCGACCTGGCCGCCGCGGAGCGCGCCGCCCTGGACCTGCTGCGGGCGATCGGCGCCGACGTCGATGCCCCGGATCTATTGGAGACGCCCCGCCGGGTGGCCGCCTCGTTCGCCGAGCTCGTCACCCCGGCCACACTCGAGGCCACCGTGTTTCCCAACGAGGGCCGCTACGAGGAGCTGGTCCTGGTGCGGGACATCGAGTTCCACACGCTGTGCATGCACCACCTGCTGCCGTTCCACGGCAAGGCGCACGTGGCCTACCTGCCGGGCGACCGGATCGTGGGGATCTCCAAGCTGGCCCGGGTGGTGGAGTCGTTCTCCCGGGACCTCCAGCTCCAGGAGCGCCTGACCGTGCAGATCGCCGACTGGCTGGAGCAGGAGCTGACGCCGCGCGGCGTGGGCGTCGTGGTCAGCGCCGAGCACATGTGCATGACCATCCGGGGCGTGCGCAAGCCGGGGTCGCACACGGTGACGTCGGCCCTCCGCGGCGTCCTGCGCGATGACGCGCGGACCCGGGAGGAGTTCTTCAGCCTTGTCGGCTGAGCTCGATGAGCGGCCGCTGATCGAAACCGTGGTGACCACGACCGGACCGGACGGCGTGGTCAACTGTGCCGCCATGGGCGTGCGCTGGGGCGAGGAGGAGCTCGTGTTCTGGCCGTTCGACGCCACCCGGACGCTCCGCAACCTGCGCGGCCGGGGCGAGGCGGTCGTCCACCTGACCGACGACGTGCTGCTGTTCGTGGAGGCCGCGCTGGGCCGGCCACGCCCGGCGATGCGCCCGGCCAGCGAGATCGCCGGCTGGGTGATCGAGGACGCCAGCGCCTGGCGAGAGGTGGTGGTGACCGACATCGCCCCGACGGACGACGAGCTGCCCCGCTCCCGGGTGGAGGCCCGGGTGGTGGCCAGCGGCGTCGGCGCCCAGCCGCCGCCCGGCCTGTGCCGGGCCCGCCACGCGGCCGTGGAGGCGTCGATCGCCGCGTCGCGGCTGCGCTTCCTCGGCGCCGAGCGGGTCACGGCGGAGCTCGACCGCCTCCAGGAACTGGTCGACCGGACCGCCGGCCCGCGTGAACGCGCGGCGATGGACTACGTCCGCCGCTACGTCGCCGAGCGCACGTGAGCGAGGTCGTCGTCACCGCCCCGGCGCGCCTGCACTTCGGCATGCTGGACCCGGCCGACCGCGGCGCGCGGCGGTTCGGCGGGTTCGGCGTGGGCATCGAGTCGCCCCGGGTGGTGGTGGCGATCCGGCATGTGGATGACTCGGACACGGTGGTCGCGTCCGGGCCGTCGGCCGACCGGGCGGCGGAGGCCGCCCGCCGGGCGCGATCCTGGTTCGCGCTGCGCGGTGGCGTGGCGATCGACGTGCGCGAGTCCATCCCGCCCCACAGCGGGCTCGGATCCGGAACCAAGCTCGCCCTGGCCGTCGCCCGGGGGGTGGCCGAGCTGGCGGGGTCTTCGGCCGGGCCGGAGGAGCTGGCCCGGGCCAGCGGGCGGGGCGCCCGGTCGAGTGTCGGCACCTGGACGTTCGCCGCGCCGGGGCTCGTCGTGGAGGCCGGGGTGCGCGACCGGGAGTCGCTCAGCCCCCTGCTGGCCCGCTTTGAGATGCCGGAGAACTGGCGGTGCGTGCTGGCGCTGCCGCTCGGCGTGGAGGGACTCTCCGGGGACGCCGAGGAGCGGTTCTTCGACGCGCTCCGGACGCCGGCGGGCGTCGAGGATGAAGTGGCGCGGCTGCTGGTGACCGCGCTGCTGCCGGGGCTGCTGGCCGGCGACATCGAGGAGTTCGGCGCGGCGCTGACCCGGATTCAGCGCGACATCGGCGCCATCTTCGCCGGCCAGCAAGGGGGCGTCTTCCATCCCCGGGCGGCGCCGCTCGTCGACGCACTGCTCGGCTTCGGCGTTTGCGCGGTGGGACAGAGCTCGTGGGGGCCGTCGGTCTACGGGATCGTCGACGGCCCGGAGGCGGCCGACGACGTGGCCGGCCGGCTGCGGGCGGCGGCGGGCGCCGACGCGGCCGTCAGCGTCGTCGACTTCGACCGCCGGGGCGCCTGGGTGGCGCGTGACGGCGCCGGGCGGGCCGCGGCGTGAGGCTGCTGGTCAGCGTCGTCTCGGCGGCGGAGGCCCGCCGCGCCCTGGTCGGCGGCGCCGACATCATCGACGTCAAGGACCCGGCCGAGGGGCCGCTGGGCGCGCCCGCCCCGGGCGTGCTGTCGGAGGTGGTGGCGGCGGTGGGAGGCGCGGCTCCGGTCAGCGTTGCGCTCGGCGACCTGCCGGCGGGTTCGCCCCACAGCGCCGCGCTGGCCGCCCGGGGGGCGGCCTTGAGCGGCGCAGACTATGTGAAGGTGGGGCTGCGGGCCGTGCGCGGGCTCGACGACGCCGTGGCGCTGTTGCGCGCGGTTGCGGCCGCGGTCGAGTGTGAGACCGGGGTCATCGCAGTGGCGTACGCCGACGCGCGCGGGCTTTCTCCGCCGGCGCTCGCTCCGGACCGGCTGCCGGCCCTGGTGGAGCGGACCGGAATCGCCGGCGCGCTCGTCGACACGTGGGTCAAGGATGGGCGGGGCCTGTATGGGTGGATGGACGGGTCCGAGCTGGCGGCGTTGGTCGCCGCGACGCGCGCGGCGGGCGGGAGCTTCGGCGTAGCCGGGCAGTTGCGGCGCCAGGATCTGCGCCGGGTCGAGGCCGACATCGTCGGGGTTCGCTCGGCGGTGTGCCCGGGCGGGGACCGCGGCGGGGCGCTTGACGCCGGGCTGGTGGCGGCCGCGGTGGCCGAGGTGCACCCGGCACTCGCCGCGCGGTCGCACTTGCCTTAATTCGCGACCGATTTTCGGCCTCAGATTCAGACAAGTCGCCCGGAGCGGTCACCCCGGGGTGATCCGCGTTCCCTCCGGGCCCGCCGGGGTGCGCACGGTGACTGGGACTCCCGTGTCGCGGACGGCCTGGGCCAGGTAGCCGTCGACGAACTCCGCGCCGCCCTGGGCCTGGAGGGCCGCGAGCGCTGACGCCGTGAGCGCGGCGATGGCGGGCGCGCGCGGCTTGAGCAGGATCGCCTCCGGCGCGCCCGCGGCCGCCGCCGCGAAGACGGCCAGTGAGTCGCTGGTCACCGTCCAGGAGTGAGGGATCTCCGGCCGTTCGCCGAACGCGGACTCGGCTCGGACGAGGGCGAGCCCCGGAGGCGGAGTCAGCTCGTCGGTCACCGGGCACCCATCGAGCAGCGGGCGTAGGACGGCGCCGAGCTGATCCATCGCCTTGAGGGCCAGCGTGTGCGCCAGGTGGTCGCCGAGGCCGACGTGTGCATCGACAGCGCGCACCGCGTCGGCAAACGGGCCACCGCCGGGGACGACGAGGACCGGCCTGTGCCGGGCCAGGGCCGCCGCCTCCGCGCACCCGCGGCGCAGACCCGCCAGTCCCTCGGCCACAAGCAGACCGCCGCCGATCTTGACGACGAGGGGCGGGGCGTCACTCACGGCCCAGCACCGAAAGCGCGACCGCGGCGGCGACCTCGCCGCCCGGCCCGGCCAGCGTTGCCAGGGCGGCCGGTCCGGCGGCGATTGTCAGCCCGCAGCGCTCGGCCGCGGCGCGGGCCAGGAAGGCGCCGGCGCCCACGGCGATGACCGGCGCGCCGCCTGGCACCCGGCCGGCGACCCGGCGCAGAGCGGCGGCGATCGCCTCGGTCTGGGCGTCGGCGACGGCGGCGGCGATCGCCGCCAGGTCGCCGTCGGTGAGCTGCTCGGGATCGGCGCAGACGACGCGGGCCAGCCGGGCGCGGGCCGCGGCGGGCGACGGGCCGCGCCCGTCCGGGAACGTGCAGGTGCACTGCTCCGGGGTCAGGTCGCCCCGCAGCAGGTGGGCGTCGGCGCTGATGGCGAACAGCTCGGCGGCCACCGGGCAGGGGCGGCCGCCGACCGGCACATGCGAGACGACAGCGGCCACGTTCGTGCGCAGCGCGCCGGTGTAGACGAGCTCGCCGCTCTGCAACCGCTCCAGGTCGGTCCGCCCCTCGGCGACGACCCGCCCGCCGGCGATGGGGATGACGTCCGTCGTGGTACCTCCGCAATCGACCAGGATGGCGTCCCCCACCGCGCGCGCGACGAGCCGCGCGGTGGCCATCCAGTTGGCGGCGGCACAGGTCAACGGCGCCGCCCGGGCGACAGACAGGTCGACGAGCGCACCGGCGGTGGTCAGCACGCGGAGCGCGTGACCGGGCAACCCGGCGCGGGCGGCGTCGAGCACGTGGAGCACCCCGGCCCGCTTGTCCGGGAACACGTCGGCCAGCTCGGCGGTCGTCGTCAGCGCCACCGGGGCACCGTCGGCGCCCAGCCGTCCGACGACGCCGGCGATCGCGGCGGCCAGCCCGTCCGGCTGGCGCCACACCTCAAAAGGCTCGGACACGATCCGCACCTCGCCGCCGTCGGCGGGCACGACCGCCGCCTTCGTATTGGCGCCGCCGATGTCGAGGCCGATGACCGCGCCGGCGTCGGGGCCGCTGACCGGAACCATTGGCGGGCATCATGACTCAGGCGATGGAGATCGTTCCCGTGATCGACCTCAAAGGCGGCATCGTCGTGCACGCCCGCCGTGGCGAGCGCGACGCCTACGCCCCGCTGCGCAGCCCGCTGGTCGACGGTTGCGACCCGGTGACGGTGGCTCGTGCGCTGGGCGCGGTGTGCCGGACCCGCCGCCTGTACGTGGCCGACCTCGACGCCCTGGGCGGAGCCCCGCCGGCCGAGGCGACGCTCGCTGCGCTGGCCGCGGTGGCCGAGCCGTGGATCGACGCCGGTGCCACCACGCCGGAGCTGGCGGCGGCGCTGCAGCGGGCCGCAGCAGCACGCAACGTCGTCGGCACCGAGTCGCTGGG
>JBPYFQ010000181.1:0-22447 GCA_051985625.1 Solirubrobacteraceae bacterium
CCCCGCGGGACCGCCAGGTAGGCCTTCAGCTCGCGGGTCTCGGCCGGGTAGTAGGTCAGGTCGGGCATCGAGAGCTCCTTGTGCGGGGTGGCGGGGGCGGCTGCATCTCACCGGCTCTACCCACGCGGTGGGCGGCCGACGCGGCTGGGCCCGCGGACGCAGCCCCCTATAGGACGTACAACTCCCCAAAGCCCCCTCCGATCAGGGTCAACGGCCGTTATCACATCGTGACAAACGCTCCGCCCGCCGCTTCTTCACTGCCCAAAGCCGTTCCACCCGGGCTGGCTTCCACCAACTCCCACCCGCCGCGGGAGCTCGCGTGGGGCGCCGAGGTCGCGCGTGGTGTGCCGAGAGGACTGACTTCGGGGGATATCCGGCCGAAAAACGGCCGCTTTTCCCCCGGAGTCGTCGGTCAACCTACGCGGAGACCTCGTGAACCGCCCGCTCGGCGTTCTCCAGCTCCCCGGCGGCCTGCTCGGCCTTGTGCTCGGCGTCGGTCAAGCGCTGCTCGGCCTGCGCCAGGGCGTCGGCGGCCTCGTCTCGCTTGGCCTGGGCGGCCGCCAGCTCCTTCTCGGCCCGGGTGGCGGCTCGCCGGGCGTCGGTCTCGGCCTGGCGGGCGGCCTTCAATGCGGCCTTGCGTTCGCGCCCGGCCTCAGCCTGGGCGGCGGCGGCCGCTGCGGCCTCACGCTTGGCAGCGTCAGCGTCGGCGTCGGCGTCGGCCGGGCCGTCGGCCTTGGCCCGGGTCGCCTTCCCGGCCTTCGACGCCTTCGGCTGCTTCGACTTCTTCCGCGGCTCCGGGGCCTTCGGCTTTGCCGCGGGCCGCGCCGGCGCCGCCGACGTCAGCGCATCACCTACGCCAAGCCCCACGAATCGCAGCTCGTGCGTCAGGCACCCCTCCTCGACCTGCCGCCGGGCCTCCTCGTCGACGGCGGCGGCCCGCAGCGTGTCGCCCACCCGCTCCAGCGTCGTCTGGCTGAGCGGGTGCCCGTCGGAGCTGAGCAGCCCCTCGGCAGCGTTCACGAGCCGGTCGACGGCATCGCGCTGCGCGCGGGTCGCATCCCGCATCGCATCGCCGGCCCGCTTGCCGGCGGCGGCATCGGCCTGCGCCTGGACGAGGCGATCGCCGGCCTGAAACAGCGCCCGGATCTCAGAGGTCTGGGTCCGGACCAGCTGGTTGACCGCCCACGCGGCCACCGACGGCTTGCGCAGCGCCGCCACCTCGCCGGCCTCGTCTCGCTGCTTCTCGGCCCGCAGCGCCTTGACCAGCGCCGCGCGCTCCGGAATGAACTGGTCCAGCGGCAGGCCGTAGAGATCGTGAGAGGCGTCGACGGGCACGGGCTGATCCTAAGCCCCGGAAGGCCGGACCCGGGTGCCCCGCCCAGGCGGCGATCTTGAACAGAGTTGCCCGCGCGTGCTATCAATAAGGGTCCGCCGCGGGGTGGAGCAGTCTGGTAGCTCGTCGGGCTCATAACCCGAAGGTCGCGGGTTCGAATCCCGCCCCCGCTACTCACAAAAGCCCTCCAACTGGAGGGCTTTTTGTATGCCGCAGGAAGGTTTTCGCCTGCCCGCAGCGGCTTTCAGCGCCCGCCGGTAGCGGCCTCTCCGCCTCCTCGGCCGGCCTGCCGCCGGCCGTCCGCCACCCACCGACCCGGCCACCACCCCGGTACGGCCGCCGGACGAGCCGGACGCACGCTTCACAGCACGCAGGGTTCCCCCGTCCAGGGTCGAAACCTGATCAGCGAAAGACGATATTGAGATCAGGTTAAGGGAGGGTGCCGGACGATCCGTGCGCCGCGCTCCCGATTACCCTGACGCGGCTGCCATGGGAAGGCGGCGATGCTGCATCTACGTCGACGGAGGAGGAGAGTATGCAGTTGAAGGGGAGAGCCGCATCGGTCGGTGCGGTCGTGGCTACAGCCGCGCTCATCGCGGCCTGCGGCAGCAGTTCGAACAACACCAAGTCGAGCGCGTCCTCGGCCGCGGGGGGCTCGAGCTCCAAGACGGTTGACGTCTACTCGAGCCTGCCGCTCCAGGGCGCGTCCTCGGCCCAGACGGGCCCGCTGGTGAACGGCATCAAGCTGGCGCTGTCGCAGGCCGGCGGCAAGGCCGGTCAGTTCACCGTCAAATACACGTCGCTGGACGACTCGACCGCCGCGGCGGGCGAGTGGGATCCGACCCAGACGGGGGCGAACGCCCGGAAGGCCGCCACCGACCCGAAGACCGTCTTCTACATCGGTGAGTTCAACTCGGGCGCGAGCGAGGTCTCGATCCCGATCCTCAACCAGGCGGGCATCCCACAGGTGAGCCCGGCGAACACGTACGTCGGCCTGACCGAGAGCATCAAGGGCGCCAGCGCCCCCGGCGAGCCGCAGAAGTACTACCCGACCGGCAAGCGCACGTATGCGCGCATCGTGCCGGTCGACACCATCCAGGCCGCGGCCGACCTGCTGGCGCTCAAGCAGGCGGGCTGCTCGAAGGTCGCCGTGGCCAACGACAAGGAGGCGTACGGCGCCGGCCTGGCCACGCTGCTCGTCGCCGAGGCCAAGGACTACGGCGTGACGATCGTCTCGAACACCGGGATCGACCCGAAGGCCCCGAACTACCGCTCCTACGCGTCGACGATCAAGGCGCAGGGCGCGAACTGCTTCGAGTTCTCCGGCATCGTCTCCAACGGCGGCGTGCAGATCACCAAGGACGTCAACGCGGCGCTGCCGAGCGCGACGATCCTCGGCCCTGACGGCATGTGCACGAGCTCGTGGACGAACGCGAAGTCCGGCGGCGTGCCCAAGAGCATCGATCCGAAGATCCTGTGCACGGTCGCCACGCTGGACCTGTCGGCCTACCCGGGCGGTAAGGACTTCCTGGCCGCCTACAAGAAGGCCTACGGCACGTCGAATCCGGATCCGTACTCGATCTACGGCTACGAGGCGATGAATCTCGCGCTCGCCACGATCAAGGCGGCCGGCGCCAATGGCAACAGCAAGTCGGCCGTGCTGAGCGCGCTGTTCAACACTAAGAACCGCAGTTCCGTGCTCGGCACGTACTCGTTCAACGCCAACGGGGACACGACGCTGAAGTCGTACGGTCTCTACAAGGTCGGCTCCACCGGCGACCCCGTGTTCTACAAGACCCTGACCCCGACGAAGACGCTCTGATCGTCGGAGCTCAGCAATAGGGTTTGGAGGGGGCGCCCCGAGCGCCCCCTCCACTCCCACTGCAAGGCACGGATCCGCTTGTCAGCCACGACAACTAGTCAAGGGGCGCCAGCCCGGACGGCCGGGCCGCTCGCCTACGTCCGGCGGGTGGTCGGCCGCTATGGCCTGATCGCCGCGCTGGCCGCCCTGCCCATCTTCTACCTCATCCACGACCTGACGCATGGGTACGTGGTCGGCGTCGTCCACGGGCACCAGGTCATCCACCATGACCTCTCGCTGCTCGGCTTCAACCTGGTCGAAGGTTTGTCGAACGGCGCCATCTGGGCGCTCATCGCGATGGGCTACACGCTCGTCTACGGGATCATCGAGCTGATCAACTTCGCCCACGGCGACGTGTTCATGATCGGCTCGTTCACCGCCGTCGGGTTCTGGGGGGCGATTGGCCTCACCACCACCACCGGAGCGGTCGGGCTGGTCGCCGGGCTGCTGCTGACGCTCATCGTCGCGATGCTCGTGTGCGGCTCGCTGAACGTGCTGATCGAGCGCGTCGCGTACCGGCCCCTGCGCAGCGCGCCGAAGCTGGCGCCGCTGATCACCGCCGTCGGCTTCTCGTTCATCCTGCAGAACGTGGGCCTGCTGTGGCTCGGCGGCTCGCCGGTCGGCGTCGCCGATCTGATCAACGAGAACAAGCCCGTCTTCCATATCTTCGGGGTCGTCGTCCACCGGGCCGATCTGCTGTCGCTCGGCGTGATGATCCCGCTCGTCCTCGGGTTGACCTGGTTCATCTCGAATACTCGTCCCGGCCGTGCCATGCGTGCCACGGCGCAGGATCCCGAGGCGGCCCGTCTGATGGGGATCAACGTCAACAACACGATCTCCCTGACCTTCCTGCTGGGCGGCATGCTGGCCGGCGCGGCCGGCCTCGTCTACGCCCTGTACGAGACCACCATCTGGTACTTCCAGGGCTTCCGCGCCGGGCTGATCGCGTTCACCGCCGCGGTCATGGGCGGGATCGGCAACGTCCGGGGCGCGGTCCTGGGCGGGTTGCTGATCGGCTGCATCCAGGAGCTTTCCGACTCCCGTCTGGCCGGCGGGGAGTGGACGGAGGCAGTCATCTTCGGCTACCTGATCCTGGTCATGGTGCTCCGCCCGCGCGGCCTGCTGGGGGAGGAGACGCGCGAGGCCGGATGAACGAGCTCAAGGCTCAGTGGAACGAGTGGCGCCAGGCGCTGGAGGCGCGGCTGCCCCCATGGTGGGTGCGCGGTCTGGCCGTCGGCCTGATCGTCCTTGGGATCTTCCTGCCGTTCTTCACCGGTCAGGCGAGCGATTTTCTCAACGCCACCATCATCGCCCTGGCCTACGTCGTCATGGCCCTCGGGCTGAACGTCGTCGTCGGCTTCGCCGGGCTGCTTGACCTCGGGTACGTCGCCTTCTACGCGCTGGGGGCGTACTCGGTGGGCTGGTTCGGCTCCAGCTTCTTCTTCAGCGCCCACGTGCACCTGCTCTCCTCGGCGCTGCCCACGGCGATCGGGATCCACCTGAACTTCGTGCTCATCCTGTTGGCGGCGATGATCATCACCTCGGTCGCCGGCCTGCTCATCGGCCTGCCGACGCTGCGGCTGCGCAGCGATTACATCGCCATCGTCACGCTGGCCTTCGGGGAGATCATCGGCGTCGCCGCCGTCAACGGCACGAGCATCCACCTCGGCAGCGGCATGACGCTGACAGCCGGCAATCTCGGAATCTCGGCGCTCGACCTGCCCTACTTCCCCGGTCTGGGCACGTTCTCGCTGCTCGACCTGCGGCCGTGGTACTGGCTGATCTTCGTGATCATGCTGATCGTCCTGTTCGTCAACCTGCGGCTCCGGGACTCGCGCCTCGGGCGTGCCTGGATCGCCTTGCGTGAGGACGAGGTGGCGGCGGTCTCGATGGGCATCCCGCTCGTGCGCACGAAGCTGATGGCCTACGCCATCGGCGCCGCGTTGGGCGGCATGTCCGGCGCGTTCCTGGGCGCGTACGACACGACGGTCAACGCCGGCCAGTTCCAGTTCGCCTTCTCCATCTTCGTCCTGGCCATGATCATCGTCGGCGGACTGGGCTCGATCTGGGGAGCGGTGTTGGGGGCGCTGCTGCTCTCCTACATCAACTACTACCTGATCCCCGACGTGCTCAACACGGTGCCGCACACGTTCGGGCTGAACTTCAACCTGACCCAGCTGTCGTTCGGGATCTTCGGCTTCCTGCTCGTGCTCGTCATGGTGCTGCGGCCCCAGGGATTGTTCCCCGAGCGGCGCCGCCGGCTCGAGCTGACGGCCGTGGTCGCCGCCGACGACGCCCAGCTGGTGGAGGTGAACACCCAGGCCGCGGCCGAGGGCGCCGGGGGAGGTTCGGCATGAGCGCGACCTCCGAGACACCGCCGCCTCCGTCGGCGCTGGCGCCCGCGGTGATGCGGGCCGACGACATCGTCAAGGAGTTCGGCGGCCTCGTCGCCGTGAACGAGGTGTCGATGACGATCCCCGAGCGTTCCATCGTGTCGCTGATCGGGCCGAACGGGGCGGGCAAGACGACGTTCTTCAACATGCTGACCGGCCTGTACAAGCCGACCAGTGGACGGATCTACCTCGGCGAGCGCGACATCACGCGGGCTCGGCCGGACATCATCACCGGGCTCGGCGTGGCGCGGACCTTCCAGAACATCCGTCTGTTCGGCGCGATGAGCGCCTTGGAGAACGTGATGATCGGACGCCACGCCCGGATGCGGGCCGGGCTGTTCGGCTCCATCTTCCGCCCGCCGCGGGTGCGCCGGGAGGAGAGCGCCGCGCGCGAGCGCGCCCGCGAGCTGCTGGCCTATGTCGGACTTCGCCCGGACACGTTCGACCGCCTCTCCGTCCAGCTCTCCTACGGCGACCAGCGACGGGTGGAGATCGCCCGCGCTCTGGCCAGCGACCCGACCCTGCTCCTGCTTGACGAGCCGACGGCCGGCATGAACCCGCAGGAGTCGGCTCGGCTGACCGACTTCATGCGCAAGCTCCGCGACGACCTCAGCCTGACCATCCTGCTCATTGAGCACGACATGAAGGTCGTCATGGATGTCTCCGAACGGGTCACCGTGCTCGACCACGGCGAGAAGATCGCCGAGGGCGAGCCGGCCGAGGTGCGAGCCAACCCGCGGGTGATCGAGGCCTATCTGGGAAAGCAGGACGAGCCCCATGGCGCTGCTTGAGGTAGAGGACATCCACGCCCACTACGGCGCGATAGAGGCGCTGAAGGGCATCTCGCTGTCCGTCGAGGAGGGCGAGGTCGTCACGCTCATCGGCTCCAACGGCGCCGGGAAATCGACGACGCTGCGGGCGATCTCCGGACTGACGCCGGCCTCGGCCGGGTCGGTGCGGGTCGGCGGACAGGACATCACCCGGGTCCCGGCGCACCAGATCGTCAACTACGGGATCGCGCTCGCCCCGGAGGGCCGGCACTGCTTCCCCCGGATGACCGTGCGCGAGAACCTCGATCTCGGTGCGCACCGCCGCCGGGGGGCCGATGTGAGCGAGGACATGGAGCGGGTCTTCATGCTGTTCCCGCGCCTGCAGGAGCGGGCCAAGCAGAAGGCGGGCACGATGTCCGGCGGCGAGCAGCAGATGCTGGCCATCGGCCGAGCCCTCATGGCCCGGCCGCGGCTGCTGATGCTCGACGAGCCGTCGATGGGGATCGCCCCCATCCTCGTCCAGCGCATCTACGAGACGATCACCGAGATCAACCGCAGCGGGATGACGATCCTGCTCGTGGAGCAGAACGCCAACTACGCCCTGGACATCTCCTCCCGCGGCTACGTGCTTGAGACCGGGCGCGTCGTGCTGAGCGGCGAGTCGGCGTCCCTGCGTGAGGATCCGGAGGTCCAGCGTGCCTACCTGGGAGCCTGAGCCCTGATGTTCGTCGTCTTCGCACTGATCGGAGCCAAGGCGCTCTATCTGCTGTTCGCATGGCTGCTGTCGGCCGCGGGCGCCGCCTGGGTGGCCGACCGCAAGGGCTACGGCGAGCGCGTCGGGCTCACCTTCGGCCTGCTGCTGACCGTCGTCGGGTTCCTCATCGTCCTCCTGATCCTGCCCGGCCGGCCCGGGTCGGTCTGGAAGACCGAGGGCCCGATCCCGCGGCGCCGGCGGCGCACGCACGTCTGACACACATTGGCGCTCGCTGCCCCCGCCGGGGGCTCTGTGCCACCATGGTCGCACCGTCCTCCGTGGGCTCAGGGGCCCGCGGCCGAAGCTCACATTGCGACCTCAACGCCTCTCATCCACCAGCGGGCCGGCGCGATGACCCACGCAGCTCCAGACGCCCCATGCCCGCGATGAAGTGGTGGGGGTGGGGGCCGGAGGGCGTGGAGTTCACGGACGCCGACAAGCCCGACCTGGCGTCGTTCATCGGCCAGGCCATCGGTCTGCGGGTCGGCCCGGTGACCAACCCGCCGCTCCGGTTCGAGGACCTGAAGATCCCCTCGCCGCGGCTGCCCGACGCCCTGCGGACCGCGCTGGCCGACGTGCTCGGCCCCGACGGCGTCTCGCTCGACCCGCTGGATCGCGTCGTGCACGCCCGGGGGAAGTCGATGCGAGACCTCATCCTCCAGCGCCGCGGCGAGCTCACCCGGGTCCCGGACGTCGTCGTGCGCCCGGGAAGCGAGGACGAGGTGGCCGCCGTGCTGCGGACGGCCGTCAGCGCCGACGCGGTCGTCATCCCGTTCGGCGGCGGCTCGTCGATCTCCGGCTCGCTCGAGGCGCCCCACGAGGAGACGCGGCCGGTCATCTCGGTGGATCTGGCCCGGCTGGACCGGGTGCTGGAGGTCGACGGCGTCTCCCGGCTGGCCCGGGTGCAGGCCGGGGTGTTCGGTCCGCGGCTGGAGGAGCAGTTGGCGGCGCTCGGCTACACGTTCGGGCACTTCCCGGACTCGTTCACGCACTCCACGCTCGGCGGCTGGATCGCCACCCGGTCATCCGGGATGCAGTCCGACCGCTACGGCGACATCGCCGATCTGACCAAGGGACTGCGCGCCGTCACGCCCTCCGGCCTGCTGGTGACCCGGCCCATCCCGGCCATGTCGACCGGACCGAGCATCCGCGAGATGGTCCTGGGCAGCGAGGGCCGCCTGGGGCTCATCACCGAGGCCACCGTCCACGTCCGCCCGGTGCCCGAGCGGCGCGTCATCCTCGGCTATCTGTTCCCGACGTTCGCCGACGGCCTCCGGGCGATGCAGGAGATCGCCGCCGGCGAGGCCGCCGTCTCGGTCACCCGGGTTGCCGATGCCAACGAGACGCAGTTCTCGTTCGCCATGCGCGTGCGCCCCACCATCGTGGACAAGCTCCAGTCCCGGGCGCTGGCCACCTACCTGGAACGGCGGAAGGGGTTTGACCGCAAGCAGATGTCGCTGTCGTTCATCGGGTTTGAGGGCAGCGCGCGGCACGTCGCCGAGCAGCGCCGGCTGGTGGGCCGGACCGTCAAGCGCCACGGCGGACTGTGCATCGGCTCGGGGCCGGGTGAGCTGTATGACCAGAAGAAGTTCGACACCCCCTACATCCGGGACTTCCTGCTCGACCGGGGCGCCTTGGGCGACGTGTCCGAGACGGCGATGCCGTGGAGCCGGCTGACGCCCGTCTATGAGGCGGTCACCGCCGCCGCCCACGGCGCGTTCGCCGAGGTGGGCGTGCAGGGCTACCTCATGTGCCACCTGTCGCACAGCTACCACGCGGGCGCCTGTCTGTACTTCACGTTCGCGTTCGTGCCGACTCCCGGCGGCGACATGCTGGCCGAGTACGACGTCGTCAAGGCGGCGATCCAGCAGGCGTTCGTCGACAACGGGGCGACGCTGTCCCATCACCACGCGGTGGGGACCGAGCACGCGCCGTGGCTGGAGCAGGACATCTCCGCGCCCGGGGTGGCGATGCTGGAAGCGCTGTTTGAGGGGACCGACCCGGGTCGGCATCTCAACCCGGGCAAGATCGTCTGAACCGAAGGGCGCGCCGTCGGCAGCTCAGCGCCCGTGGCAGCGCTTGTACTTCCGGCCGCTGCCGCACGGGCAGGGGTCGTTGCGTCCCACCTCGCCGCCATGCCGCTCCGGCATCGGGGCGTCGGCCGGATCGGGGAGGCCGGTCGTCCGCGCCGAGGCCTTGGCCACCGCCCGCCAGCCGGCCGGGTTGCTCCTCTGGGCGTGCTCGACGCGGTCCCGGGTGACAGCGCGCGCCTCGCCCAGGTGCGGCGGGCACATCGTGCGCATCGCCGTGTCCAGGTCGCCGGGAAAGCCGAAGCTGGCGCCGGTGCATGCCCGGCAGCCGTCCACGGCCGTCTGGGGCGGCGCCAGCCGGACCGCTGACCGGTCGAGCGCCACCGGTCCGAATGCCTCCTGGACCAGATCCTGGACGGCACCCAGGCCCGCGGGCTCCCAGTGCGGCGAGCGCAGACGCGCCGCCGGCGGGGCCAGACTCGGCGCCGCCGCCGGCCCAACGAACAGCCGCGGCGTCTCTCCCCGGAACGCCAGCTCGGCGTGGACGCCCGTGATCAGAAGGCCCTGGCACGCTGCGCCGGTAAGTACCACCGGCTCCACAAACGGCAGCAACGCGGCTCCCAGGTCGCCATCGGCATCGGCGAGTCGCCGCGCCACCTCCTCGCGCAGGACGTAGACCGGCACCTCCAGCGTGTCCCCGTCGGCGTTGGCGGTCGCCCACGCAGAGCCGCGCTTGGGAATCCAGGCCAGCGGGTCGCGGGTGATGACGAACGGGCGCATCGCCGCGGCGATGCGGGCCTGACCATCGTCGAGGCCAGACCATTCCAGCTCCAGCTCCAGGAGCTGATAGTCGTCGGTAGGCGCGGGCCAGGGCGCCTCCTCAACACCCGGTGGCGGCACGTCGGCGGCCATCGGGCAAGCGTAGAGCGTGTGGCGCTGACCGGTTGACAAACGCCCCCCGGCGAGCGACGCTTGGACCGAAGCTCGACCGGGGAGGGTTGGGGCTGGGTAAGGGCGCCGGCGGGGCTCTGAGTCGGCCACGCCGGCGACGGCCGTCTGGCGAGTGAGAGGAGACGAGATGACCGCGCACCACCCGCTGCACTGCATCCTTTCCCCGACCGTCTTGCACAAGGTCGCCCACACCGGCGATGCGAAGACGCGCGCTGCCGCGCTCAGCACGCTGGAGCTCGACCACAAGTTCCGGATCGCGCGGGCGGAGACCGCCGCGCGGCGCGGGGGGCGCTCCGCCCGGCCGGTGACGTTCAGCCTGGTCGGCGGCCAACCGAACCGCACCATCTACGACCAGCAGCACCAGATGGTGCAGACACCGGGCAAGGTGGTGCGGCGCGAGGGTCAGCGCCCGGTCACCGACAAGGCCGTCAACCAGGCCTACGACGGCCTGGGGGCGACCTACACCTACTACTGGTCGCAGTACCAGCGCAACTCCATCGACGGGCAGGGCCTCCCCCTGCTCGGTCTCGTGCACTACAGCGAGAACTACGACAACGCGTTCTGGGACAACGCCGGTCACATGTTCTTCGGCGACGGCGATGGCAAGCTGCTCACGGAGACGACCGCGGGAATTGACGTGATCGGCCACGAGCTGACACACGGGGTCACCGAGCACGAGGCCAACCTCGTGTACTCAGGGCAGTCCGGCGCGCTCAACGAGTCGATCTCCGATGTGTTCGGAATCCAGGTCAAGCAGATGGCACTCGGCCAGGACGTCAAGGCGTCCGACTGGTTGATTGGCGCGGACATCGTGGGACCTGAGTTGCGCCCGGCGCTCCGGTCGATGAAGGCCCCCGGGACCGCGAATCAGCACGATGACCAGCCGGCGACGATGGACGGGTACGTCGACGGCGGCGACGTGCACACCAACTCCGGGATCCCGAACCACGCCTTCTACGTCGTGGCCGCCACGCTCGGCGGGAACTCGTGGGATGCCGCCGGGCCGATCTGGTACGCGACGCTCAGCGATCCGCAGCTGAGCTCCACGGCCAGCTTCGCCGACTTCGGCCGCCTCACGGTCGTCCACGCGCAGCGCCGCTACGGAGCCACCAGCACGCAGGCCGACGCGACGCGCGCCGGCTGGGACGCGGTCAAGGTGCGGCTCTAGGTTGCGGGTCCGCATCAAGCGACGCGGGGGCCTGGCCGGCGTCAGCCTGTCGACCGAGCTCGACACCTCCGAGCTCGATCAGGAGACGGCGGCCCGCATGGAGGAGGCGGTCACGCGCCTGCTCGCCGGCCCCGGCACCAAGGCGACGCCCCACCCCGACGCATTCCAATACGAGATCAGCACGCCGGACAGCAACCGGTCGGTCGTCGTCGGAGAGCACGAGCTGCCGACGGGGCTCGAGCCGTTGCGCCGGCGGCTCACCCAGGATGGGCAGGTGGGGCCGGGTTAGCCGTCAGCTCAGACGACGCCGTCCGGGATCGTGATCGTGATGTCCCGGCGCTTGTCGGCCGCCGTCGCCCCCTGACGCTGGGCCCAGGCCGCCGGCGAGCGCATCCAGTCCGGGGTGCCGGCGGGGACGTCGAACTCAGGGATCTCGATTCGGTCGGTGGGCGCGAAGGCGTCGCCGTAGGGCACGAGCGGCCCGGCGACGTCCGGATGGGCGATCAGCGGGTGCAGCCGCGCGAGCGCCTCGTTCCAGTTCTGGAGCATGGCGGCGATCGCCTGTTTGAGCTTGGCCGGGTCGCCGCCGGAGCTGCTCTCCGGTTCGGTGGGGTGGGTGACGTGCTCGTAGCCCGGGGAATGCGTCTGGCCGGACGGGGTCTGCTGCCACTTCTGCCAGGCGTCGTCGGCCAGGTGACCAAGCGCCAGCACCGCCTCGATCTCGTTGCCGGCGAAGATGGCATCAAGCCAGCGGTTTCGGTAGGCGACAATCGCGGCATCGTCCTTGTGCTGCTCGCCGCCGGTCTGGCCGTAGACCGAGTACAGGAACGTGTTGACCAGCAGGTAGCTGTGGTCGAACCCCAGCTTGGCCATCAGGCCCTGGGTGCGATGCCCGGCCTCGCCGACCAGGATCCGGCGGACCACGCTCTCCGACTGCGCCGGATCTTGACCGATGATGAGCAGCCGGGCGCTGCCGTCCAGGCGGCCGCGATGGAAGATCGGTCCCCACTCGACGCGGAACGCATCTGGCGGGTACACGTCGGGGCCGGGATAATCCCCGACCAGCGAAGCGAACGGCTCGCCGACCGGCCCGGGATCAAACACATGTGTCATCGCGGCCCCTGTGGTCCTGACTCAACCAGACCGCCCCGGCGAGTGCAAGGTCCGCCTGCCGGCGAGCCGTCAGGTAGGGTCGGTCCATGACCGCGGCCCCGGGCCCGATCGATCCCGCTGGCAGCCCCAGCTGGGCCGTGGCGGGCCGGATCGTCACGATGGATCCCGGGTCGACCGTGGTGGCCGACGGGGCGGTCTGGATCAAGGACGCCGCGATCGCGGCGATCACCAGCCGCGGCGCCGCCACGCCGGAGGGGTTTGACGGGATCGCGCCGGTCGAGACCGGGGGAACGATCTTCCCCGGGCTCATCGAGCTGCACAACCACATCGCCTACAACGCGCTGCCCCTCTGGCAGGTCCCGCAGAAGTACACGAACCGTGACACCTGGGGCAATTCCGACGACTACCACCGGCTCGTCACCGCGCCGATGAAGACGCTCGGCGAGGCGACCGAGCTCCTGCCGGCCCTCGTCCGCTACGTCGAGGCCAAGGCGCTGCTGGGTGGCGTGACGACGACGCAGGGGATCGCGCTGTTCAGCGCCGCCGGCATCCGGCGCTACTACCGGGGCATCGTGCGCAACGTGGAGGAGACGAACGATCCGCTCTTCCCGGAGGCCGGCAGCCGGATCGCCGACGTCGACGCCGGCGATCCGCAGGCTTTCCTCACCGAGATCAAGAGGAAGACGTGTTTTCTCCTGCACCTCAGCGAGGGCACGGACGATGCGGCGTACAAGCACTTCCAGGCCCTCCAGCTCCCCGGCGGGCAGTGGGCGATCGCGCCGTCGCTCGCCGGGATCCATTGCGTCGCGCTGCATCCCGCCGACTTTGGGGTGCTCGCGTCGCGGGGCGCGTCGATGGTGTGGTCGCCGTTCAGCAACCTCCTCCTGTATGGCCAGACCGCTCACGTCGCGGATGCCAAGGCCACTGCGTCGTTGAAGATCGGCCTCGGCTCCGACTGGTCGCCGAGTGGCAGCAAGAGCCTGTTCGGCGAGTTGAAGGTCGCCCGGGCCTACAGCCAGAGCAGCGGAAACATCTTCAGCGACGAGGAGCTCGTCCGGCTGGCGACGAGCGCCGGGGCCGAGATCCTGGGATGGGAGAAGGTCGTCGGCTCGATCGAGGTGGGCAAGCGGGCCGCCCTCCTGGTGGTCGCCGGTCAGGCGGACGGCGCGCCGTACGGCCCGCTGTTCGCCGGCGACGAGCGCCGGGTCCAGCTGGTCGCGATCAACGGCACCCCCCGGTACGGCACCCCCGCGCTGATGGTCACCGACGGGCCCGGCTTGGAAGTGCTCACCGTCGGCGGCGAGCAGCGCGTGCTCTACCTCAAACAGGAGACCGAGGATCCGGACGTCGCCGCCCTCAGCCTCGCTCAGGCCCGGGCGAAGCTCACCGACGCGCTGCAGAACATCAAGGACCTGCGGTCAGCGCAGGAGGCCGCTCAGCCACCGGAGACGCTGGCGGCGGCGCCTCAGCTCGGCGCCGGTCAGCCGCGTCTGGCGCTGGATGAGTTCGAGCACACCGACTTCACCCAGCGCCCACACCTGCCCTTCGAGGGGGTCGCCACGGGCCCGACCGACCGGCCGGCGGTCGCCGCCCCGCCGATCTCCTCGATCCTCTCGCCGATCACCCTGGACGCCCTCACCGTCGCCGACGACCCCGGCTTCCTGGACCGGGTGGCGGCGCAGCGCAACCTGCCCGCCGGCCTGGCGGCGGCGCTGCGCGCGGCCTACCAGGGTCGCGTCTAGCGGTCGACTGGCGGCTCGGCTGCAATTCTCTCCCGCGCCACGCGTCCCCGGCTCACCCTGAGATAACCGCGCGCGCGGGGGCTCTCGCCTCGAGCCTCGCGGCCAGCTCGGCGGCCCGCCCGCGCATGCGCGCGATGTTGTGGAGCTTGATCTGCTCGTAGCCGCGGACGAGATCCGGGAGCTCGGCCACCTCGACGACGGCGGCGACGTTGTCGGCGTCCAGGCGCTCGAGCGCCCGGGCGACCAGGCCCCGGTACTCGCCGACGAGGGCGCGCTCGGCACGGCGCACGGCGGCGTAGCCGAACGGGTCAAGCGGCGTTCCGCGCAGCTTCTTGGCGGCGCGCAGCCCCCGGAACAGCGGGACCGCGGACCGGCCGAGGCGGAGCTTGTGCTTGAGCCCCATCGCCCGCAGCAGCGGCGGATGCAGGAGCGTCTGCACCTTGACGTCGCTGCCGAACTCGTGGCTGAGCCGCGCCTGCTCGACGGCGTCGAGGTGCAGCCGGGCGACCTCGTACTCGTCCTTGTAGGCCATCAGCTTGAACAGGCCGCGGGCGTAGGCGTCGGCCACCCGGCCCGCGCCGCCGCCGTCGTCGTCGCCGAGACGCTCGCGCTCGACGGCGGCCACCCGGGCCACGTCCTCGGCGTACGTGCGCGCGTAGGACTCGTCCTGGTAGGCGATCAACTCGTCGACGCGCAGCTCCAGGACGTCGCGCAGCTGCGCGGGCGCGCCCACCGACGCCACCAGCGCCCGGGCCGCCGGGCTCGCCTCGGGCCGGGTCGGCTCCGTGGTGGCGGCGGCCATCGCCGCCTGCAGGGCGCCGGGTTCGGCGACCGCCGCCCGGCCCCAGCGGAAGGCGGCGCGGTTGGTCTCGACGGCAGCGCCGTTGAGCTCGATGGCGCGCTCCACCGCGGCCGGATCCAGGGGCAGGCAGCCGTGCTGCAGGGCGGCGCCGACGAGGATGAGGTTGACCGGCATGTGGTCGCCGAACAGCCGCTCGGACACTGTCTCGGCGGCCAGCGTGAACGCCTCGTCGCCGAGGGTGGCGCGGCGGATCCGCTGCACCAGCAGCTCGCTCCGGGCGTGGGGCGAAGCCGGGTTGACGACCATCGAGGCCGTCGGCGTCACGTCGGTGTTCAGCACGGCGACGGTGCGCGACGGGTCGGCCGTCGCCAGCGTCTCGGCCGTGCCGGCGCCGAGCAGGTCGAAGCCGAGCAGCACGTCGACCCCGCCGCGGCTGGCCCGCAGCTGGCCGTCGATCGGCTCGGCGGCGATCCGCAGGTCGGAGATGACCGGGCCGCCCTTCTGGGCCAGCCCGATCTGCTCCAGCCCGGCGGCGTACAGCCCCTGCAGGTGGGCCGCCATCTGGAGGATTGCCGATACCGTCACCACGCCAGTGCCGCCCACGCCGGGCATGCGCACCAGCACGTCGCCGTCGAACCGCCGCACCGGCTCCGGGAACACCGAGGGCGGGGTGGGGGGCGTGGGCTTTGACCGCGGCCCGCCCGCCCCGCCGACCTGGGTGACGAGCAGGAACGACGGGCAGTCGCCCTTCAGGCAGGTCATGTCCTGGTTGCACGAGCTCTGGTGGATCCGGGTCTTGCGGCCGAACTCGGTCTGGACCGGCAGCACCGACAGGCAGGAGGACTGATCGCCGCAGTCGCCGCACCCCTCGCACACGCGCTCGTTGATCCACACGCGCTCCGGCGGGGTGGGGAGCTTGCCGCGCTTGCGCATCCGGCGCTTCTCGGTGGCGCAGCGGTCGTCGTGGAGCAGCACGGTGACGCCGGGCACGCCGGCCAGCTCGCGCTGGGCGGCGTCGATCTCGTCGCGGTGGCGGACCGACGCCACCGGGTCAAGCGTCACGCCGGCGTAGCTCTCCGGCTCCGGGGTGGTGACGATCACCTGCTTGACGCCCTCGAGCGCCAGCTCGGACACCAGCGCCGGGACCGACAGCTTGCCAGCCGGCGGCTGGCCGCCGGTCATTGCCACCGCGTCGTTGTAGAGCAGGCGGTAGGTGATGTTCACCCCGGCGGCGACGGCCGCGCGGACGGCCAGCGAGCCGGAGTGGTGGAAGGTCCCGTCGCCGACGTTCTGGATGAAGTGCGGCTCGGTGCAGAACGGCGCCAGGCCGGTCCACTGCGCGCCCTCGCCGCCCATCTGGGTGATCCCCAGCTGCTGGCCGCGCCGGTCCGCCGTGTCCAGGGCGACCATCGTGTGGCAGCCGATTCCGACCCCGACCAGCTGATCGGCGGTGGCCCGGGTGGAGGTGTTGTGCGGGCAGCCCGAGCAGAAGTACGGCGTGCGCTTGGGCACATCCCCGTTCTGGCTCAGCACCGGCAGCTCGGCCAGGCCGGTGCGCGCCTCGATCGCCGCCCGGATGCGCTCGGGCACGGGCAGGCCGTCGAGGAGCACGGTCAGTGCACCCGCCACCTGGTCGGCGGTCAGGGCGCTGCGGGTGGTCAACAGCGGGCGCCCCTCGGCGTCCTCCTTGCCGATCACGAGTGGCTGATGCGGGGCGCGGTACAGCGCCTGCTTGAGCAGGTCCTCCACGAACGGCAGCTTGTCCTCCACCACGAGCACGGTCTCGAGGCCCTCGGTCAGCTGGCGCACCACGTCGCGCTCCAGCGGCCACGGCATGCCCAGCTGGATGATCCGCACGCCGATCGCCTCCCGGGCGTCGGCGTCGATCCCCAGATCGTCCAGCGCGCGCAGCAGCGCGGCATGGCCCATCCCGGCCGCCACCACGCCGACGTGGGGCCGGGCCGGCTCGAACGTGATCCGGTTCAGGCCGGTCAGGCGCGCGTACTCGTACACCCGGGCCAGCCGGGCGTTCATGAGGTCGTACTCGGCGTCGAGGTTGTGGGGCGGGAGCAGGATCGGCGGCGCAAACCCGTCGCGCGCCGTGAGGGCCGGGATCTGGTCCAGGGCCTCGCCGGCCACGACCGTGCCCGACGCGTCGGCGATGTCGGCGACGAGCTTGAGCCCGGTCCACAGCCCGGCGTGGCGCGACAGCGCCACCGCGTGCAGGCCGAGCGACAGGATCTCGGCGATGCTCCCGGGCGCCAGCAGCGGCATGACCAGGCTGCGGCAGATCGGCTCGCAGGAGCTGGGGACGGTCGAGGACTTGGCCGAGGGATCGTCGCCGATCAGCGCCACGGCGCCGCCCAGCGGGGCGGTGCCGCTCAGCGTGGCGTGGCGGATCGCGTCGGCGGCCCGGTCCAGGCCGGGGTTCTTGCCAAACCAGAAGCCGGTCACGCCCTCCTTGCGCCGCCCGGCCAGCTGACCGAGCAGCTGGCTGCCGCCGACCGCCGTGGCCGCCAGCTCCTCGTTGAGGCCGGGGGTGAACACGACACCGGCCGGCTCGAGCCAGCGCTGCGCGCGGCGCAGCTCCTGGTCCAGCCCGCCCAGCGGCGACCCCTGATAGCCGCTGACGAACACCCCGGTGTCCAGGCCGCGGCGGTCGTCCAAGCGGCGCTGCTCCAGCATCAGGCGCACCAAAGCCTGGATCCCGGACAGGAGGATCGGCCCGGACTCGGCGGCGTACCGGTCGTCGAGGGTCACCTCGGGCCGGACGATGGGTAGGGCGGTGGCGCTCATGCCGCGATCGGCCCGTGGGTGTGGGCGCCGGAGCCGGTGCGGGCGGCGGCCAGGATGTTCGCGGCCCGCTGCTCGGCGACGGCCAGCGGCATCTCCCCGCTGGCGCTCGCCGTGGTCAGCAGGTCCGACACGCGGTCGCCGATCGCCGCCACCGCGGTCCGCAGGCGCGGCTCGTCCCAGCCGGCCCGGAGCGCGTGGATGTGGATCACGCCGCCGGCGTTGGCCACGAAGTCCGGCACGTACACGATCCCGCGGGCCTGGAGCGCGTCGGCGATCGAACGGTGCGACAGCGTGTCGTTGGCGGCGCCGGCGATGATCCGGCAGGCCAGCCCCGGAACTGTGTCCGGCGCGGCCACCCGGGCCACGGCGCACGGCGCGAACACGTCGCACGGCGTCGACAGCACGGCGTCGGCGGCGACGGTCGACCCGCCGAGCTCGGCGGCCAGCGCCTCGGCGCGCGCCCGGTCGACGTCGGCCAGGATGATGTGCGCGCCGTCGGCGGCCAGGTCACGGGCCAGCGTGCCACCGACGTGACCCGCGCCCTGGATGAGGACCCGGACGCCCTCGATGCCGCTGCGCGCGTCGACGTGCTCCACGGCGGCGCGGATCGCGGCCGCGACACCCAGCGCCGTCCACGGCGACGGATCCTCCACCGAGCAGGCGACGTCGGCGCCGGCCTCGCCCATGTGGGCCAGGTCGTCGCACGACGTGCCCATGTCGACGCCGGGCAGATAGGCGCCGCCGGTGCGGGCCACGAACTCCCCGAAGCGGCGCATCAGGGCCGTCCGGTCGCGCACCGGGCCGCGCTGCAGGATCACCGACTTCGCGCCGCCGAACGGGAGCTCGGCGACCGCGTTCTTGAGCGTCATCGCGGCGGCCAGCCGCTGACACTCGATGACCCCGGCGGCCTCGCTGGGATAGGCGCGGAAACGGACCCCGCCGAGGCCGGGGCCAAGGGTCGTGTCGTCGATGGCGATGACGGCTCGCAGGCCAAGCTCGTCGTCGCGACACAGGACGAGCTGCTCGGTGGCGAACAGCTCCGGTACGTCTACGTCTCCGCGATCCATGCTGGGGGCCTCCTCCCGTGAGGTATTAGGCCTGGGAGCAAACCGCACGCGCGGCTATCTGCGCAACTAACACGCAGCTTTCGAAGCACGCACGCAGCTTTCCGGAGGTCGCCTAGGGGTCGGACATGCGGTTTCTTGCGTGCCGTGTCGGGAGCCCGTATCGTCGGTTCGATGACCGATCCCGCCGCCCTCGACGACACCGACCGCCACATCATCGATCTGCTGCGCGAGGACGCCCGGCGGACGATCGCCGACATCGCCCAGGCCGTCAACCTGTCGCCCGCACCGGTCAAGCGGCGCATCGACCGGCTGGAGCAACTCGGCGTGATCGCCGGCTACACCGTGGTGCTCAACCAGGCCAAGCTCGGCCCGTCGGTCGACGCGTTCGTCGAGCTGCGGATGCGGGGCAACTCCAGCCTGGACGAGATCACCCAGGCGGTGACCGAGATCCCCGAGGTTCGCGAGGTGTTCACGGTCGCCGGGGACCCGGATGCACTCGTCCGGATCCGGCTGGAGAGCGTCGCCCACCTTAAGGACGTCGTCAACGCGCTGCGTCTATCCGGGCGCGTCACCGGCACGAAGACCCTCATGGTCCTCGATCACTGGTCACGCGCCCGCGCCGGCCATGTGGCCGGCGCGGGGCGGTCGGTCAGGGTCAAGTAACCGGCGGTCAGGGTCCGGTAACCGAGACCTCGTTGATCTGCGGGGTCGCGGCGCCGGTCCCGCCCGGGAACATCAGACGCACGTACTGCGCCTGCGTGGGCGAGAAGCTGAACGTGTCCGTGCCGGTGGACTTCGACGGTGCGGTCCCCACCGTGTGCCAGGTGGAACCGTCGGTCGACGTCTCCACCGTGTAGCCGTACGCTGCCGTGTTCCGGTCGACGGTGACCTTGTTGATCGTGGCCGTCTTGGCCAGGTGCACGGTCAGGTTGCCCTGCGGGCTCGTCGGCACCCACGGCGTGGCCGGGCTGCCGTCGACGGCGGCGACCGGCTCGTTGCCCGGCACCCACGAACTGGCGGTCACCGACTGGCAGCGGGCCAGGTCGTTGGTCGGCTGCATATCCGGCCGGCGCGTCGGGATGGTCACGCTGTGGCCGGTGGTGACCGTCTTCGTCCCGCCCGGGGTCTGCAGCGGGAGCGATGACCCGGAGGCCAGGGTCACCGTCGTGGTCTGCTGGCCGATCGCCACGGTGAACGTGTTGCCGTGCCAGTGCAGGTTGCGCAGCGTGACGCCCGGAAGCTGCGGCGGCAGGCTGGGGTCGAGCTTGACGGCGTTCGGGGTGTAGCGCATCCCGGAGAAGCCGTACTCGAACACCTGCAGGAACCCGCCCACACCGGTCAGGAAGTTGAATCCCGTCTTGGGCCCGGTGCGGGTCTCGGCGAACTGGTCGTACGGTGCCCGCTGGAACGGCTCGTAGCTGCGCAGCATGTACGTGTAGGCCGAGCAGCCCGGAGCGTTGAGCGCCGAGGCGTCGATCGAATGGATGGCGTCGGTCATCGCCGGCCCCTGCAGGTCGGTGCGCGGCGCGTAGTAGTTGAGGTCATTGAGGCCCACGCCGCTCGGCATCGAGAAGTCGATCGGGTAGGTCAGCATGACCGTGTCGGCCTGCTTGATCTGGGCCCCGTTGTAGCCCTTGTACTCGTCGTAGATCCTCTGGCTGGAGTCGAACGGCATCGTCTTGGTCACGCCGGCCTTGACGGTCGACCAGGACGACGGAGCGGGCGCGCCCACCACGTGGGCGGCCTGGATGGCGTCGTTGAGCGCCGTCGCCGCCGCCGCGTTGGTGTACGCGGAATCGGTGACCCCGGTGTGGTACTCGTCCGGCGGCTGGATCGGTGAGATGTCATAGCCGCCGCTGCCGTTGGGCTTGGCCTTGCTCACCCAGAAGTTGGCGAGCGCCTGCAGCACCGGCCAGCCGTGCGTCTTGAGCCACGTCGTGTCGCCGGTGGCCTCGTAGTACTCCCATTGGGACATGGCGATGTCGGCCTGCAGGTGCAGTTCCTGGCTGCAGCTGAAGTTGGGGTCCGCGATGATCTTGTCGTTGGCATCGGTCGTGGTGCCGTAGCAGTCGGTTCCGGTCAGGCCGTCGTCGGCCGCCGTCCACGGGTAGAACGCGCCCTGGTAGCCATTGGCCGCCGCATCGTGCTCGGCGGCCTTCAGCGTGTTGAACCGGTAGTCGACCGCGGTGCGGGCAACGTCCGGATGGGCGGCCAGCAGCGCCGGGTACATCCAGGTCTCGGAGTCCCAGAACACCATGCCGGCATAGCCGTCGCTGGACAGGCCGCTGGGGCCGATGGCGTCCGGGCTGTTCGGGCGGATGCTGGCGTACAGGTCGTACGTGTTGGAGTTGATGGCGGTCTGCAGCGGGGCGTCGCCGGTGACCGAGACGCCGCTGCTCCAGATGCCATTCCAGGCGCGGCGGTCCTCGGACTGCAGCTTGCGCTGGCCCAGCCGGGCCGCCTGCTGCGACCCCTTGCCGGCGGTCTTCGCCGGGTTCTTGGCGTCGCGGCTGGTGACGACCGCGACGTACTTGGTGAAGGTGTACGTGTGCCCGCGGCGGGCGATGAACGTGAGTCGCTCGCCTGCCGTCTGGTTCTTGCGATGCTTGATCGCGCGGTCACGCACGATCAGCGCGCGCGAGTGGCGCAGCGTGGAGGACTCGGTCACCCGGAACCCGGTGCCGATGGCGGTCGAGCTCACGTGGCTGGTGTGCTTGCGCAGGTTGACGCCCACGCCGGCCGGGAGCAGCCGGCTGGCGCCGCGGCCGTCAAGCAGCCCGGTGATGGTGGTGGGGCCGTTCCACCGCGGCGTCAGGCGCAGGACGACGAGGCCGACGTGCTTGCGGCCCAGATCGGTGAGCACCTGATACTGGAACTTGGCCCGCTTGTGGCCGCGGGGCGAGGTCCAGGTCCCGGACGTCGTCACGGTCCCGGTCTGAAGATTCTCGGTCTGGCGGTAGTGCCGGATCTGCTTGGCCTTCACCGTGCTCGGCGAGTACGTGGTGCTCCTCGGCGGGGCGAAGGTCAGCGTCGACCAGGTGGGGATGAGCGAGATGACCTGCTTGGTCTCGGTGGGGTAGAAGCCCACCGACGCGTTGGTCTTGGCGTACAGCCCGGCCGCCAGCGCCTCGGTGAACCGCGGCGTTCCCAGCGGCCAGCCGATCTGCCCCAGATTGGTCAGCAGTCCCATGCCCGCCGCCGGAATCCGTTGGCTGAAATAGCCGTTGCCGACGTACGGCTGGGTGTCGAACTGGTTGACGAACTTGGTCGTCGAGATGGACGTCGTCGACGCCGCCGCCGGACCGGCCAGGGCCAAACCGGCGATCAGGCCCGACACGGTCATGGCCAGTGTCAGCCCCCAAGCGCGAACCCGGAATCGGCACATCAAGGCACCCCTATGCATTTGTCTCCTCCCGCTGGTCTCCCGGCCACCTGGATTTCCTGAAATCGTTCCCCCTGGGCGGGGGTCGAAACAGGAACTTCACAACTCCGGTCGGGGAGCCGACCGAATCTGGCGCGCACGCGGGGTGCCCAGTCTTAAGAACCTCTCACCCATTCCCCTTAGGGTGCGCGAGAGCGCATGAGCGGTCCGAAGCATCTCTGGTCCGGGGATTGGCAGCGGGAGTCGGAGGCTGCCTCGTCCTCGCGTGCCCGCCGGGCGCCCCGG
>JBPYFQ010000182.1:0-4895 GCA_051985625.1 Solirubrobacteraceae bacterium
TTGGGCGCCACGGGCTTGGAGGCGTCGACCAGCGGGGTGAGCTCGTCGAGCGCCTGACGCAGGTTGACGAACGTCGTGTTGGCCAGGCGCATGAAGCCCGGCAGGCGCTGAACCGATTGCCCCAGCGCGGTCTTCTGGGCCGCCAGGGCGCCCATCGTGGTGGACAGGTTGGACACCAGGCCGCTGAGCGAGCCGCTGCGCGACGCCAGGTCGGTGACCAGGCTCGAGGTCTTGGTGATGAAGCGGGTGAACTTCGCGGTGTCGCGGTTGATCTCGGAGAACAGCACGCTGGCCGAGGCGACCGCCGGGTTCAGGTACTGCCAGGCCGCCTGGATGGCCTTGCCCTGCCCGGCGTACTGGGAGGCCGAGCCCTGGATGACGTTCTGCAGACCCTTGCGGGTGTTCGCGTCCAGGGTGTTGAACAGCTCGTCGAGATCGACCGCGCTGGTCGTGTTCGTGGTCGGGATGACCCCGCCGCTGGGGATCGTGGGGGCGGTGCCCGGGCCGAGCCGCAGGTCGATGTAGCGGTTGGCGATGCCCGACAGCGAGGTCAGCCGGACCGTGGCCTGGGTGCCGCGGCGCAGGGGCTGGTAGTTGCTGTCGTTGATCTGCAGCGTGAGCTGCGCCTGGCCGTTGGGCGTCAGCGACACGTCGGACACCGAGCCGACGCTGTTGCCCGCCACCTCGACCTGATCGCCGTTGACGATCTGGCTGGCGTTGGTGAACACCGCCCGGACGGTGTACGAGGACCCGCCGTTCAGGACGATGATGGCGACGGCCACAACCGCGATCACCACCGCCGCCACGGCGACGGTTCGGCCGATCACACTTGAGTTCCGCACCGCCGCGTCCTGCTCACTTCGTTCGCCTCTCCTCCTCGAGCGCCAACGCCTGTCCCGCGTCGGTCGCGCGACGCTAGCAAGGCCCTCGATCCACTGTCAATTTGGAAGTTGCACCACTGATGCCCCCTAATCTGGGGGCTCCAAACTCGTCGGACGATACGGAATGAGTTCCGGGTACGCGCCGGTTCCGACGGCCCTGGACGGTCCCCGCTTCGTGGCGGGTGACGCGGCCGATAGATTGATGGCGCTGCGCCCGGGTGGTGGAATTGGTCAGACACGATCGTCTTAAGAACGATTGCCCCAAGGGGCGTGAGGGTTCGAGTCCCTCCCCGGGTATCGCCGTCCAAGGGATACACGCGTACGCGCGCGAGGGGCGCGGATGGGTCGCGGGACGGGCGCGCCAGCCCTCGTGGGCCGGTGAAAATCATGCGTCCGGCGACCGCAACTTCGTCGCTGCTACGGTGTCGCACTGGTCGAGAGCGCGCCGCTGGGGCGGCGCGCCCCGCTGAACTGAATGGAAGCGTCGGCACTCAAATACGCGGGTTCAATCGGGCTCAACGGTCGCTCGCCGCTTCTACGCCTTCAGTCCGATGAGCGACTGATCACGCTGGTTCGACGCGGGAACCTCGGCGCCTTCGAGGTCCTGGTCAGCCGCTATCACGCCCGGCTGCTGTCCTTCTGCCGCCACCTGCTCGGCTCGCGCGAGGACGCCGAGGACGTGCTTCAGGAGGTCATGACCGCGGCGTTCAACGCGATGATCGCCGACGACCGGCCGATCAACGTGCGGCCCTGGCTGTACCGGATCGCCCGCAACCGCTGCCTCAACCACCTGCGCCGGGTCCAGGCCGTCGGGGTGGACTCGATGGACATCCACCTGTCCGACAGCGGCGAGACCACGGCCGACAAGGTCCACAAGGCTGAGGAGTTCCGGCTCCTGGTCGGCGACATCCAGTCCCTGCCTGAGACCCAGCGCACCGCGCTCGTGCTGCGCGAGATGGATGCGCTGTCCTACGAGCAGATCTCCGAGGCCATGGAGACCACGGTCCCCAGTGTCAAGTCGCTGCTCGTGCGCGCGCGGGTGTCCCTGGCCGAGGCGTCCGAGGCGCGCCAGCTCACCTGCGAGCAGGTCCGCATGGAGCTGGCCGAGGTGGCCGAAGGCCTGCTGGGCAAGGCCACGCCCCCGGTTCGTCGCCATCTGCGCACCTGCCGGCGCTGCTCGAGCTTCCAGTCAGAGCTCAAGCGCACCAGCCGGGCGCTGGCCGCGCTGCTCCCGCTCGGACCCCTGGCCCTGCTCAAGACGCTCGCCCTGACCCACCTCGGCCACTCGGCCGGCGCGGGCGCCGGCTCGAGCGCGGGCGCCAGTGCCGGGACGAGCGCCGGAGCCGCTGCCGGAACGGGCGCGGCGGTCGGATCGGGTGCCGCGGTCGGTGGAGCGGTGGTCGGGACCGGCGGAATGCTGCCGATCGGCCTGGGCGCCGTGGGCGTCAAGGCCGCCGCCGGTCTGGCCGCGGCGGCGCTGGTCACCGCGGGGGCGGTTGATCTGTCCCCCAACACGCCGGCCCACCACCGTCACTTCCAGAGCGCGGTCAATCAGGCGCTCGGCTCCAGCAGCCAGGACAGCGCGCCGTACACGTCCGCGCCGGTTGGCGTGGTCCACCATGTCTCCGCGTCCCGGCGCGCGCATCGCCACCGGTCGGCCGCGACGCATGAGGCGGCGAACACCGCGGCCAGCAAGGCCGTCCCGGTGAAGCTGACCCTGCATCCCAACAAGAACGGCAAGGCGACCGGCACCACCGGGCTCAAGGGCAAGGGCAAGAAGGTGCCCGGCACGGCGCAGAGCGAGTCGGTCGCGACCGTCATGAGCTCGGGTTCGAATGGCGCGCCCGGCAGCACGGGCTCCGCGAGCTCGCCCCCGGCGGCCGACGGATCCCAGACCGCCACGTCATCGGGCTCCACGCAGCCGGGCAGCGGCACCCCGACCTCGGGCAACACCGGCGTCCCGCTGGGCAACAGCACCCCGCCGTCGGGATCTGGCTCTGACCCCGCGACCGGCTCGGATCCCGGGTCTGGGACTGGCACGGGGACCGGGACTGGGACTGGCACGGGGACCGGGACGACTCCCGATCCGACCGGCACTCCCGCCCCCGGGTCGACGCCCGCGCCGACCGGCACTCCGGCGCCCGTCCCGAGCACCCCGGTGCCGACCACCCCGCCGGCCCCCACCGGGTCGACCGGCTCCGGCACGCCCGCCAGCGCGCCCCCGGCTTGACCGAGCTCGCCGGGCAGATCGACTTCGACCACTTCTCGGCGGTCGACATGCGGGTCGGCCGCGTGCTCTCGGTGGAGGAGTTCCCCGAGGCCCGGGTCCCGGCCTGGAAGCTGACCATCGACTTCGGCGAGGAGATCGGGGTCAAGCGCTCCTCGGCCCGGATCACCAACTACGCGCGCGAGGAGCTCGAGGACACGCTCGTGGTTGCGGTGGTCAACTTCCCCCCGCGTCAGATCGGGCCGGTCCGCTCCGAGGTGCTCGTCCTGGGCGCCCTGGACGCCGACCAGGGCGTGATCCTGCTCCGTCCCGATCGCGGGGCGGAGATCGGGTCGCGGATCGCCTGAGGGCCTGCGGGCCGGCTATGGGCCGGGTTGGCCGCCGATGACGAGCGCCAGCGCGCCGGCGCGATGGTCGAGCGTGATCGGATAGCGCCCGTCGCGCAGGCCTCCGATCAGCGTCGAGGCGCGGCCGCCAGGCGGTGCGGTGAGCGTGTGCGGCGGGTTCGTCTTGATGGTCGCGGTGTGTGGGCGGCCGTCGGCGGAGACGATCGTGAGCCCGACCGGGATGAGTGCCGGCGCGTTGACCACGGGTGGGCTGCCCCGGTCGCCGGCGTGGATGGTGAAGGTGGCCGGGATGCGGGACCCGCTGGCGGCGGCGGTCGGTGTCGTCGCTGCGGTCGGGGTCGCTCCGGTCCGCGTGGTGGCCGGCGGCTGGGTGATCGTGGCGGGCAGCGGCCCCGTCCCGGTCGTGAAGCCGGGCGGGGTGGTGCGGGTGCTGGTCGCGGGGCGCGCCGCGTGGGGGGTGGAGGCGGGGTGCGCCGAGCCCCCGCAGCCCGCCAGCACCGCACCGGCAAGTAGCGCGGCGCTCAAAGCGTTGTATCTGGTGGTCGATAACCCGGACAAGAGGTCAGGGTGCCAGATGCAGAGCCACGTCGCACACCGTTCCACCCCGAGGCGCAAGCCGTTCGAATACGACGCGCTGCGCCATCGCCTGTGGATCTGCGGTCAACGCTGCCACCACGGCGCGGCCGGCACGATCGCCGCCGTGTTCGCCTGCGTGGGGCTGATCGCCGAGCCCTCGCACGCCGTGCGGCCGGCCGTCGTCGCGCTGACCGCGGGCGGTGCGCTGATGCTCCACGACTGGAAGGACCGCTCGATCTGGTTCGAGCGGGGCCACGGCTCCCAGCCTTAGCCCACTCACCTCGCGCGTGGCGTGAGGAAAACATGAGTTCCAACGCGCTCCGGGGGACGGGACGCGTGCTGCCCCCGCCTGGCGGGGCCTAGGTGCGTCGCGTCAGCCCACGCGGCACGCGACGCACGTTTTCGGCGGGCGGATCGGTGATCGTTTCGTGCAATGCATCGCACGCGATCAGGCGCGCTTCACCGTGTGCTCGCTCAGCGAGTTCTCGGTGAAGAGCATCTGAAACGACGTGATGCGTTGCACGGATCGCTCGCCGGGAGTTCGGTCCTAGCCGACGGGCCGGGGGCCCGGCTAACGTGCCGCGCGTGGCCACCGCGCTGCTGACCACCTACCTGTCGGACTACCGCCTCCCGCTGTTCGAGCTCCTGGCCGCCCGCGAGGGCGTCGAGGTCCTGTGCCGGGGCGGTGGCGAGCGTTATGCGCCGCCGTGGTTCTCCGATCTCGACGCCCAGCTGCGCGAGGCGCCGTTCCCGGCGCGCCGCATCGAGCCCACAGCGCGCGCGGCGTTCGCCGTCGCCCGCGACTACGACGCGGTCATCGCCCCGTTCGCGGGCGGCTCGATGCTCCCGGCCTCCTATCTGGGC
>JBPYFQ010000183.1:0-43030 GCA_051985625.1 Solirubrobacteraceae bacterium
CGCGTCGCCCCCGGGCCCCCGCCCACCGGCAGGTATGGCGGCCAGCGGAACCACCACTGCCGACGCCAGCGCAGCCACCGCGACGAACGCGGCTGACAGGCCGACGAACTGGGCCAGCATGCCGCCCACGGCGGGGCCGACCATGATGCCGACCGACGAGCACGTGACCGACGGGCCGAGGCTGCGCCCGCCGCCGTCGTCGAGCTCCGACAGCCAGGCCATCCCCGTGGTCCAGACGACGCCGTAGGCAAGACCGAACGCCACCCGTCCGGCCAGGAGCAGCGCGAGCGACGGCGTGGCCTGCGCCAGGCTGGACACGCACAGCAGCAGGCCGGCCAGCAGTGTCACCCGGCGGGCGCCGAACCGGTCGGCCGCCAGCCCGGCGGGCACCGAGACGGCCAGCGTGGCAAGCCCGGGCAGGGCCAGCAGGAGCGCGGTCTCGGTCGCCGACAAGGCGAACCGGGACGACAGCCGGGGCAGCAGCGGAACGATCGCCGCCTGGGCGATCCCCGATACGAAGAACAGTGCGTAGACGAGCCAGACGCGCGCCGCGGCGGGAAAACGAAAATTCATCCCCATTTCCATCGGCACACACTGTACGATTCGACAGGTCGTTTATAGGTGACACTCCTTGCCCACTATGACCGACCTGATCGATCAAACTCCGGTGGACCTGAAGGCGCTCCGAGCGCTCGTCGCGGTGGCTGATTACGGGTCGTTTCGCGCGGCGGCGAGGGAGACCGGCTACACGCAGTCGGCGGTGTCCCATCAGGTCGGCCTGCTGGAGCGGTCGCTGAACGCCGTGCTGTTCACCCGCCCGGGCGGGCGGGGCGCGGTGGCGCTGACCCCGGCGGGCGAGGTCGCCTACCGGCGGGCACGGCGGATCCTCGGCGAGGTCGACTCGCTCGGCGCCGATGTCGCCATGCTCCAGACCGGGGAGCGCCCCACCCTGCGCATCGGCGTGTTCCAGACCGTGACCACCGAAGTGCTCCCAGGCGCGCTGCGCACGCTGCGGGAGAGCCGTCCGGACGTCGAGGTGATCCTGTCCGAGACCCACGAGCGGGAGCGGACCTACGACCGCCTGGCCTCGGGCCGGCTCGACCTGGCCTTCATGGTCAACCCCACCCCGGACGAGCGGATCGCGTCGGTGCCGCTGCTCGACGACCCGTGGGTGATCCTGACCCGCCGGGACAGCGAGCTGGCCGCCGCCGAGGACCCGTCGTTCGACCTGCTCGACGGACTGGACCTGGTGGCCTGGACCCGGCGGTGGCGAACCCAGAACGAGCTCGAGGACGCGTTCCGCCGCCGCGCCATCGCTCCCCGCATCGTGTTCCGCACCGACGACAACCTGGCGCTGCAGCGGCTCGTCGCCGCCGGGTACGGCCACGCCTGCCTGGACCGGCTCGGCGCCCGCGGCGCCGTGGAGCCCTCGCTCACCTGGCTGGAGCCCAAGGAGATCCTGATCCCGCGCCAGGTGGCGCTCTGCCATCCCCGTCACCTCGACCCCAGCCCGTCCGCCCGCCTGCTGATGGACGCGGTGCGCGCGGACTTCGGAGTGTGAGCCGCCAACCCTTTGACACGCGGCGGGGCGCGGACTTCGGAGTGTGAGCCGCCAACCCTTGACACGCGGCGGAGCGTGTGGGAGAACGGCGCCGATGTCCCGGGACCTGACATGACTCAGGCCGCTCTGCTCGGGGCCCCGCCGCGCACCGCGATCCAGATGCGGGCGTGCGTGCTGCGCGAGCCCGGCGTGACGCCGTCGGTCGAACCCGTCCTGCTGGAGCCGCCGCGGGCCGGCGAGGTGCTGGTGCGCGTCGCCGCGGCGGGCGTGTGCCACTCCGACATCCACCTGGTCGACGGCCGGCTCGGCGCCGGGCGGTGGCCGATGGTCCTCGGCCATGAGGGAGCCGGGGTGGTGGAGGCGGTTGGCGAGGGCGTCGCCGGCGTGCAGCCGGGCGACCACGTGGTGTTCTGCATGGTCGCCCCGTGCGGCGTCTGTGACGCGTGCCGCTCGGGCCGGCGCACGCTGTGCGAGCCGGTCGGCGCCCGGTCGGTGGCCGGCGTGCTGGCCGACGGCACCTCGCGCCTGCGGGCGGCCGACGGGACCAGCCTGCAACACGGGCTGACGGTGGCCTGCTTCGCGGAATACGCCGTGGTCGCCGCGGCCGGTGCCATCCCCATCCCCCACGACGTCCCGCTCTGGCAGGCCGCCCTGCTCGGCTGCGGCGTCGTGACCGGGTTCGGCGCGGTCTCCCATGCCGCCCGGGTGCGGATCGGCGAACGGGTCGCCGTCATCGGTTGTGGCGGCGTCGGCCTGCAGGTCATCGCCGCCGCCCGGCTGGCCGGTGCGGCCACGATCATCGCCGTCGACCGCCGTCCGGAAAAGCTCCAGCATGCGCTGCGCCGGGGCGCCACCCATGCCGTCGACGCCTCGTCCGGCGACGCCGCCGCCGAGATCGCCGAGCTGACCGACGGCGGTGTGGATCACGCGTTCGAGGTGGTCGGCACCGCTGCCACCATCCGGACCGCCTGGGACGCGATCCGCCCCGGCGGCACCGCGGTCGTCGTCGGCCTGGCGCCGAGCGGCGTCGAGGTCTCGCTCCCGGCCATCGAGTTCCTGTCGGAGAAGTCGATCATCGGCAGCTACTACGGCTCGACCGACCCGGCGCAGAGCTTCCCCGGCCTGATCGAGCTGGTGCGCTCCGGCCGCCTCGAGCTGGCCGACATGGTGTCGCACCTCATCGACCTGAAGGGGATCCCGGCGGCGCTGGACCGGATGCGGCGCGGCGAGGGCGACCGCTCGGTCGTCGTCGTCGACGCCGATCTCGCCGGTGCGCAGGCCACGGTGACGGCATGAGCGGGCGACCGCCGGTGCGGAGAGTACGGTGACGGCATGAGTGGGCGTTGGCCGGTCGACTACGACGGGCTGATCGGCGAGGGGTGGAGCGGCGTCGACCCGGACGGCGCCCACGTCAACGTCGTCCTGGCCGAGCGCGGCACCGCCACCGCGGCCGCCCTGCTCACGACATTCACCTCCCCAGCGCCGGGCCACGCGCCGATCCTGGTCGTCGTCGGCGACGACAAGGACCACTACGAGCCGATCTGGCCGCCGACGATCATGATCAACAAGGAGACGGCGCTCGAGCCCCTCCACCAGAAGATCACCTGGGGGGCTGGCCAGCTCGGCATCGCCCAGGGCGTGCTCGACGCGGTCGCCGCCGGCCTCGTCCCCTCCAGCGGCGACCTGCTGGTGTTCGTCGCCATCTACATCGACCCCGCGGCCAGCGACGAGACCGCCGTGCGGCGCGCCAGCCGGGCCGCCACGCTCAAGGGCGTCCGGACGGCTGCGGAGGGGCGCGATCCCGCCGCCGCCCAGGCGCTCGTCGACCGTCGTGACACCGTGGCCAGTCCGTTCTACAGCGGCTCGTGATCGTCACCTCCATTGAGCTAGAGCGCCTGAGGCTGCCGCTCTCTCCCCCCTTCGCCGCCGCCTGGGACCCGGTCCCACGCGAGCGCTTCGATGCCACGATCGTGCGCGTCCACACCGACGAGGGGCTGACCGGTGTCGCCAGCGGCGACACCATGACCGGCTTCGAGGACTTCGAGCACCTGTTCGTCGGGCGCGATCCGCTCGCCCTGGCCCAGCACGCCCGGACGCTGGAGACCATCTCGTTCCACGCCGGCCGCTACTGGCCCCTGGAGGCGGCGCTCTGGGACCTGGCCGGGCAGGCGCTCGGCGTGCCGGTGGCGACCCTTCTCGGCGGCGGCCGCGACCGCATCCCCGCCTACGCCTCGCTGGGCGAGAACCGCTCCCCCGAGCAACGCGCCGAGGATGCGCTGGCCGTGTCCGCCGCCGGCTTTCGCGCCGTCAAGGTGCGGATCGACCGGGAGCGTCTGGCCGAGGGCGTCGCGACCGTGGCCGCCATCCGCGAGGCCACCGAGCTGGCGATCATGGTCGACCTCAACCAGTGGTGGCGGATGCCCGGCGACACCCTGCCCGGACTCGACCCGGCGGCCGCCACGCGCGTGATCGACGCGCTCGCCGACCTGGGCATCACCTGGGTGGAGGAGCCACTGGCCGGCGACGACCTGGCCGGGATGCGGATGCTGCGCCGGGCCACCGGCATCCGGATCGCCGGCGGCGAGATGGCCCGCTCGTTCGACGAGCTGCGCCGCGCGTTGGACGAGGATGCGCTCGACGTCCTCCAGCCCGACGTGGTCTTGGCGCTCGGGATCAGCGGGGCCCGCACGCTGGCCGACCTGGCATTGCGCCGCAACCGGTGGTTCACCCCGCACACCTGGACGAACGGCATCGGCCTGCTGGCCAACCTGCACACGTGCTGCGGCGTCGGGGGCGGTCCGTACCTCGAATTCCCCTACGACCCGCCCGGCTGGACGCCGGAGCGGCGTGACTTCATGCTGGCCGAGCCGGTGACGATCGACCCCGACGGGTGGCTGACGGTGCCCAACACACCGGGCCTGGGAGTGCAGCTGGACGAGGAGGCCGTCGGTCACTACAGCCTGGGGTTGGTCGGATGACCCGGCTGGGGTTCATCGGCCTCGGCCACATGGGCGGGCACATGTGCCGCCACGTCGTCGAAGCCGGGTTCGACGTGACCGCCTACGACCTTGACCCGGAGGCCGTCGCGCGGGCGGCCGCCGCCGGCGCCCGGCCCGCCGCCTCGCTCGCCGAGGCCGTCCACGGCGCGGAGATCCTCGTGACCAGCCTGCCCGGCCCGGCCCAGGTCGACGCGGTGCTCACCGCGCCGGACGGCGTGATGGCCAACCTCCAGACGGGCGCGCTGATCATCGAGATGAGCACCAGCTCGCTGGCGGTGGGCCGCCGCGCACAGGCGTTCGCGATCGCCCACGGCATCCAGCTCATCGACGCGCCGGTGGCGGGTCAGACGATCGGCGCCGAGGCGGGGACGCTCGCCATCTACGTCGGCGGCGAGCCGTCGGCCGTGGCCCGGGCCCGGCCGGTGCTGAACGCGGTCGGCGACCCGGCGCGCATCGTCCACCTGGGGCCCGCCGGCACCGGCTACGCGGTCAAGCTCCTGCTCAACCTGCTGTGGTTCGTGCAGACCGTCGCCACCGCGGAGGCGCTGACGATCGGCGTCCGGGCCGGCGTGCCCCTGGACACGCTGCATGCCGCGCTGGTCAGCTCCCCCGCCAACTCCGTCTTCCTGGAGCGCGACGTGCTGCCGTTGCTGGACGGCGGCGACTACGACGACGGCTTCGCGATGAAGCTGGTCACCAAGGACCTCGGTCTCGCTGTCGACCTGGCCCGCGACGTCGGGGTTCCCGCCGAGCTGTCGGCGCTGGTGGAGCAGATCCACCGCCGCGCGCGGGCGGCCTACGGCGACGACGCCGGGGAGATGAGCGTCATCCGCCTCTACGAGGACCTGGCTCAGACCGAGCTGCGCCGGCCTGAGCGCCCCGAGCTGCCGTGGCCCACGTAGCGTCCACATAGCGCCCACCGAGCGCGAGGTCTACGAGCGCGGTTGAGCGCCGCCCGGCGCCGGCGTCAGGCGCACGCCGGCGGCGGGGCCGGCGGTCTGGCGCGCTCCGAGCTCGCCGAGCCCGGCGCGCTCCAGGATGTAGCTCGTGATGGAGAGAAGCATGTCCCGGGCTTCGCTGCTCGGCAGCCGGCCAAACGCCGTCTCGGCTTCCTCCTGTGCCGCGGCGGCCAGGTCCCGCACGCATTCCCGAGCGTAGGCCAGGCTGCGGGCGCGCTCCATCTGCCCAAGCACCCAGGCGACCTGCTCGGCTCCACGCTCCTCTCGGGGCAGCCCCATGATCCGCAGCAACTCGGCCCGTTCGGCGCCGGCCAGAGCGCCGAGAAGATGCACGATGAGGATCGTCCGCTTTCCCTCCTCGATGTCATTCCCGTCCCCGCTCGCCCGCACCCCGTCGAGGTCGTTGACGATCTGGAAGAGCACCCCGAGGAACCAGCCGAAGCGGAACGTGTCCCGCTGGCGCTCCGAGTCGCCGGAGCCGAGGATCGCGCCCATGGCCAGGGGCTGGATCGCCGTGTACCACGAGGTCTTCTTGGCACACATGAGCAGATAATCCGAGACGGAAAGATCGACGACGTTGTCCCGCGTCCAGCCCAGATCAAGCGCCTGCCCCTCGATCGTCTCACGAGTCATGCGCTCCCACCCGTCGAGCACCGCTCTGCCCACCGCCCGGGGCCGCAGTGGTTCGGCCGCCCGGAGCACCTTGGCGTTGGCGCGGGCCGCCAGAGCGTTGCCGACGTTGACGGCCAGCGGCATGCCATGCGCCACGTGTAGCGCGGGCCTACCGCGCCGCGACGGCGAGTCGTCCTGGAGGTCATCGAGGACGAGGAACGCGTTGTGCAGCAGTTCCAGCGCCACCGCGAACGGGAGGGCGCGCTCGTATGTCCCTCCATACGCCGAGCACGCGGCCATGCAGAGAACGGGACGCACCCCTTTGCCCGGTCTCAGTGGGTACAACGGCAGGAGGTCGTAGAGGTATCGCCGTGGCTCCTGTGACGGGAGACTCAGCATGACCGCGCGGACGGTCCGCTCCTGGAGATCGGCGAGTCGCCGGCGGCTCTCGTAGGGGAGCCCGAGGCCGGGCGCTGCTGTCTGGTCAGATGACATGGAGCGAGACCAGTAGCTGGGCTCCGGGCGAGCCCGGCGCCTCGATGAGGCCGATGTAGTGCCCTCGTTTGGCGTCGGCGGGCACCGTCACCTTGCACTCGACTGACACTGTGCGCCGAGGGGCGACGTCGACTGCCGGCGGGTTCAACGCGACGTGCTGCGCCGCGATCCGCACGCCGCCCGCCCCGAACAGACCTCCGCAGGTCACGCGGAACGCATCGAGCGCGTCGCGGCTGTCATTTCGAACCTCCAATTCCGCCGACGAGGCCTGCCCGGGGCTGACGTCCGGCAGCATCAGCGCCACCGGGGCCGGCACGCGCCCGGCATGATCGCCCCCTCCCTTCGACTGACCGGTCGACGCCGCGGCGGGACGCCGCGCCAGCACCGACTCCAGCTGCTCGCCGCCTTCGACGACACCGGCGGCGATCTGGTTGGCGGCGTGGAGGATGAGCTCGGCGATTGTCCTGGCCAGATCGGCCGCCCCGGAGGCGCGGTCGTTCGTCCCGCCGGTCGTCTCGGAGGCGCCGGTGCCCGGTGCCGCCCCACGCGCGGAGGCTCCGAACGCCTCGCGGCGGGCTCGGTCCACCAGGTCTTTGGCCACTTGCATGAAACGCGCGTCGGGCGGTAGGTCAGAAGGCACGATGGGCTCCTTGCGGTCGCCATCCGGGAATGGGACGCCGAGGTGGTAAGTGGTCCACGGCTGCGGCCGCCAGCAGGCCTGAGATCACGGCTGCCTCCACGCACCCGTTGTTGAGGCCACAGCGGGTCCAGTCGCCGGCGAACACCAGGTTGTCAAGACCTGTCTGATCCGCGGCCAGCCGGTACTGCACCGTCCCCGGCAGCGATTGCACGTAACGCTCCGAGGGATCGACATTGGCCCGCCAGAACTGGCTGTCGAACCGCGCGGGCCCGGTGCGGTCGTTCGGGGCGACGAGCAGATCCCAGCGGAATTCGGTTGGGTAACGGTGCACTCCGCCTGGCCACAGCGGCGCCGCGGCCTCACGCAGAAACTCCAGCGCGTTGGCCTTCACCTGGCGGTCAGCGTCCCGTGGCAGCTCACGATCGTCGCGTGACGGCAGTTTCGGCGGCGTCGGCATGACGTTGCAGAAGTAGGCGATCGAGCCCACTTCACCGTCGCGCCACTGCTCGCGTTTGATCAGCTGTCGCATGTCCGCATACGTGTCAAACGGCTCCAGGTACCCGCCGGTGGTCGCGCTCGGCCAGTCACAGCCCAGCTCGTGGGCGCCCGCGGTCAGCCACACCTGAAACGCCTGGGTGTAGATCGTGCCCAGGTTCTCCACCATGGCCTGCCACTGCGGGTTGCGCTCGATGAGCTCTGCGCAGATGTACGGGTGGGCGCTCACCGGAATGGCCAGCACGACGGTGTCGAACTCATCGCCGTCGCGCAGGATGACGGGCGGGCCCACCGGCGGAGCGGTCGACCAGAACGACTCCACGTCATCAGCCGACACGGGCTCGGTGAGCTGGTCGTTGAGGGGCGCGTTGGGCCAGCACGGCAGGTCCTTGACGGGGTGGAGGGGCTGGTAGCCGGCGCCGGGGTCACGGAGAGCCGCCTGGCGTATGAGGTCGATCGAGCTCACTCGGGTGGCGTCCTGGCTCAGATGCAGTGCGTCCACCCGGTGAAAGAACTCGAAGCGGACGCCGCGACGCTCCAGCACCTCGAACATCGGAGCGAAGACGATGTCCCCCATTCCGGCGCACATCTTCCAGGCGATCGCCCCGGTGTAGGTGAACAAGGTCCGGATCGCCCCGCGCAATGCCGTGCCGGCCCCGATTGACGGTTCCGTCGGGTCGCCGGCTCGATACGCGAACGGAAGGTCGTACATGAGCGTCGTCACCAATGCACAGCGTGCTGACTCAGGGCTCGCGCCGTGACGGATCAGCCACTCGGAGAAGTCGTAATGATCCAGCGCGTCCAACCCGTCGGGATGGAAGAGCACGCCGTCGGCCAGCACACCACGGGTCGCCGCCAGGAGGATGTCCGTCAGGTACCACTCCCGGCGGGCCTGATCGGACAGGTCGTCCGGATACCCTCTCAGCTCACGCAGGCGGTCGACAGCCCGATCGATATGGTCGCGCAGGAGGTCGTGTTCGGCCGGGTCGTGGTCGGCCGGATCGGCGGGCAGGCCCTCGGCCAGCACGAGGGCGGCGGCCAGTTCGAACTGCCTCACGTCGGATACGACCTGCCAGAGTTTGAGGTACAGCTCGCGGGCGCGGGAGGCCAGCCTGCGGAGCGCCGGCGCCGCCGCGGGCGACAGCGACACCCGGGACGGGTTGGCGGTCGTGGCGACGGGATGCAGTGAGACGCCCGGGGAGGCGGTCAGGCCGGTGGCCGTCATCCGTGCGTCCCGGTTGTACGTGAGCGCCAACCGGAGCCCCCGAACGACGAACTCCCACAGCGAGGGTGACGGGGTCGTCTCCTGACCCGGCATCTCGGCCGTCTCGGGAAACTCGGCAAACCACGGGATCCATTCATCCCCCCGTAGTTCCTGCGCGATGAACAGGCTCGCCGGCTCAAATGCTTTGTCCACGGAGGGGATCGGCGACGAGGGGTCGCGACCCAGTTCCTCGTAGCACTCGCGCATCATCCGGAACGCGTTGTCATAAAAGCCGAGCCAGATGTGCAGGCCGTGCTCCTCGATGCGTCCGTTCCGTCCTCGGCCGCTGGCTCCCTTACCGCCCAACCGCCACCCGTACTGGTAGACGGTGATGCTCTCGTATCGCGAGCGCCATCCCGGCCGGCTCAGCTCCATGGCGGCCGTCATGCCGGCCACTCCGCCCCCCAGGATCGCCACCTTGGGGAGCCGCCGTGATCGCTGCTCATCGACCACAGTCCGCCTCCCAGAGGATGCGGCCCAGCTCGACCACGAAGTCGAACTCGAGCCAGAAGGCCAGGCTCGGGTTGTCGGACGCCCGCACGCCCAACTCACGCGTGATGGGCTCGCCGTCCAGCTCGTCGATGCGAACGCGATAGTCGGTCGGGAGCAGGCCGCCGCGGCGAAACCGGCTGACCACCATGTCCACCAGGACCACTGCCTGATAGCACGCCGCCCCGGGTTCGTGGGCGTCGCGGAACTGCTTGAGCAGCAGCATCGGGATGTCCTCCTCGACCAGGTGCTCGAAGAACAGGAGGTCGGCGGACAGATTGCGCAGATCTTCAATCAGGCTCTGGAGCGGATTGGCGGACCGGCCGTGTCCGCGGCCTCCATCGCCGTCCGGCAGCACCGGCGCGCCCAACGCCTTCGCCACCTCGGCCAGGGCCCGGCCCGGATGGTCCCATCCCGGGTTCAAGGGCGCCGGTGCACCCGCCCGCTCGACGGTCATCACGCGGTGGCTCTTGGCTACCGAATCCGGACGAAAGGTCTTGAGGGTCACCGAGTCGACGTACAGCTCCGGCGGCGCGTGGTCATCGACGGGGATGCTCGACTTGCCCAGCTGCTTGGGGAAGCCATACACCTCGCGGCCCCCGACCAGCGCCAGCGCCGAGTCGACGAACATATACGGAATGGCCCAGGCGATCCGCTCCGTCTGGTGGTCGAACACGGGGAACCAGATGGCGGCCTCGCGCTCGTGGACGACCCCCAGCCGCTGATCCAGCAGATCCGTCGAGCCCATGGTGGGGATATCGACGAAGTTCAGGAGCACATCGTCGCCGATCGGTTTCCAACGCTGAGCGTGGCCGCTGGGGCGGTTGAAGCAGCGGTCGCAGTAGTCCTCGAGCCGGCCGCGATCGGCCTCGACCACGAAGCCGTACAGACGAGACCCGATCGCATCGGCAGGGTGCCGGCAGGCGATCTCTCCCCCATGCTCGACGAACACCGGCAGGCGCGGGAGCGACGTCTGGGCCGACGCAGGAATGACGAGCTGGGGACGTTGAACATCGCTCATCGCGCAACCTCGCGGGCGATGAGCGATCGCGCCTCAACCAGCACGGGCTCCGGGTCTTCGCCGGTGGGATCCAGGGAGTCGAGGATCCCAGCGGCCGCGTCCACCATGGCCGCACGCTCATGCAGGTCGCGATGACGCCGAGCCGACGAGACCAGAGCCCGCAACAGGAGAGCCGTGGAGCCACTGGCCGCGGCGGCGTCGAGCGCCGCGCGCAGTGCGGCCACGTCCGCAGCGTCATCAGACTGCGAGTCAGCGAGCAACTCACCCCTGACGCGGTGCAGCTCGGGCTCCAGGTACAGCTCCTGGCTGGCAGACGCATCCCGGAGAGCCTGGTCAATCGTGGCCACGGCGTCCTCCGTGCGTCCCGCGGCGCGCTTGGCCAGGGCCAGGCCGAGCCCGAACTGGGTGAGGCTGGAGCGCGCCCCGGCGGCTCGCCAGGCGCCGAGGCAGTGCTCGATCGTCGGAATGGCGTCGAGATCGCCGGCCAGCGCCTCCCCGATCTTGAGGTTCGTCATGCCGGCCGCCAGCCAGCTGGTGAAGCCGAATTGGTCCGACACCTGCACGACGCGCCCAGCATGCCGGGCGGCGAGATCGGGTTGGCCGGCGACCTGGAACAGCTCGGCGGCGAAGGCGTGGGTGTATGCGCGTGTGAAGTGCGCGTCTGGTCGATTCAGCGTCTCGGCGGCCGCGACGGCGTCCTCGATCGACCGGCGCGCCGCCGAGAACTTGCCGATGAGCCATTGCGCCATGGCCAGGTTGGCTCCGGCCCCGATCCCGGCGTGATGAGGAAGGAGCGGCTCGGTGCAGTGCCACTCCTGCCCTCGCGTCAGTAGCGCCACGGCCTCGTTCGGCCGGCCGACTCGCAGGAGCTGGTAGCCGAGGACCGCGCAGGCAGCCGAGGCGGCCTGATCATCGTGCGAGCTCTGAGCTCGCTCCAAGAGCGTCTCGGCGGTCTCCAGTGAGGCCGGGGCATCACCGGTCACGTGGTAGTACGCCCACAGGCCGTACAGCGCCGACAGCTCGAGCTCGGCGTTGCGGGCGACCGCCAGCTCCCGCACCCGGCCGTATGCGCTCGCAACCTCGGGCGCGGTGTAGCCGCGGGCGGCGAGCAGGCTCGCGGCCAGACCGCTGCGCGCCTGCAGCTCCAGATCCTCGAACCCATCGCCAAGTCGCGACAGCGCCAGCAACGCGGACTCAAACGACTGGATGGCCTCCGCGTGGGCGGCGAACGAGGCCTGCGCCCGCGCCGCCCGCATCCAGTGTGACACCGCCTCTCTGGGCTCCCCGGCCAGCTCGTAGTGGTGAGCGAGCTCCTGCGCCTGGTCATCGTGCAACCTGTCCTGGAGCGCCCCGGCGACGCGGCGGTGCAGCTCTCGGCGATGGGCCAGAAGCTGCACGTCGTACGCCGCATCGCGCAGCAGCGCGTGATGAAACTCATAGTGCGCCGGTGCAGGCGAGCGACGCAGGATGCCGCCGTGCTCCAGAAGGTCGAGCTGTCGCCGGACATCAGCCGCGCGGTGATCCGTCACCGTGGCCACAAGCTCAGCGGAGGCGGGACGCCCCAATACGGCGAGGGCCTCGACGACATGCCGTTCGTTCGGGAACGAATCGAGATGGGCCACGAGCAGGTCGGTGAGCGTCGGGGGCACCGGCGTCACGGACTCCGTCGACCCGGACCGGTGGCTGGCGCCGAGCATGGTCGCCAGTTCGCGGATATACAGCGGGACCCCGTCGCCACGCTCGGCGATGAGTGCGCGCGTCGCCTGATCCAGCCGTCCCGCCGTGAGTGCGTCGATCAAGGCGTCGCTCTCCGCGGCCTCCAGCGCCCGCAGCTCGATGACGGTCGTGGCCTCCCCGGGGACGGTGTCCGGGTCACCCCGGGTGGTGACGAGCACGAGGATCGGATGCGCACCCGGCTCGGTGACGCAACGCTGCAGGAAGTCCAACGTCGTTGGATCCGCCCAGTGGAGGTCTTCGATGATCAGCATCAGCGGGCCCTCGGCAGCCAGGACGTCGATCCAGGCCCGCAGCAGGACCAGGGTGCGCTCTCGGGCCTGGTCAGGCTGGAGGTCGGGGACATGGCGCCCCGCCGGCCACGGAACCGAGCACGTCCGCGCCAGCAGGTAGAGGCTCTCGTCGCTGGCCAGACCGACCCGCTCCGTGATGCGGGCCAAGCGATCCAGCGGACCCCCGTCCGGCTCCTGGGCGCTCGTCGCCAGTGACAGGAGCAGGTGGGCGACCGGATGCAGCGGCGTGTTCGAATGCAGGGCGGAGCAACGCAGGAGGATGGACCGCCCGCCTTCGGGCACAAGCCGTCGGGCGTACCGGACGAGGTGGGTCTTACCGATCCCGGGCTCACCGGCGATGACAACGTAGCCCCCGCGTCGCCAGGTCTCCTGCCAGACCCGCTCCAGGGTTGCCCGTTCGGTTGCCCGGCCGATCACCACTGCGTCCGCGGCCTCTGGCCCGCCCTCGGTGTCGTCGGTCCGCACCGAGAGGACCTGGAACAGCTGGACCGGCCGGTCGATGCCTTTGAGCCGGCGTGGTCCGAGTGCCTGGACCACCAGTTGGTCGCGCACCAGGGCCAGCGTCTCGGCCGTGACCACGACGCTGCCACCCGGTGCGGCGGACTGAACGCGCGCCGCCAGGTTCGGGGTTTCGCCGACCAGGTCGCCCTGGCGGGTCCACGAGCCACTGCCGGCGTCCGAGATGACCGCCACGCCGGTGTGGATGCCGATCCGAGCCTCCAGTTCCCACGGCCCGGCCCTGATGGGCGGGCCCAGCCGAGCGACGCTCTCGACGATGGCCCGCGCAGTCAGCACGGCCCTGAGCACGTCGTCCTCGTGCGCGCGCGGGTACCCGAAGTAGATCAGGACGCCGTCGCCCATGAGGTGAGCGATGTGGCCCTCGTGCCGGTGCACGATCTCCGCGCAGGTCTCGTGGTAGGCCTGGAGCAGCTCCCGCATGTCCTCCGGGTCCAGGTGACTGGCGATCTCGGTGGAGCCGACGAGGTCGCAGAACATGACCGTGACCCGCCGGCGCCCGCCCGATGCCGGGGCGGCCATCCCGGCCCCGGCTCGATCCAGCATGGCCAGGACCTCAGGGTCCTCCGGATCGAGCTCGGCAGCGGCTTGCGCGATTGAGAGGGCAGACGACCAGTCGCGGCGGTCGCAGGCGGCGGCAGCGGCCGCCAGCAGCGGGCGCACCGCCTGGAGGTGATCGCCTACGCCAGGCAACCTGCCCGTCCGTGCGACGACCGCCGGCAGGTACAGTCGGCGTCGTCGATGCCGGTCCGCTCCGACCCGTCTCTGCGACCAGAAACGTGCCCCACAACTGGCGGACTCTACCTTCGCTGACGGGCCCGGACAAGCCGGGCGACCTGTTCAGGGGCCGGCGCCGGAATCGGTTCGCGGCACCACCAGCCCTGACTCGTAGGCCGCGACGACGAGTTGGGCCCGGTCGCGGGCACCCAGCTTGGAGAACAGGCGCGCCACATGCGTCTTGGCGGTGAGCGGCGAGAGCACGAGCCGATCGGCGATCTCGGAGTTGGACTGGCCGCGTCCCACCAGGGCCAGCACCTCGCGCTCGCGCGGGGTCAGCGTGTCGACGGCCGCCGGTGCCGGCTCGCCGGCCGGGGCCGGACCGGCAGCGCCAGAGCCGCCGGAGCCGCCGGAGCCGCCGGTCACGAACGCCTCGATCAGCCGCCGCGTGAGCCGGGGCGCCAGCAACGCGTCGCCTTCGGCCACCACGTGGACGGCGCGGACCAGATCGGCGGGCTCGACGTCCTTGAGCAGGAACCCGGACGCGCCCGCCCGCAACGCGCCGAACACGTATTCGTCGAGCTCGAACGTCGTCAGGACGACCACGCGGGTGTCGGAGAGCGCCGGATCGCCGGTGATCTGAGCGGTGGCCTGGAGGCCGTCGACCTTCGGCATGCGGACGTCCATCAGCACCACCTGGGGACGGTGCTCCCGCGCCAGCGCCACCGCGCTCTCGCCGTCCGCGGCCTCGGCCACGACGGCGATGTCGGGCTCGGCCTCGAGCAGGGCCTGGAAGCCGGCGCGCACCAGCGCCTGGTCGTCGACGACCTCGACCGTGATCACCGCGCCGGCCCGCCGTCCCCGCGCTCGGACGGCACGGGCGGCGCGGGGCGGGCGGGGGCGGATACCGGCGCGCTGATCGGCAGCCAGGCGTGCACCCGCCAGCCGGCGCCGTCCTCCGGCCCCACCTTGAGCGTGCCGCCGAGCGCCGCGGCGCGTTCCCGCATGCCCCGCACGCCGTTGCCGAGCGCGGGCACTCCGGCCGCGGCGGGCGCCCCGGTCCCGTCGTCGACGACATCGACGGCAATCGCCCCCGGAACGCGGCGCACGGTGACCGTGGCGGTGGTGGCCGCGGCGTGCCGGGCGACGTTGGTGAGGGCCTCCTGGACGATCCGGTAGGCCGCGCTCTGCACGGCGGCCGGCACGTCGGCGGCCCCGTCGATGCGCAGCGCGACGTCCACGCCCGCCGAGCGCAGCCCGCCGGTCAGCTCGGCGATGTCGCCCAGCCCGGCCGGTGGTCCCAGCGGCGCCGCCGCCGAGGGGTCGCGCAGCACGTCGAGGGTCGAGCGCAGGTCGGCCAGCGCGGCGCCGCTGGTGTGCTTGATGTGGCGCAGCGCGTCGTAGGCCTGCCCGGGGTCGCGCTCCAGCAGGTGGGCCGCCACCCCGGCCTGGACGTTGATGGCGGTCATCGCGTGGGCGACGACGTCGTGGATCTCCCGGGCGATGCGCAGCCGCTCCTCCCCTACCCGTCGCAACGTCGCCTGCTCGGCGTTCTCCACCAACCGCTGGGCGGAGACCCGGCGGGAGCGCAGCATGTCGCCGGCCGCGATCGCCAGCAGGACCAGGGCGGCGTTGCGGATCACGATCGAGGCCACGTGGGAGAAGCCGCTGGCGAACGGGATCACGCTGATGAACACGCAGGGAACGATCGCCAGGCTCATCCACAGCGACCGGCGGCGGTCGCCGTTCAGCGCCAGTTCGAACAGGGCGATCATGGGGATGACCACCACGGTGTTGTGCGGCTGCAACTGCCACAGCGCCAGCACCACGCCGCCCACCAGCAGCGGCGCCTGGGCCGGGAAGCTGAGATGGCGGCGCAGCGCCAGCGGCAGGCAGGCGATGAAGGCGCACAGCACGTTGACCACGCCGAGCGGCTTGCCGTCGGCCGACAATGCCGCGTCGATGATCAGCACGAACGGCACCAGGACGACGGGCGCCCAATCGAGGACGACCGGGGACCGTGCCAGCCGTTGAACCGCAGCCACGGGGCCGATCATACGGCCACCACCTCCCGGTTCAACCGGGCTGTCCGGCCAGCCCACCGACCGCGGCCTCCTGACCGCCGCGCGCCTCGCGCGGGGCGATGCGGTCGTGCAGCCGGCGCAGGACCGCCGGCGACCACCAGTTCCAGCGGCCGAGCAGCGCCATCAGCGAGGGGACCAGGAGCGAGCGCACGATGAAGGCATCGAGCAGAACGCCGGTGGCGACGGCCACTCCGATCTCCTGGATGAACGAGATCGAACTGGTGCTGAAGGCGCCGATGGCCACCGCCAGCAGGATGGCCGCGGCGGTGACCACGCGGCCCGTGGCGCCGAGCCCGGACGCGACGGCCTCGCGCTCGTCGATGGCGCCGGCGGGCTGCGCGTCACGCGCCTCCTTGATCCGTCCCAGCAGGAACACGCCGTAGTCGGTGGACAGCGCGAACACCACAGTGGCGGCCACGACGAAGTCGGTCGGCTCCACCCCGCCGTCGGAGGTGTAGCCGAGCAGGCCGGTCAGGTTGCCGTGCTGGTAGATGAGCACCAGCGGGGTCAGCGCGGCCCCCACCGTCAGCGCGTTCATGGCAATCGCCTTGATCGGCAGGATCACCGATCCGGTCATCAGCCACAACACGGCGAACGTCAGCAGGGCGAGCAGGCCGATCGCCTCCGGCAGGTGGGAGCCGATCGCGTTCTGCTGGTCGACGAAGGTGGCCGCGTCGCCCGTCACCTTGGCCGTGAACGGCGGGTGGATGGCCCGGATCTGGTCGACGACCCGCTGGGCGGTGTCGCCCGCCGGGTCGCCGGCCACGGCGGCATCGACCTGCCAGGTGTCGCCGCCCAGCAGGCGCGGCGGGGTCACCCCGCGCACGCCGGTGAAGCCGCCGATGCGGTGGGCATAGGCGGTGACCGCCGCGCGGTCGGCCGCCGGGGCGGAGATGGCCACGGTGACCGGCGAGCGGCCGGCGCCGGCGAAGTCGCGGCTGATCGCGTCGGCGACGGTGCGGGCGCTCTGGCCCTGCGGGATCACCGCGCTGTCGTTGGCCGAGGACCACGCCACGCTGAGCGCGGGCAGCGCGGCCACCAGCATGACGCCGGCGGTCAGCGCGGCGATCAGCCCGGGGCGGCGCATGACCTCCCGCGCGAACCGGTACCAGCGGCCGGTCTCGGCGGCGCGCTCGTCGGCCCGGGCCAGCTTGCGGCCCCACAGCGCCAGCAGTGCCGGGGACACCGTCAGCGCGACGATGGCGGCGACGATCGCCACGACGGCGCCGGCGATCCCCATCGACTTGAGAAAGCCCTGCGGGAACAGGATCAGCGTGGCCAGCGCACAGGCCACGGTGGCGGCCGAGAAGATCACGGTCTGCCCGGCGCGGGCCATGGTGGTGCCGATGGCCTCGCGGACCTCGGCCCCGGATGCCAGCTCCTGGCGAAAGCGCGTGACCAGGAACAGGGTGTAGTCGATGGCGAGGCCGAGGCCCATTCCGATCACCAGGTTGAGCGCGAAGACGCTCAGGTTGTAGATGTGGTTGATGCCCGTGAGCACCAGGAACGCACCCAGCACGGTGGTGATGCCCACGGCCAGCGGCATGAGCGCGGCCCGGCCGCGGAAGAACAGGATCGACAACGCGATCAACAGCGGGAACGCCAGCAGCTCGGCGAAGGCCAGGTTGTTGGTCACCGTCGTGTTGATCTGCTCGTTGGCCACGGCGGTGCCGCCGACGGTGACGTCGCGGTCATGCGCGAAGGCGGCCTCGGCCGCCTTGGCCGAGCTCTTGTCCGAGGCGCTGGCCGACAGCGTGCCGGTGATCAGGACGTGGCGTCCGTCCCGGGCGACGTCGGCCGGGGCCACCGTCCGGGCCATGCCCGGCACCGACCGCAGCTGGCCGTCCAGCGCGGCGATGCGCGCCCGGGCCGCGCTCACGCCGTTCGGCGTGTCGACGAGCAGGACGATCCCTGGCGTCGGTTCGCGGCCGGTGGCCGACTGGAGCATCCGGGTGGCCACCTGGGAGTCGGAGTTGGGCGGAGCGAACCCGCCGGAGCCCTTCAGAGCGCCGGCCACCGGGCCGCCGATGACCCCGGCGACGATGACGAAGGCGAGGACGAACAGCAGGGTGCGGCGGGGGCGGGCGCTGAGCCGGGCGGCGAGTGATCGGAGCATGCGAATGATTGTGTGGACACGACGGCCCGGCCACAATCGGCCCCGGGATGTGTCTTTGCCGGGCGCCTACTCCCGGGGGTGTACACCGGGGGCGAGGAGCACGCGGGGGTCTTGGTGGATTTCTGGTCCTATACGGGAGTTACATCCCAGTACCCCTACTCCGGGATGGCAGGGGCGAGCCGCCTACTCCGGGATGCCGGGCACGAGCCGCTGCGCCAGCCGCCCCAATTCGGCGCCGACCGACCGGCGCTCCACCACCGGCGGGCAGGTCTCCAGCACCAGATCGGCCAGCTCGCGCTGCGCCGCGGGCGGCTGCCGACCGGTGCGGGCAAACGACTGGGCCGCCAGTGCCGCCAGGCAGGTGAGCGACCCCACCACGAACCCGCGCACCCGGTCAAACCGGTTCCAGGCATGGAACGAGGGAGCGGGCACGTCGTTGTGGCCGAACCCGGGCAGCGGCAGCAGCGACGGCACCGCGGCGGCCCGCGCCTCCTCGGCGTAGCCGGCGCCGACCATCTGCAGCGTGCCCAGCGCCAGCGAGTCCAGACCGGGCATCGCCTCGCGGCTGGTCTGGAGCCGCTGAAGCTGGTGCTGGGCGAGCTGGGCCAGGTCGGCCAGCGCGAACGTCAGGCCGTCGATGCAGGCCGGCGCGGCCCCGTTGTGAAAGCCGCCGTTGGAGACGATGTCGGGGTGGGCGGGATCAGCTCCGAACAGGAACACCGGGTTGTCGCTGACGGCCGGCAGGGCGATCTCGGCCGCGTCGCAGGCGGCGGCCAGCGCGCGGTTGGCGTTGCCCAGCACCCGGGGCAGGATCCGGAAGCTGACGGGCGGCTGGGGGTGCGCGTCGGACCCGGGCGGCGGCGCGGCGCCGGCGATGCCGGCCCGGATCGCCTGCAGCGCGGCGGCCTGGGCCGGGTCGCCCCACAGCGCCTCCAGCCGCTCGTCGTAGATGGCGGGTGAGACGCCGTAGGCGGCGGCCGCCAGGCAGAACACGGCCACCGCCGTCGACAGCGTGCGCTCGGCCGACAGGACCGTGTCAGCCAGCAGGGCCGGCGCGCACGGGGCGCCGTTGATCAGCGCCATCCCCTCCTTGACGCCGAGGTCCAGGTCGCCCGGCACGTCCTCAAACAGCCACCCCAGCGCCAGGATCTCCCCGGACCCGCCGTTGCCGAACCGAGGCACCCGGGGCAGGTCGCGGCCGTCGAGGCGCGCCGCCACCAGCTGGGCCAGCTGGGGGGTCACGCCGGCATGGCCCTCGATGAAGTTGGCCAGCCGCGCCAGCACGAAGCCGCGCACCACGCGGCGGGGGAACGGGTCGCCGAACGAGGTGGCGCTGTGCAGCCCGCGGGCGTACCCGCGCTGCTCGGCCTCGGTCATCAGCCGGTCCGAGCCGTCGCCGGCGTGGACGTTGACGCCGTACAGCTTGCGGCTGGGGTCGGCCGCCACCAGGGCCAGAAACTCCGCCCGCCGGCGAGCGATCACCTCCAGCGCTCCAGGCGAGATGCTCACGGCCTCGCCCGCCCATGCCACCCGGGTGAACGCGGCCAGGTCGATGTCGGCCCGGCGCTCCAGGGTGACGGTCACGGGCGCACGCCTGCGCTGACCACCCCCGCCGACGCGCAGGTGGCCAGGGCCAGTCGCAGGTCCTCCTCGGCCACCCCGGCGAGATCCGGATGGTCGAGGTCGATCTCGATCGTGGCCGGCTCCCCGCTCAGGCCGAGGCTGGCCCGCCCGGTCGTGACGGTCTGGCCCCACAGATCGCCCCCCGCCGCGGCCAGCAGGGCAAACCGCGTCTGGCCCTCCCGCCGGGCCAGCGTCTCCATCTCGCGCAGCTCCTCGAACGGGTCGATGCGGATCTGTTCGTCGGTGCCGATGGCCAGCCGCACCCCGGCGTCGCGGTAGCGCAGCCCGGGCAGGAAGCCGTCGCCCAGGTTGCCCTCGGTGGTCGGGCAGGTGACGACGATCGACTCCGAGCCGGCCAGCAATTCCACGTCGCGCTCCGACACGTGGATGGCGTGGATGACGCTCGTCCGCGGGCCCAGGAAGCCCGTCCGGGCCAGCAGTTCGATCGGCGAGCAGCCGTGCTCGGCCTCGGTCTCGGCCAGCTCCCGGCGCTGCTCGGAGGCATGGACGTGGCGGACCAGGTCATGCTCGCCGGCGTAGCGGGCGATCGCCTCCAGCCAGTCGGCCGGCACGGCGCGGACGCTGTGGGCGGCAACTCCGACCTGCACCCCAGCACGCCCGGCCGCCCACTCCCGCAGCCCGTCGACCCGGGCCAGGAACGCCTCCACTGACGGGTCGCAGAACCTAAGCTGGCCGGGATCCGGTGGCCGGCCCGGCCCGCCCCGGTGGTAGGCGGCGGGCAGCAGCGTGATCTCCAGCCCGCATCCGACGGCGGCCTCGGCCAGCGCAATCGCCATCGCATTCGGCTCCGGGTACGGCGTTCCGTCGGGCTGATGGTGGACGTAGTGAAACTCGCCGACGGAGCCGTACCCGGCGGCGGCCATCTGCCCGTAGACCCGCGCGCCCACCTCGCGCATCGAGTCGGGATCGTGCATCGAGGCCAGCCGGTACATCTCGGTGCGCCAGCTCCAGAAGTCATGGGTGGGTGGGCTCGTAATCTCCACGCGCTCGCCGATGCCGCGCAGGTCAAGCTGGAACGCGTGGCTGTGGGCGTTGGCCATGGCTGGGATGCGCGCGGTCCTCATGACCAGCTCAGCCTCTCCGCCGCGTCCTCGTCACGCACGTAGACCGGCTCGCCGCCGACGAACGCCACCGCCACCGGGTTGTGGCCGAACCGGTACGGGAGCATCTCGGCCGGTCCGTCGAGCACGAGCAGGTCGGCCCGCTTGCCGGCCTCGATCGAGCCCCGGTCGTGCTCCAGCCCCAGCACCCAGGCGCCGTTCAACGTCGCCGCGCCCAGCGACTCCAGCACGGACAGGCCGTACAGGCGCGCCGCCAGGCCCAACACCACGGGCATCGACGTGACCGGCGCGGTGCCCGGGTTGAAATCGGTGGCCAGCACGACCACCGCGCCGGCGTCGACCAGCGCGCGGGCCGGCGCGCGGTGCTCGGCGCCCAGGAACTCGGCCGCCGGGAGCAGCACGGCCGCGCACTGGGCCGCCGCCAGCGGCTTGATGTCGTCGGCGTGGAGGGTCGAGAGGTGGTCGACCGAGCGCGCGCCCGCGTCCAGCGCGGTCGGGACCGACCTCAGGCCCCCGAACTGCTCCACGTGGGCGCGCAGCGCCAGCCCGGCCGCCGCCGCCAGCTCGCCCATCGTGGCCAGGTGCTCGTTGGAGAACGCGATCGACTCGACGAAGATGTCCAGCGCGGTGACGCTCCCGGCCGACAGCACCTCGGGCATCATCGCCTGGACGACCTCCATCCAAGAGTCGGCGGTGTACCCGTCGGGCACGGCGTGGGCGAGCAGGGCGGTCGAGACGGTGGTCTGGGGCACCTGGATCTCCAGCTCGCGGGCCAGCACGAGCGCGCGCATCTCGGCCTCCCGGGACAGCCCGTAGCCGGACTTGCACTCGAAGGTCGTCGTCCCGCTGGCCAGCATCTCGGCGGCCAGCCCGACCGACTGGGCCAGCACGGCGTCGTCGGAGCTCTCGGCCAGCGCTCGGGCCGAGGCCCGAATCCCGCCCCCGCCGCGGGCGATCTCCTGATACGGGACGCCGCGTACCTTCTGTTCGTATTCGCCGGGCCGCCAGCCGGCGAACGGCAGATGGGTGTGGCAGTCGACGAACCCTGGGAGTACCGCGCAGCCCCGGGCGTCGACGGTCAGCTGGGCCAGCGGGTCGGCGTCAAGCGCCGTGATCACGCCGTCGCGCGCGGCCAGCGATCCGGCTTGGAGCGTCTGGCCGGACAGCTCCGCCCCCCGCAGGTGGGCCATCCCGTCGGCGGGCGGCCGCAGCACCTGCGCCGCGCCCTCAATGGAGACGGTCGGAGGGCTGCCGTCCCGCCCGCCGGTCAAGGCTCGGGGTCCAGCATCGGCATCTTGATGCCGTGCGCCTGTGCCGTGGCCAGCGCCTCGTCGTAGCCGGCGTCGGCATGCCGCACGACGCCCAGGCCGGGGTCGGCGGTCAGGCAGCGGCGAACCCGCTCGCCGGCCTCGGGGGTCCCGTCGGCCACCGTCACCTGGCCGGCGTGGATCGACTTGCCCATGCCCACGCCGCCGCCGTGGTGGATCGACACCCAGGACGCGCCGCAGGCGGTCATCAGCATCGCGTTCAAAAGCGGCCAGTCCGCCACCGCGTCGGAGCCGTCGCGCATCGCCTCGGTCTCGCGCTCCGGCGAGGCGACCGACCCGGTGTCCAGATGGTCGCGGCCGATGACGACCGGCCCCTTCAACTCGCCGCTGGCCACCATCTCGTTGAAGCGGACCCCGGCCTTGTCACGCTCGCCATAGCCCAGCCAGCAGATCCGGGCCGGCAGGCCCTGGAAGTGGACGCGCTCGGAGGCCAGCGAGATCCACCGCGCGATGTGCTGCTGGTCGCCGAACAGGTCGAGGATGGCGCGGTCGGTGGCGTGAATATCGGCTGGATCGCCGGACAGCGCCACCCATCGGAACGGGCCCTTGCCCTCGCAGAACAGCGGGCGGATATAGGCCGGGACGAACCCCGGGTACGAGAAGGCGTCGCGGTCGCCGTGCTCCTGCGCCAGCCCCCGCAGCGCGTTGCCATAGTCGAACGCCTCGGCCCCCGCCTCCTGCAGCGCGCGGATCGCGCCCACGTGGGCCACCGCGCTCTCCCCCACCCGTCGGACGTACTGGTCCGGGTCCGACCGGCGCAGCGCTTCGGCCTGCTCCAGGGTCAGCCCCGCCGGGATGTAGCCGTTCAACGGATCGTGCGCGCTGGTCTGATCGGTCACGACATCGACCTGCACCCCGCGGCGAGCCAGCTCCGGGAGGATCTCGGCCGCGTTGCCGGCCAGGCCGATCGACAGCGACCGCCCCTCGGCTCGCGCTGCCTCCAACCGCCGTAAAGCGTCATCGAGATCCGCGGCCCGCTCGTCGAGATAGCCGGTCTCGATCCGGCGCTCGATCCGCTGCAGGTCGACCTCCACGCACAGCGCCAGCCCGTCGAGCATCGTGATGGCCAGCGGCTGGGCGCCGCCCATCCCGCCCAGCCCGGCGGTAACGACGAGCCGGCCGCGCAGCGTACCGTCGAAGCGCTTGCGGGCGGCCGCCGCGAACGTCTCATACGTCCCCTGGAGGATCCCCTGGCTGCCGATGTAGATCCACGACCCGGCGGTCATCTGCCCGTACATCATCAGCCCGGCCGCGTCGAGCTCCCGGAACGTGTCCCACGTGGCCCACTGGGGCACCAGGTTGGAGTTGGCGATGAGCACCCGCGGGGCGTCCTCGTGGGTCTCGAACACCGCCACCGGCTTGCCGGACTGGACGAGCAGCGTCTCGGCGCCGCCCAGCCGCCGCAGCTCTCGCTCGATCGTGTGGTACGCCGACCAGTTGCGCGCCGCCTTGCCGATGCCGCCGTAGACGACCAGTTCGGAGGGCTTCTCGGCCACGTCCGGATGCAGGTTGTTGTGCAGCATGCGCAGCGCCGCCTCCTGCTGCCAGCCGCGGCACTCGATGCCCTTCACGCTCCCGGTGGTCATGCCCGCACGCTACCGCAGTGCCTACCGGTACGGCAGCGTCGTGCCCAGGCCGAGCGAGCGCGCCTTGGCCAGCATCGTCTGGCCGAGCGCCACGTCGGTGATCGACAGGCCGCGGTGCCAGAACAGGATCCGCTCGTCGGCGCCCTCCCGCCCCGGTCGCGCCCCGCACACGATCTGACCCAGCTCGGCGTGCAGGTTCTCGCGGCGCAGACGGCCGGAGTCCACGTGGGCGCGCAGCGCGCCCAGCGGACCGACCCCAGCCTGCCCCCAGTCGTCGACGACGACCTTGTCCATCACGTCGGTGAGCTCCAGCTCCACCGCGCTGACCGTGCCGTACGGGATCACCACCGCGCCCGGCTTCACCCAGGCGGTGGCCAGGAGCGGCTGCGGGGTCGTGAGCCGGCTGGCCTCCACCATCACGTCGGCCTCGCGCAGGCACTCCTCCCAGGTATCGACGGCGCGGACGGCGACCGAGCCGGGCAGATCCCGCCGGAGCCGCTCGGCGAACTCGGTCCGGCTCTCCGGGCGGCGGGAGTGCACCCGGACCTCGTCCAGCGACGGCAGCACGCGGCACAGCAGGCGCACGTTCCAGTACGCGGTGCCACGGGCGCCGATGTGGCCGAGCACCCGGGCGCCGCGCCGGGCCAGATGCTCGGCGCCGATCGCGGTCACGGCCCCGGTCCGCATCTCGGTGATTGCGGTGGCGTCGACGATCGCCTGCGGCACCCCGGTGCCCGGGTCCATGAGCAGCAGGAGGGCCAGCTCCGAGGGCAGCCCGAGCCGGTGGTTGCCGACGTAGTCGCCGACCACCTTGACGCCGGCCACCGCCGGCACCGCGCCCCGCAGCACGTTGAAATGGCCGTCCGCCCCGCGCGGAAACAGATGCGCCCGCGGCTCGATCACGGTCTCACCCCGTCCCTGGGCGCCGAGCACGCGGCGGATCGAGTCCAGGATCTCGTCGTCGGTCAGCTCCAGCGCCTCCACGTCGACCCCGCTCAGGTACGTGAGCTCGATCATCGCCCGACGGCCTCCACGGCCTCCCGCACTCGCGCCGCCAGGCCCCCGCCGGCCAGCGCCTCCCGGCTCAACCGCTCCACGTCCGGCCCCAGCGGCCGGTCCTCGCCGAGCGCGTCGACGTGCTGGCGCACGGCGGCGTGGGCGGCGGCCGTGCCGTGGCCCAGCCGCCCCGGGGCGGCCAGGGTCACCGCCTGGGCGGCGACGACGAGTTCCAGCGCGATCAGGCGGCGCAGGCGGGCCAGCTGGTCGTGGAGGCGCAGCGCTGCCTGCACCGCCCCGGTGAAGTCGTCCTCCACGCCGTCCGCGCCGGCCGTCGCATGCACCGCGAACGGGGCCGCCGCGTGACGGATCTCCAACACCAGGGCGTCGGCCGTCTTGCCCAGCGGGCCCATCCCGGATCGGACGACCGCCTCGGCGGTCAGGTTCTGAGGCAGCCCGCTCAGCCGCGCCGTCTTGGACCGGGCCACGCGCTCGGCCATGGGCGAGGCCACCTGCGCCAGGGCGATCGCGACCGCGTCCAGCGCCAGGGCCAGCGCCGGGACGTGGAAGTTGCCCGTGCTCAGGATCTCGTCGTCCTCGGCGAGCACGAGCGGGTTGTCGGCGGCGCCGGTGAGCTCGGCGCCGACCGCATCCGAGAGCAGGTCAAGCGCGACCCGCAGCGCGCCGTGGATCTGGCTGGCGCAGCGGAAGCTGAGCGGGTCCTGCAGCCGCCGGGCGGCGCCGGGCTCCGTCAGCTCGCCGCCCGCCAGCAGCGCACGCAGGCCGTCCGCCGCCCAGGCCTGCCCCGGGGCCGGGCGGGCCGCGACGACGCGCGGGTCCAGCGGGCTGAGGTTGGCGCGAAAGCCCTCCATGGACAGGGCCGCGGCGATCTGAGCGCCCTCCAGACAGCTCTCGGCGTCGACGAGCGCCAGCGCGGCCGCCCCCACCGACACGGCCGAGCTGGAGCAGATGGCCAGCCCGTCCTTGGGGCCGAGCGCCACCGCCTCCAGGCCGGCCAGCCGCAGCGCCCGGGCCGACGGCATCCGCTCGCCGTGCAGCTCGGCCTCGCCCTCGCCGATGAGCGTCAGGCCGACGTGGGCCAGCAGGCACAGGTCGGCGGCCCCGACCGATCCGGTGCGGGGGATGATCGGATGCACCCCCGCGTTGAGCAGGTCGGCCAGCCCGTCGGCGATCGCCACGCCGGCGCCGGCGCCGGCGGCGCACAGCCCGTTGAGCCGCACCGCCATCGCCGCTCGGGTGAGCTCGGGGCTCAGCGGCTCGCCCACCGCCATCGCCCGGCCCCGGACGGTGGCCAGCGAGAACGCGGCCAGCTCCTCCTCCGCCAGGCGCTGCACCACCCGCGGCCCCAGCCCGGTGGTCACGCCGTAGACGGGAGCGCCGGCCGCGGCCGCCCGGCGGACGACGTCGGCGGCCGCCCGCATCCGCTCCCGCGCGCCGGGAGCCACCGTCACGGCGGCCGCGTCGCGGGCGATGGCCGCCACTGCCGCCGGACTGAGGTCGTGTCCGGTGATCGGCAGGCTGCCATCCATCGCGCCGACGTTATCGTGCGGCGCGATGACTCCACGGCCTCCGACCGGCAGCGATCCCGCGCCCGAGGTGCTCGAGCGCCCGCCGGTCGTCCTGGACGGCTCGACGCTGACGCCGGACGGCGTCGCGGCCATCGCCCGGGACGGCGCGCTGGCCCGGCTGGCCCCGCAGGCCCGGCGCGGCAATTCACGCGCGCGCGGGGCGATCGCGGCGCTGCTGGAGCGGGGCGATGACCTGTACGGGGTGACGACCGGCGTCGGCGCGCTGCGGGAGTACCGGGTCCCGGAGGAGGACCGCGAGCATTACTCCGAGCAGATCCTGCGCAGTCACGCCTGCGGGGCCGGCCGGCCGCTCACCGTGTCGGTGGTCCGCGCCGCGATGGCCACCCGGGCCAACCAGATCGGCGCCGGCGGCGCCGGGGTGGCCGAGGAGCTGCTCGACGCGCTCGTGGGCGCGCTCAATGCCGGCCTGACGCCGTTCACCCGGGAGCTCGGTTCGCTCGGCACCGGCGACCTGACTAATCTGGCCGACATCGCCCTGGCGCTGCTGGGCGACGGCCGGTTCTGGCGCGGCGACGAGCTCATCGACGCAGCCACCGGCCTGGCCGACGCCGGCCTGGACCCCGCGCGGCTCGGCCCGCGCGACGGACTGGCGTTCATGAGCTCCAACGCGGTCAGCGTTGGCAACGCCGCGCTGCTCGTCGTCGACGCCCGCCGTCTGCTCGACGCCTGGCTGTCGGTGGCCGCGCTCTCGTTCGAGGCCGCCGCGGCCGACCCGGTGGCGCTCGATCCCCGGATCCACTCCGCGCGCCACCGGCCGGGCCAGTCGGCGGTGGCCGCGCGGATGCGGGAGCTGCTGGGCGGTCGCGAGGAGCGCGCCCGCCCCCCGGGCCCGCTGGGGATGATCCAGGATCCGTATCCATTCCGGGCCCAGCCGCAGGTGGACGGCACCGTCCACGACGCGCTGGGAGCGCTGGCCGAGACCGTCACGCACGAGCTCAACTTCGCGGGCGAGAACGCCCTGATCGTGCCCGGCGAGGACGTGGCGCTGCCCAACGGCAACCCGCACGCCGCTCCGCTGGCCAATGCCATCGACGGGCTGCGCACCGCCCTGGCCTCCTCGGCGGCGCTGATCGCCGCCCGGGTCAGCACGCTGCTGGACACCGGCCTGACCGGGCTGCCGCCGTTTCTGGCCCGGCACCCGGGACCGGAGTCCGGCGCGCTCGTCCTCGAGTACACCGCGCACGCCGCCGTGGCCGAGGTGCGCTCCCTGGTGACGCCCGTGGCCGCGCAGACGGTGTCGGTGTCCCGCGGGGTCGAGTCGCACTCCAGTCTGGCGCCGATCGCGGCCCGCCGCGCCCACCAGACGCTCGAGGCGCTCCGCGTGATCGTGGCCACCGAGCTCGTCGTCGCAGTGCGCGCGCTCCGGCTGGCAGGACAGGAGCCGGCCGGGCCGGGCACCCGGCCGCTGTGGGACCTCGCCGTCGACCGCCTCAATCCGGACCTCGCCGACCGCCCTCTGCACCCTGACGTGGAGGCCGCCCGGCAGCTAATTGAGGCCTGGACGACTCAGTTTCGCTGAGTCCGGGTAGCCCCGGCTTATGGCTTCTTTACGTCTGAAAACCTGTTCCACAACTGATCCAAATCTGATATATAAGCGGGATCAGCTCTGTGGGTGATCCCATCACCAGTTCGAGTTCCCCAGAAACCACGGCCGACCTCGACCGTCGCTCCGACCCGGCGGAGATCGCTTTTCGCGCCGTCTGCAAGCAGTACCCCGGCCGCGCGACGCCCGCCGTCCAGGACCTCAGCTTCGAGATCTCGCCCGGCGAGATCTGCGTCCTGATCGGCCCCTCCGGCTGCGGGAAGACGACCGCGCTGAAGATGGTCAACCGGCTGATCTCCATCACCAGCGGCGACATCACGATCGACGGACGCAGTGTGAGAGAGCTCCCGCTCACCCAGCTGCGGCGCGGCATCGGCTACGTGTTCCAGCAGATCGGCCTGTTCCCGCATATGACGATCGAGAGCAACATCGGCGCCGTGCCCCGCCTGCTGGGCTGGTCGAAGTCGCGCATTCGCGACCGCGCCGGCGAGCTGCTGGAGTTGGTCGGCCTCGACCCGAGCGGCGATCTGAAGCGCTACCCCGGGGAGTTCTCCGGCGGTCAGCAGCAGCGGATCGGCGTGGCCCGGGCGATGGCGGCCGATCCGCCGATCATGCTGATGGACGAGCCGTTCGGAGCGATCGATCCGATCGCCCGCGACCGGCTGCAGAACGACTTCCTGCGCCTCCACAAGCAGGTGCGCAAGACCGTGATCTTCGTCACGCACGACATCGACGAGGCGCTGAAGATGGGTGACCGGATCGCGATCATGCGCGACGGGCACCTCGTCCAGTACGCCACCGCCGACGACCTGCTGGCCCACCCCGCCGACGACTTCGTGGCCAGCTTCGTGGGCGAGGACCGTGGGCTCAAGCGGCTGCGGGTCCGCACGCTCAACGACCTTGAATTGGATCCCCCGTCATCGGACGCCGGCTCCGCGGCCGTCCAGCAAGGCACCAGCCTGCACAACGCGCTCTCCAGGATGCTCACCGACGGGACGTCGCGGGTCAACGTCGTCGACGAGCACCAGCGTCCCATCGGCAGCGTCAGCCTGGAGGCGATCACGCGGCTGATCGGCCCCTCCTCCGACGCCGGCCCGGCCACGGCCGGGGCGCTTGCCGAGGACGCACGGCGCGCATGATCGCCGTGCTGCACCCCGTGCTCGCCGCAGGCGGGACGGTCATCCCGAACTTCGGCGGCGCCTCGAAGTGCGTCACTCAGAACCAGCAGTTCTGCCTGGGTTGGTTCACCCAGAACTGGAGCTCGGTGTTCGAGCCGCGGCTCATCCAGCACCTGGTGCTGACCGCCATCGCGGTCGGCGTCGGCATGCTGCTCGCGTTCACCGCGGCGATCTTCGCCTACAAGTACAACTGGTTCGAGACGCCGTTCTCGCTGTTCTCGGCGTTCCTGTACACCATCCCCAGCCTCGCCCTGTTCGAGCTGCTCGTCCAGGTGACCGGGATCAACCGGACCACCGCCGAGATCGGGCTGGTGTCCTACACGCTGCTCATCCTGTTCCGGAACACGCTGACCGGGCTGCGGGGCGTGCCGCCGGACGCGATCGAGGCCGCCCGGGCGATGGGCCTGACCTCGCGTCAGACGCTGTGGCGGGTCGAGCTTCCGCTGGCGACCCCGGCGATCATGGCCGGGATCCGGATCGCTACCGTGACCACGATCAGCCTGGCCACCGTCGCCGCCTACATCGGCGCCGGGGGCCTCGGCGAGCCGATCTTCGAGGCCATCCAGAGCGGCTTCAAGACCGAGTTCCTGGCCGCCGGCGTAATGGCCATTCTGCTGGCGATCCTGCTCGACATCCTGCTCGTCCTCTTCCAACGCGCCATCACTCCGTGGAGCCGCCGGCGCCTGGCCCCCTCCTGACATGACGAGCGACCCCTTCACCTTCTTCTTCAACAACCTGAGCCTGTTCCAGTCCAAGGCGCTCGCCCACCTGGAGCTGTCGTTCGTGTCGATCGCCATCGCGATCGTGCTGGCGATCCCGCTCGGGGTGTGGCTGGGCCACATCCACCGGGGATCGTTCCTGGCCATCAGCGTCTCGAACATCGGCCGCGCGCTGCCGAGCCTGGCCGTGATCTCGATCGGCATCGGGATCCTGGGGATCGGCTTCCTCAACACGGCGGTGGCGCTCGTCATCCTGGCCGGGCCGGTCATCCTGACCAACACGTATGTCGCCGTGGAGGGCGTCGACCAGGACGCCGTGCAGGCGGCTCGAGCGATGGGGATGCGGCCGTCGCAGGTCCTGTGGCGCGTCGAGCTGCCGCTGGCCCTCCCGCTCATCTTCGCCGGCGTCCGCACCGCCACCGTCTACGTGATCGCCACCGCCACGCTGGCCACGTTCGCCGGGGGCGGCGGGCTGGGCGACATCATCGTCAACGAGCCGACGTACGGGACCGCTGGGGTGATCGCCGGCTCGCTGGCCATCGCCGTGCTGGCGTTCGGAGTCGACGGGCTGCTGGCGCTGGTGCAGAGGGCGGTCACTCCGTTGCCCCTGCGTCGCCAGGGCCTCGCCCGGCCCGTCTCCGAGCGGCCGCCGGACCCCGCCGTACCCAATCTGTAACCACCGAGGAGGTTCTCACCTATGTCCGCAGCACCCACAAGGCGTACGCCTACCCATCCCCCCGGTCGCCGGCGGCCGCATCGGATCGTCGCCGTCCTGGTGACGCTGCTCGCCGCGGCGCTCGTCGCGGCCTGCGGCTCCAGCAACAAGACCACGTCGTCGGCCGCGGCGGGCGGCGGGAGCTCCAGCGCGTCGAGCAGCGCCAGCGGCGGCGGGTCCAAAGGGACCCTGACGCTCGGCACCAAGAACTTCACCGAGGAGTTCATCGTCGGCCAGCTGTACAAGCAGGCGCTGACGGCCAAGGGCTGCAACATCAACTACAAGGAGAACATCGGCGCGACCGAGGTCGTCGACAAGGCGCTGACCAGCGGCCAGATCGACGCCTACCCGGAGTACACGGGCGAGTCGGTGGCGACCGTGTTCGGCATCAACAAGAACGTCACCAGCCCGCAGGACGAGTACAACCTGGCCAAGGCGGCCTACGCCAAGCGCGGTCAGGTGATGAGCCAGATGACGCCGTTCTTCGACACCGACGCCATCGCCGTCACCAAGGCCACCGCCAAGAAGTACGGCCTGGTGTCGACCGGCGACCTGAAGAAGATCCCCCACTTCACGCTCGGCGCGCGGCCGGAGTTCCTCAACCGCCAGGAGGGCGCCGCGGGCATGAAGAAGGTGTACGGGGTCAACAACTTCTCGTTCAAGTCCCTGGCCCTCGGCCTCCAGTACCAGGCGCTGGACAGCGGCGCGATCCAGGCCGCCGACGTGTTCACCACCGACCCCCAGTTGGCGAGCGGCAAGTACGTCGTGCTCAAGGACCCGAAGAACGTCTTCGGCTTCCAGAACATCGCCCTGGTCGTCAACAAGAACAAGGTCAACGCCTGCCCGGCTCTGATGAGCACCGTCAATGCGATCAACAAGACGCTGACGACGCCGGCGATCATCGCCATGAACAAGGCGGTGGCCGTCGACCACCAGCAGCCGGCCACGGTGGCCGCGGCCTTCCTGAAGGCCAACAACCTCTAGTAGTTCATGCGGGTGCGGGGCGGCGGCGCGTGCCCGCCGCCCCGTGCCTCGCCCGTTCCCTGGTCTCCCGTGGGGCGTCTCGCCGGGCTCCAGCGGAAACGGCATTGGCAATGAGGTGACGAGGACGAGCGCCTCGTCCGGGTCCGAGGGCGCCGGGAGCGGGAACAATCTCCCTCGTCTCGCCGCCGCGGTGGACGCGAGGGACATTGTGCCCACCGTCCGGGCATTTTCTCCCCCACCTCTCGGGCGCAGTGCGGTGCGAGGGAGATTTGTCCCGCCGGGTCGGGGCCTGGTCCTGGCCCTTCAATGCTGAAAGCCGTTCCACCCCGCCGCAAACCTCTCGCCAACCACCCACCCGCCGCGGGAACTCGCGGCGGACCCCGGAGCCCGGCGTACGACGACCGCCGTACTAGGATCGAGAGCGGTGGCCTCGGTGGGTGAACAGCAGCAGCCCGTCCCGGAGCGGCGGATGCGCCTGCTCATCCTGGTGATCTGCTCGATGAGCCTGCTGATCGTGGGCCTGGACGCGACGATCGTCAACGTCGCGCTCCCGGCCATCCACCGCGACTTCTCGGGGTCGCTGTCCGGACTGCAGTGGACGGTCGACGCCTACACCCTGGTGCTGGCCAGCCTGCTGATGCTCAGCGGGTCCACAGCGGACCGGGTCGGGCGCCGCCGCCTGTTCCAGATCGGCCTGTCGCTGTTCTCGCTCGGCTCGCTGCTGTGCGCCGTCGCGCCCAGCCTCGGGGCCCTGATCGCTGCCCGCGTGCTGCAGGCCATCGGCGGCTCGATGCTCAACCCGGTGGCGATGTCGATCATCCGCAACGTGTTCGTCGATCCCCGGGAGCGCGCGCAGGCCATCGGCGTGTGGGGCGGCATGGTTGGCATCAGCATGGCGCTCGGGCCGGTCGTCGGCGGCGCGCTCGTCGACTCGGTCGGCTGGCGGTCGGTGTTCGTCGTCAACGTCCCGATCGGCCTGGCCGCGATCCTGCTCACCGCGCTGTTCGTCCCCGAGTCCAAGGCCCACCATCCCCGACGGATCGATCCGGTTGGGCAGGTGCTGGTGATCGTCGCCCTGTCGACGCTCACCTACGCGATCATCGAGGCGCCGACCGCCGGCTGGGCGTCGGCCCAGACGCTCGGCCTGTTCGCCGTCTCGCTGGCGTCGTTCACCGCCCTCGTCCTCTACGAGCTGCGCCGGCGCGAGCCGCTGCTGGAGATGCGCTTCTTCCGCAGCGCCCCCTTCTCCGGCGCCACGGCCACCGCGGTGGCGATGTTCGCCGCGATGGGCGGCTTCCTGTTCCTCAACACGCTCTACCTCCAGGACGTGCGTGGTCTCTCCCCGCTGGAGGCCGGCCTGTACACGCTGCCGATGGCGGGCCTGATGTTCGTCGTGGCCCCGCTGACCGGCCGCTTCGTGGGCAGCCACGGGACCCGGCTGCCGCTGGTGGGCGGCGGACTGGCCCTGGCGGCCAGCGGCGTGCTCCTGACCCAGCTGACGGCGCACACGTCGTTCGCGATGCTGATCGTCGCCTACGTCCTGTTCGGACTGGGCTCGGGCCTGATCAACCCGCCGATCACCAACACGGCGGTGTCCGGCATGCCGCCGTCGCAGGCCGGGGTCGCTGCCGCGGTCGCCTCCACGGGCCGCCAGGTCGGTCAGACCCTTGGCGTCGCCGTGCTCGGCGCGCTGGCCGGTGGCGCGGCCGGGACGATTGGCGGCGACTTCACCTCCGCCACCCACGTCAGCTGGTGGATCGTGGTCGCGCTGGGGCTGGGGATCTCCGTGCTCGGCTTCATCACCACGACGCCGTGGGCGGACGCCACCGCCGGACGGGTGGCCGACCTGTTCCGCGAGTCACCCCGGGCGGACGACAGCGAGGCTCCGCGGGAGCAGGAGCTGGTTGTCGGCTAAGGACGCCGCCGACCCCGCTAGCGTCTGGAGCGGTCGGATGCGGGCGGTTCCTGACACCTGGCATGTCGAGCTGCGGCCGGACCGCGAGGCCGAGCCGACCGTCGTCCTGTCGTTCCCCTACGACCGGTCGCTCGTCGACCTGGTGCGGACCATTCCCCACCGCCGCTTCGACTGGGACACGCGCGAGTGGTCGGCCCCGGCCACCGACTGGGCGGCGATGACCGTGCGCGACGCTCTGGAGCGCTATCCGGAGCTGCGCCCCAGCCCGGAGGTCCGCGAATGGCTGGAGGGGGTCAGCCGGCGGTGGATCGGCTCGGTCACCACCACGCGCCACGACGGGCGCGGCTGGCTCGTCCTCAACACGCTGGCCGGCCCGGTGCCCGAGCCGCTGCGCGACGGGGCCGTCCAGCACGACGGGCGGCTCCTGCATCCGCTGACCCCGGCCGCCGCCGCGGCGCTCCGCGCGCAGCGGTCGGCCAATCTCGACCTGGGGGCCGAGCGGTGCCTGCAGGTGCTGGAACGCGGCGGCGACCCGCCGCCGGCCCGGCTCGTCTACGTCCGCGGGGTCGACGGCGAGGAGCTGCGGCTGGAGGTCCTGTGGGACCCCGACGCCGGCCTGGCGTTCACCGAGCTGCCCGGCGCCGAGGGCACGCGCGCCGTCCCGCTCGATCCCTGGCTGGCCGAGTCGCTCGACGCGTTCATCGCCCGCCACGACGTGGAGGTCACCGGCGAGGCGGTCCCCGTCCTGGCGCGGCTGCTCGACGAGCACCGAGCCGCAGCCGGGGCGGTGCGGCGCTCACGGGCACGGGACGCCGAGCCGATCGCTCCTGCGGCCGAGGTCCTGGGCGGCGAGCTGGCCCCGTTTCAGTGGGCGGCCGTGCGGTACGCGCTCGAGGCGCGCGGCACGTTCCTGGCCGACGAGCAGGGCCTGGGCAAGACGGTCGAGGCGCTGGCCGCGCTGGAGGCCGACGGAGCGTTCCCGGCCGTCGTCGTCTGCCCGGCCTCGATGAAGCTCGGGTGGGAGCGCGAGGCCGGCCGCTGGCTCCCCCACCGGTCGGTCGCGGTCGCCCGGGGCCGCGGCACCGCGACCCCCGCCGCCGACATCACGATCATCAACTACGAGATCGTGGCCGCCCATTACGGCGGGCTGGCCGCCCGCCGGCCCCGCGCGCTCGTCGTCGACGAGTCGCACTACTGCAAGAACCCGCAGGCCAAGCGCACCCATGCGGTCCGCCGGCTGGCCGCAGCGGTCCCGGCCGACGGCCTGCGCCTGGCCCTGAGCGGCACCCCGGTGCTCAACCATGCCGAGGAGCTGATCGCCCAGCTGCGGATCATCGGCCGGATGGACGATTTCGGCTCCGGCGCGCGGTTTGCCCGCCAGTTCCGGGGGCAGGTCAGCGAGGAGCGCCTGCATTGGCACCTGCGCCGCTCCTGCTTCGTGCGCCGGCACAAAGCCGAGGTACTTCCCCAGCTACCGCCCAAGCGCCAGGTGGTCGTGCCGGTGGGGCTGACCAACCAGGCCGAGTACCGCCTCGCCGAGCGCGACGTGATCGCCTGGCTGAAGTCCCAGCCGCTCGACCTGTCCGAGCTCAACGCCCGGATCGCCGCCACCCTGCGTGCCCAGCGGCTGGCCCAGCTTGGCGCGCTCCAGCGACTGGCCGCCCGCGGCAAGCTGGCCGCCGCGCTGGCCTGGATCGGCGACTTCCTGGCCTCCGGCGAGCCGCTGGTCGTGTTCGCCCGCCACGTCGAGGTCCAGCGGGCGGTAATGGCCCGGTTCCCGGAGGCAGCCCATCTCCTCGGCGGGGACTCGCTGAGCAACCGCGCGGCCGCCATCGACGGCTTCCAGTCGGACGACGGGCCGCAGCTGATCGTGTGCGCCACCCGAGTGGCCGCCCAGGGCATCACGCTGACCCGGGCGTCGAACGTGGCCTTCCTGGAGCTGGAGTGGACGCCGGCCATGCACGACCAGGCCGAGGACCGCTGCCACCGGATCGGTCAGCGTGACGCGGTCACCGCCTGGTACCTGCTGGCCGCCGGGACGATCGACGAGACGATGGCCCGCCTCATCCAGAGCAAGCGGGCCACCGTGTCCGCCGTCACCGACGGCCGCATGCTGGAGTCCGACGCGCTGCTCGACGCGGTCGTCCGCGAGCTGCGCGACGGCCGGCCGTTTCGCCATCTGCGCGCCGTCTGACGCCCGTCCACAAGACTGGCCGGATCCGGAGGCGCCTGCCAGAATCGTCGGGTGCCTCCCGCCGCGCCGGTCCGCACGCCGAACGTCCATCCCGACTGCAGCAACGTCCCGGGGACCAACGACGACGGCTTCGAGGAGCTGTGCCACCTGGTCACCGCGGAGGACCCGGACACCGCGCTGTGCGGCAAGGACGTGACCGGCTACCCGTGGAACCCCCCGTGGCCGCGCTGCGAGGCCTGCCTGGCGGTGGCCCGCGGCGAGACCAACTAGGTCCCGGCGGTCCGGCGGTACCGGGCCACGGCCAGCGGCGCGAACACCACCAGGATGCCGATCGCCCAGGCGACCGCGCCCCACACGTTGTTGCCGGCCGGGGTGCCGAGCCACAGCGACCGCATGGCGTCGACGAAGATCGTGAACGGGTTGACCTGGGCGAACGTCTTCAGCGGCTCGGGCATCGTCGCCACCGGCACGAACGCCGAGGAGATGAACGTCAGCGGGAAGATCAGGATGAAGCCGATCGAGTTGGCCGACTCCGGAGTGTGAGCCAGGAGACCGACGAGGGCGAACACCCACGAGAACGCAAAGCCGATCAGGAGCAGGAGGGCGAATCCGGCCACCACGTGCCAGGCGGGCGCGTGGAACGAGAAGCCGATGATCAGACCGGTGATGACGAGGATGCAGACGCCCAGGAAGTTGGTGACGATGTCGGACGACGTCCGCCCGGCCAGGACGGCGGACCGCGCCATCGGCAGCGAGCGGAACCGGTCGATCAACCCCTTGTGGACGTCTTCGTTCAGGCCGAGCGCGGTGACGAATCCGCCGAAGGCGATGTTCTGGACGATGATCCCCGGGATCAGGTACTCGACGTAGGGCACCCCGCCGGTGTTGATCGCGCCTCCGAACACGTAGCGGAACAGCAGGACGAACATGATCGGCTGCACGGTGAACGCCAGCAACAGCTCCGGCCGGCGGGGCAGCCGGATCAGGTTGCGCTCGGCGATGACGATCGTGTCGGTGACCAGCCGCCTCATGCCGGACCCGTCCGACCATCAGCGGCCGACGAGCCATCCCCGGCGCCCGAGCCGTCCTCGGCGCCCGAGCCCTCCTCGGCGGCATGACCGGTCAGCGTCAGGAACACGTCATCGAGCGTCGGCCGGCGCAGGTTGATGTCGTCGACCCCGATCCCGTCCTCGGTCAACCTGCGCACGGCGTCGGCGATGGCCCCGCTGTGCCTCCGGATGGACACGCAGACCAGCCCATCGGTCGCGGCCGGCTCCTCGTCGGCCATCGGCGCCAGCGCGCGGACGGCCGGCTCGCTCTGGCCGGGATCCTCCAGCCGCACCTCAAGCCGCTCGCCGCCGACCCGGTCCTTGAGCTCGTCGGAGGTTCCCTGGGCGATGACCAGGCCATGGTCGATGACGGCGATCGAATCGGCCAGGCGGTCGGCCTCGTCGAGATACTGGGTGGTGAGCAGGACGGTCGTCCCCTCCGCCACCAGGGTCTCGATCGTCTCCCACAGCCCGATCCGGCTGCGCGGATCCAGCCCGGTCGTCGGCTCGTCCAGGAACAGGACGGGCGGGTTGGCCACCAGCGCCGCCGCCAGGTCGAGCCGCCGGCGCATGCCGCCGGAGTAGGTCTGGGTCACCCGGCGGCCGGCGGCGGTGAGGTCGAAGCGCTCCAGCAGTTCGGCGCCGCGGCGCTTGGCCTCCGCGCGGGGCATCCCGTACAGCCGGCCGACCATGGTCAGGTTCTCCAGGCCGGTCAGGTTCTCGTCGACCGCCGCATACTGGCCGGCCAGCCCGATCCGGTGCCGGAGCGCGGCGGCATCGGAGACGACGTCGAGGCCGGCGACGGTGGCGCTCCCCGCGTCCGGGGTGAGCAGCGTGGCCAGCACCCGGACCAGGGTCGTCTTCCCGGCCCCGTTGGGTCCGAGCAGACCGAGAACCGTTCCGCGGCGCACGTCGAGGTCCACGCCGCCCAGCGCACGCACGGTGCCGAAGGACTTGACCAGTCCCCGCACGCTGATGGCAATGTCCCCGGCCGACGGCGGATCCCCCACCGCCGACGTCCGCGCTGTCGTCGACATGTGCTTACAAAAGGTAACCGATCGGTCAGCGTCGCCGGTTCCGGACCGTCCCGGCCCCCGCCCGGCGTAGCCGCCGCCGGCGCGCGTTGATCCGGATGCCGGTGCCCAGCCCGGCGCCGATGACGGCGATGCCCAGGTACGCGTTGAGTACCAGCAGGAACGCGATCCCCAGCATCACCAACCAGATCGCCGGCCGGTAGACACGCCAATCGGCGGTCGCCGGGCGCCCGCCCGGACCCTCGGATCGCGTGGGACGGGATTCACGAGCCACGGCCCAACCCTACTGCGTGCCCGTCCGGAGCTCGGACGCCACCCGGCGCTGGATCCCCGCCACTGCCCGGAGAGCCTGGCGCAGGTGGGCGCGCATGAGCGCACTGAGCTCGTCAGGGTCGACATGGTCGTCGGGCCGCCGGCCGGCCCGCAGCTGCGCCACCTGATGGTCCAGGCGAACGCTGTTGAGGAGCTCGAACGCGTCGCCGAGCGTATGGGCGTCGCCGGCCGCCAGCGTTCCGGCGTCGGCGGCGGCACGGAGCCGCTCCGGGGTGGAGGCGCTGGTCACCCCGGCCGACACCGCGCCCCACCGGGCCAGGTCGAGGATCGGCACGATCCCGCCGCGCTTGAGGTCGATCCGGCCGCGGTGCTCGCCGGCGCTCTCGACCACGAACCCGCCGAACATGCGGGCCGACACCCGGTGCGAGAGCGCGAACCGGGCGAGCCTCCGCAGCAGCATCGGGTACTCGGCGGCCATCCGGAAGGTGTCGGCCACCGGGGTTCCCGTGTGGACGCCCCACACCGGCCGGCTGTCAAGGAGAACCGATGACAGGATCAGCGCCTTCTCCTGAGTGGGATCGGCCATCCAGGAGCGCGCGACGCGCTGCCAGGACGAGACCGAGCGCACGAACGCCTCCTCATCGGCGTTGACACCGTTCTCGTCGGTGTGCAGGCCGCAGGCGCGCAACCCGCCGATGACGACGTGGGCCAGCGCCACCAATCGGGCGCGGATGACCTCATCCTGGCGGTCGTCGCCGTCCTCGCCGGACTCGCTCTCGGTGCCCGGTCGGTCGACCCACACGATCGCGCTGTCGACGTCGGAGCTGGGCAGCGCCTCGCGGCGCGCCTGGCTGCCCAGGGCCAGCCACGCGAAATCGACTCCGACCGGCTCACGCTCAGCGATCGCCAGTTCCAGGAACCGGCGGGTCAGCGCCTCGACGCACACGGCATGGACGGCCATGACATTGGCCGCCGCCACCCGGGCATCGTGGAGCGCGATGACCATCGGCCGCAGCTCGCGGGCGACGGTCACCAGCTCCGTAGGGCCGGCCGCGTGCGCGATCCGCTGGCGCAGGTAGAACGAGGAGCGAGTGCGGGCCGCAACCAGGTCGACCTCCTCGACCACCCCCACCACCCGGCCCTCGGCCGACAGGACCGGGAAGTGGCGCAGCCCCCGCTCGAACATCTCCAGCAGGACCGCGCCGGCGGGCCGGTCCACCGGGCACGTGTAGGCCGGCGCGGACATCGCCGCCGACACCGGGGCGTCTCCGCTCAACCCATCGGCCACCACCCGGGTGCGCAGATCGCGATCGGTCAGGATCCCGTGGCCCCCGTGGCCGAGATCGACGACGACGGCGGTCGCCGTCGCGGCGGTCATGCGCCGGGCGGCCTCGCGGATGGTCGTGTCCGGCGCGCACACGACCGGCTCGCCGCGCACCAGGTTGCCGACCGGCTCATCGGCAGCGTTCTGAGCTGGCTCCCGGGCCAGGATGTGCAGCTCGGTCGGCTCCTCCAGCAGGGACCGGGCCACGAAGCGCAGACCGGCCGGCCCCGATAGGAGGCCCTGGGCGACCTCGACGCCGATCCGGTAACAGCTGGAGTCCTGCGCCGCACGGGCCTCGAACCCGGTAGGGAGGCCGGACAGCATCGAGGCGTGGCCGAACAGCTCGCCCTCGCCCAGGACGTCGAGCACATTGCCGTCGGCGATGATCTCGATCGCCCCGGTGCGGAGGATCCGCAGGTGCGTCACCGGCTCGGCGCCCTGGGCGAAGACGACCTCCCCGGTCCGGTAGAACTCCAGCTCGGCCGCCGCGGCGACCCGCTCCAGCTCGCCCGGGTCGAGCGTGTCGAACGGGGGGTGCGCCCGGAGAAACGCGGCCGGGTCGGTGTCGACCGGGTGGCGCGTTTCTCGGGACTCCTAGCCAGTGACCACGGCGGCGATACGACTCACGGGGCCATCTCGCCCAGAGGCATGTGCTCGCCGGGAAGCTCCGGCACCTCGGCGCGATGCTCAGCCAGGACCTCGCCTCCCTTGTGGCGCTGCACCAGGAAGTAGTAGGCAAAGCCGGCGATGTACGACAGCCCGATGAACTCAACCGCGGCCCACCGGAAGTACCAGTGGGTGCCGTAGACCGCGGAGCGCGGCCAGGCGATGTTGACGGCGACGATCAGCCCGTACACGACCGCGATCAGGTTGACCAGCAGGCCCCATCGTCCCATGTTGAAGTACGGACCGTGCTCGGGCCGCGGCCAGGCGCCCTTGAAGCGTCGGAGGAGCATCGGCATCGTCACGCCCAGGTACGGAAGGTAGAACATGATGATCGCCACGCCGATGAGCGCGGTGAACGCCTGCTGATTGGCCAGGTTGACCGCCAGCAGGACAAGCGCCCAGAAGCCGACGAACAGCGCCGGGATGATCGGGACCCGGGCGCGTCCGGACACCCGGGCCAGATGCGAACCCGCGGGCAGGCGGCCGTCCCGCGCCATCGAGAACAGCATCCGGATGCAGGCGGTGCAGACCGCCAGGGCGCAGACGGTGATGGCGATCGCCGAGTCGATCAGGAAGATGTTGCCGAGCGTGTTGCCGAGCGCCTGCTTGATGATGAACGGCAGGCCGAGCAGCCCGATGTTCTTGTCGTGGATGTTGTCGACCGCCATCAGCGCGAACAGGATGAGCAGGCCGCCGATGAGGCCCGCCGCCGCCAGCGCGCGGAGGATCGCCGGTGGGGCGTTCTTTCGTGGGTCGTTCGTCTCCTCGGCCAATGTGCCCGCGGTGTCGAACCCGTACATCACGTAGGCGCTCATGATCCCGCCGATGAGGAAGGCGCCGAAGTACCCCCAGGAGTGGCCGGCGCCTGTGCCCAGCGTGTGGGTCACGATCCCGGGGCCGCGCTGGAAGTGGAAGATCAGCAGGATGACGAGGACCGTGGAGCCGACCAGCTCGGCGGCGACCCCGAAGTTGTTGATCCGCGCCATCGTCTTGACGCCGAGCATGCAGATGATGGTGGCGAACACGACGAGGATGGCGCCCAGGATCAGCGCATTCTTGGCGCCGTTGGGAGTCGCGTAGGTGCCGGCGTCGGCGGCGCTGCCGACGAACTGCAGCGACGTCGTGACCTGCGGCAGCACGACCTGCCAGCCGACGGCCACGGCGGACACGGTGACGATGGAGCCGATGATGAGGATCCAACCCGTCATCCATGAGGTGATGTCCGAGCCGATTCGCTTGGACCACTGGTAGACCGAGCCGGCGAGCGGGAACTGCCCGGCCATCTCGGCGAAGCACAGGGCGACGCACATCTGTCCGCCGAGCACGATCAGCCAGGACCACCACACCGCCGGCCCGGCGTTGAGGAAGCCGAAGGCGAACAGCTCGAACACCCCGGTGAGGATCGAGATGTAGCTGAAGCCGGCGGCAAACGAGGAGAAGCTCCCCAGGCTGCGATCGAGCTCCTGCTTGTAGCCGAACTGGGCTAGCTCAGCGCTGTCGCCGCTGCTGGCGGCGTGTTCCTTCTCAGCGGTTGCCATTGTCAACCTCCTGTGGGCACGTCGTTACCACGGCCCCGTTGAATCCATGCCCGGCCTCGGCGCAAGCTGTACTGCCGAAGACAATTGACCCGGTCCTAATCCGGCTGTTATATATCAGTTGTCTGATCGTGTCAACGAGGGGTTCCCCGGCTGCACGAACTGCGCGGGCGGGGCCGAGCCCGGGAAGGCCAGCCGATGACCACCCTAACGCAGCTCGACATGTTCATCGGCGGCGAGTGGCGCCCCAGCATCAGCGGGGAGACCGTCACCGCCTTCAGCCCCGCCACCGGGGAGACGATCGGCACGGTTCCGGAGGGCGATCGCCAGGACGCCCGCCTGGCGATTGACCGGGCCCGCGCCGCGGCCGACGGATGGGCCCGCCTGACCGCGTTCGAGCGCGCCGCCAAGATGCACGCGGTCGCCGACGTGATCCAGTCGCGGCGGGCTGAGCTGGCGCGAACGCTGACCCTGGACCAGGGCAAGCCGCTCAAGGCCGAGGCCTACGACGAGGTCGACGAGCTCATCGAGTACTGGCGGATGGCCGCCGAGGACGCCAAGCGGCTGAGCGGCGCTCTGCCCAACTCGTTCTCCCCGGGGAAGCGGGTGCTCCTGGCCCGCCGGGCCCGCGGAGTGGTCGGCATCATCAGCCCCTGGAACTGGCCGTACACCATGCCGGCTGAGCTCATCGCGCCCGCGCTGGCCTGCGGCAACGCCGTGGTCTGGACGCCCGCACCGTCGACCGCAGTGTGCGCCGTCGAACTGGCCCGCTGCATCGCCGACGCCGACCTGCCGCCGGGGGCGTTCAACCTGGTCACGGGCCCCGGCCCGGTGGTGGGTGACGAGATAGCCCGCCATGCCGGGGTCGACGGGGTCGCCTTCATCGGCTCCACGGCGACCGGACGTAAGGTGGCAGCGGCCGCGGCCGGCAAGGCCCTGGTGCTGGAGATGGGCGGCAACGGCCCGCTCGTGGTGCTCGACGACGCCGACGTGGACGCCGCGGTGCAGGCGACGCTCACCGCCTGCTTTCTGTGCGCCGGCCAGAGCTGCACCGCCGGAGAGCGCATCCTGGTCCACCGCGCCATCCACGATGAATACGTTGAGCGGCTGGCGCGGGCGGTGACCGAGCAGATCCTGCTCGGCGACCCGTTCGCCGACGCCACCACCATGGGGCCGCTCAACAACGAGCCGGTGGCAAGCAAGATGGACGAGCACGTCGCCGACGCCCTGCAGCGCGGCGCCCAGACGCTGACCGGCGGATCCCGGGCGGCGGCTTTCCCCACCGACCTCTACTGGGAGCCGACCGTGCTCGACGACGTTCCCCCGGACGCCCGGGTCGCCGTCGAGGAGACGTTCGGGCCGGTCGCCCCGGTGGTGGCCATCGACTCCCTGGAGCAGGCCATCGACCTGGTGAACGCGTCCCCCTACGGGCTGCTATCAGCCGTCTATACCGCCGATCTGGAGCGGGGGCTTGAATTCGCCGATCGAGTCCGCACCGGCTGGGTCAACATCAACGAGTCGACCAACTACTGGGAGTCGCACCTCCCCTTCGGCGGCCGCTCCGGGACCGATAGCGGCATGGGCCGCGTCGGCGGCGACAGCGTCATGCAGTCATTCACCGAGCTGCAGACGATCGTCGTCAGCCCCCACCACCGCTGACGGCGCGGGCCAACCAACCCGC
>JBPYFQ010000184.1:0-13680 GCA_051985625.1 Solirubrobacteraceae bacterium
GACACCCGGGCAACCCGAACCGCCACGCTGGCTCGCGTCCGTGGCAGCTATCCGCTGTTATCCGTCGACGAGGTCGTCGCCTCCTGCTACGCCCGGCTGGCCGAACAACAACTGCGGATCGGCCGAAAGCCTCGACGCCACGACACCTGGATCGCGGCCACCGCGCTGCGTCACAACGCGGCCGTCCTCACCCAGGACAGCGACTTCGTGCGCTTCGACGCGGTCGAAGTGATCTACGTCTGACGGTCGGCCATCGCAACTCGCCTCGCCCACATTGTCGGGTCGACTGCTGCTCTGCGTCCCGAGCGGCAGAGAAGGAGTGTGCAGCGGCCGGGAGTGCTCAGCCCTGACCCGGCGCCCCCGGCGCTGTGAGAGCTAGAGCTTGAGACCGGCGGTGGCTGAGATGGTCGGCTCTCGGCGCAAGCGGACGGCGTCGATGATCTCGCTCGTGACGCTCGCGGCCGGCCCGGCGCATGACCAGGATGAGCTCCTCCGCATCGCGGCGGGTCAGGCGGGTACTGCATGCCTTTGTTGTGCGGCGCGCGGCCCGCGAGATACCCCGGCGTCGCCGCTGGCGATCGACGCCGGCCGGCCGCGTCCATGAGCACTATCGACTGGCGTTATGCTCACGTCTTGCAAGCCCGGAGGGTCGGTCCGGGAGAGATCATCCACAAAGGGGGAGACGGATCATGAGTCGGGTCAAATGCGCGGCCGCGTCGGTCGCGGCGTGCGCGACGGTCATGGCTGTCGGTGTGTCCGCGGCGGCCGCCAAGACGGTCACCCTGCATTTTTTCTCGAAGCAGGTGTACACGCGGATCAGCGACGCCAACGGCCACCCGCTGGCGCCCAACTCCGCGCCGGCTGTCGGCGACCGCCTCAGCTTCGCAAGCAATGACTATGCCGGCAACCACAAGCACCATGCCAAGCGGGCGACGGCGTCTGATCACGTCGTTTGCACGCTTACCAGCACCAGCAGCGCCTTGTGCGACGGGACGATCGCGCTCGGCGGGTCGATGATTTTGGGTGACGACTTTGTGCTCAATTTCAACTCAAACGCCCCCACGATTGTCAAGATCACCGGCGGCACTGGGCGCTACCGGCACGCGCACGGCACTGTCACCGTGAAGTCCGTGGGCAACAACAGCGACCTGACGATCAAGGTCAAGTCGTAGCCGATCTGCGATCGGGGTCCGGCCCGGGTTCACAGACGCCGCTGGGCGCCACGTTCACGGACCGGACCCGCTCGGCTATCGCGTCTGGCTGGACGGCGTTGCCGCCGCACCCTGGTGGGACCATCCGAGCAAGGTCTGGACAATCGTTCCGGGGCCGAAACGGCCTCCGGCCGGGTGGCCGCGAGGTGCGAGGGCGCCCCGACTGCCGCTCCGGGCGGCCCGAGACTCAGAGCAGCGCTCCTGATAGTCCCGAACCAGCCTCGGCAGATGCCTCGGCTTGCTGGAAAGCGGCGACAGTTGCCTGTCCGCTCGAACGTCACGCTGCCCGCTGCCGAGTCGAATCTCGCCCAGATCGGTTCTGGCACGCCGCGACACGTTGTCGCTACTGCTCACGAAGCAGGCGCCCGAGCGGCATCCGTCTGAGGCTGGTGCTTGTCAGGGCGACGGCCAGGGCGGTGGTCACCACCACCGTGCCGGCCAGTTCGATGAGATAGACCCACGGGATGGCCAGATGGTCCGGGGGCGGGTCGAACACGTGCTGGAGCATCGCCACCAGCATCAGCGCCAGGAGAAGGCCGAGGACCGCAGCGAGGATGAGCGCGGCGCCGAGCACGAGCGCGGCCTCGGTCCAGACGAACGAGCTAATGCTGCGCAGCGAGGCGCCGACCGCCGCCATGGTCGCGAACTCGTGGCGGCGCTCGATCAAGGTGAGCGCGACAAACAGCGCCATCGCCGCGGCAGCGAGGGCGACCGTGAATGCCTGCTCGATCCGGCTGATGCCGCGCAGGTCGACCGTGGTGATGGAGCTGGTGGTCTGCTGGGCTTGCTGATCGATGTTCTTGACGATCGTCCCATCGCGGCGGGTGGCGGCGGCGATCGCTCGGGCGGTCGCCGGCGGGTCGGAGGCCGATGCGAACACCATGTTCGGCCCGGCTGTGTGGTCGGCTCGTTGGAGATAGGCGAGGTTGGCGACCATGAACGAGTCCCGCGGAGCCGAGGGGAACTCCTGCACGACACCCGCGACGTGGAACGGCACGACGTGGAAGCGACCGCTCGCATGATCCAGGACGCGGAGTTTGAGCAGGTCGCCGATGTTGAGCTGGTAGTCGTTGATCGTCTCCTTGGAGACCAGGATCCCGTCCGGCCGGCTCTTGAGCCGGGCCAGGGTCTGGTGCGCGCCGGCTCCGAGGAAATACGAGTCGCGCAGGGTCGTGGCGCGTGTGATCGTCGAGGCATCGATCCCAAACGTGTCCTGGAGGTCGGGGCCCACGTAGGCGTAGGAGTGGTCGACCGGCGTCGTGGCCTGGACGCCCGGAACGGCCGCAATCTTCGACTGGAGTCCTTGTCCGGTCGCGGCCCCCGGCGTCGTCGTGGCCGTCACGTCGGCGCCCAGCGTCAGCTGCGCATCGACGTTGGCCTGCTGGTCGTAGGTGGCGGTGAAGATCCCCAGGTTGACGCCGAACGCCAGCAGCAGGCCGACGACCAGGAGCCCGCGGTTGATCGCCGGCCCGCGCCGGCCCGCGCTGGCCAGCCGCAACGCCCGAGGCGTCGTGGCTCGGCCACCGGCGGCCCGGGCCGCCACCCAGGCCAGCAAACGGCCGCGCAGCCGGACGAGGAGCAGCGTCGCGCCGATCCACAACAGGGCGGGCGCAAAGAACATATAGATCGACAGCGACAGCGTGGGGTTGGAGTCCGGATTGACGACCGCTGAGAACCCGGTACTCGCGGTCAGCCAGTAGATGAGGCCGCTCAGCGCGAGCGCGAAGACGTCCAGATACAGACGCTGCCAGAGCGGTGGGTGCTCGCGGCGCACGCTGTGACGGCTCTCGCTGATGGTCGCCCGCCATACCGACCAGGTCGCGCCCAGCCGGGCCGCCAACGCGCCGGCGACGGCGAGCGCGACGCACGCGCCGACGGTCACTCCGGCGCGGCCGGCGTTCAGCCCCAGGCCGGCAGCGCCGAGAATCAGCGTCACGGCGCCGAGCGCGATCCCGGCGCCGAGCAGCCCGGCGACGATCCCGATACCCAGACTCTCGGCGGCGGCGATGCCGAGGAGGTCGCGCCGGGTGGCGCCGCGGGCGCGCAGCAGCGCCAGGTCGTGACGGTCGCGTTCGACGGTGCCCAGCGCGGCCAGGTACGCCAGGCCGAGGGCGACGAGCGCCCCCGGGACTGCGAGCATGATGTACAGCGTCTCGGCGTACAGGGCGTCGCTGGCGGCCGTGCTGAGCTTGTCGGAGAGGTTGTCGACGAACGTCACCTGTCCGGGCAGCGTCCGCTCGACGCGATGCGCAATCTCGCCGGCCACCGTATAGGCCTGGGCCGGGGAACCGCCGAGGGCGCGCGGATCGATCTGCGCCTGGACCTGCCATTGGACGCCCTTCTGGGCACCGGGCACGGCCGCCGCGCCGGTACTGCCCGAGGCGACCGCCGGGAGCTCGCGCGCGATGGTGGCGGCGAAGGTGGCCACGGGTAGGATCGCGGCGTTCGCCGGGGGCTGGGCGGGCGCCGGACCGAGCACCGGGTTCAGCGGCTGAAAGACCGTGTCCGGAGCGGTGATGAGCGCCACCCCGGACACCGGGAACCGGACCGGTCGCGCTCCGGACCGCGGGGTGATCGTTACGACGTCGCCGATGTGGGCCTGGAGGGTGGCCGCCATCTGCTGGTCGAGGACGATCGCTCCCGGCCGGAGCGACCCCTGCAGGAACCGGAACGTCTGGATGTGAGTCGTGTACCCCGGAGGGACAGCGAGGATCGAACCGCTGCCCGCGTCGGTCGCACCCGCGGGGCCGGTATGCGCCGCGCCAGAGAACGGCGCCGTCGCCGCGGGAGACGCCTGCATGATTCCGTCCTGTCGAGCGACCCCGGCGGCCACCGTCCGGGCCTGAGCGTAGCCGCCCACCGGGCCCTGCCAGTCGAGCGGGACGCTGCGGACGGCGGCTCCGGTCATGGTGCGCAGCGAGTGGCCGACAAACAACAGCATCGAACCGAGCAGCGCGACGGCGGCAGCCAGCACGACCACTCGGATCAGCGTCCGCAGCGGCGACCGAAGGAGTCCCGCCGACGCCAGGCTGGCGGCCGCCCTCACGACAGCCGCTCCTCGCCGTTGACCCGCCCGTCGGCCAGGCCGATGGCCCGGTCGTAACGTGCCGCGACGTCGGCATCATGGGTGGCCGTCACCTGGGCAAAGCCGAACTCGCGTTGCAGCGCGTCGATGAGATCGAGAACGCGCGTGCCAGTGTCGGAATCGAGGTGACCGGTCGGCTCGTCACACAGCAGCAGTTGGGGCCGCTGCGCGAGCGCCCGAGCGATCGCCACGCGCTGGGCCTCCCCGCCGGACAGTTCCGCCGGGAGAGCGTCGAGTTTTTCCGCCAGCCCTACGAGGGCGAGCAACTCGGCCACATCGACAGCATCGCCGGCGGCTCGCTCACCGCTCGCCTGGGCGGCGCGCGCGGCAAACGCCAGGTTCTCGTACGCCGTGAACGACGGCAGCAGATTGGCGCCCTGAAACACGAGGGCGATCCCGCGCGCCCTCTCCCGGCCCCGCGCGGATGCGTCCAGCGACGACAGCGGGCGTCCGCGCCAGCTCACCTCGCCCCGCTGGGGGACGACGAGGCCGCCGAGGACGTGGAGCAGCGTGGTCTTGCCGGAGCCTGAGGGGCCAAACAGCGCGATCCGCTCGCCCGTCCCGATCCGCAGGTCGACGCCGTCAAGCGCCCGCACCTGGGCCGGTTCGGTGCCGTGCACAACGCTCACGCCGCGGCAGACCGACAGTTCGGTCAGCGTCGTGGCGCTCATGCGACCAACCGCCCGTCGCGCATCTCGCAGACGCGATCGGCGGCATCCGCGACCCGAGCCGAGTGGGTGACCAGGATCACCGTGCTGCTCCGCTCGTCGCGCAGGCGACGCAGCGATTCCAGGACGGTCTGCTCGTTGCCGGCATCGAGCTCGCCGGTGGGCTCGTCGGCGAGGACGAGCGGCGCCTCGCGGGCGTAGGCGGCGGCGATGGCCACGCGCTGCTGCTCGCCACCAGAGAGCGCGCCCGCCCGGTGGTGGCCCCGCTCGCCCAGGCCGAAACGGGCCAGGGCGGTGTCGGCGGCCTCGAGCGAATTCCGGTGACCGGCCAAGCGCAGTCCGGCGGCCACGTTCTCTCGGGCCGATAGCGCCGGCCACAGGTTCTGACTCTGGAACACGAGCCCGACCTCGCGCGCTCGGTACCGCGCCAGCCCATCCTCGTCGAGGCGCTGCAGCGACCGCTCGCCGACGCGGACGTCGCCCGCCGATGGCTGATCGAGCGCCGCCGCCAGCATGAGCATCGTGCTCTTACCGCATCCGGAGGGCCCGAGGACCGCGATCATCTCGCCCCGCTCGACCCGGAGCTCGAGTCCGCGCAGGGCCACCGTCTCGACCGGGCCGGAGCGGAAGATCTTGAACACGTCATGCAGCTGCAGCGCTGGCCAGACGACCTGGTCGGCGCGCTCGGGCTCGCGCCACAGGCTCCGGCTCGACGTCCCGTCTCCCCTTACCGCCACTGGAAGCTCTTGATCATCATGCGGTAGGCGTCGACGTTGTCGACACCCTTCGGCGTTCCGAGATCGACCGTGGCCACGCGGCCGCTGTGGGCGACGGCGTACCGGTCGACGATCAACTCGACGCGGTTGCCGGTGACGGGGTTGGGCGCGCTCTGGGTCCTGTAGACCACCTTGAACGCCGGACCGGACGCCAGCGAGACCTGCTGCGGGACAGAGAAACTGAGACCGGGGGTCTTCGTGCGTAGCGTGCTCAGTGCGGCGGTCATCGAGGCGGCACTGGGTGCTGCCTGCTTGGCCACCGCCACGTGGACGAGGTTGTTCTTGTCTCGGAATGTGACGGCTGGGCCGGATCCGGACCGGGTCCAGCCCTCGGGGTACTTCATCGACCAGCCGGCCGCATGGTCGGTGAAGACCAGGAACACCTGGGTGTCCGGGATGTCTCCGGTGGCCGCCGAGCGGGCATCGGCAGCGAGCACGCCGCCGCCTGATGACGTTGTGGCCGTGGTTGCCGAGCCGGCCGCGGGCGAGCCGGCGCTCGCGCTCGTCGAGTGCGAGGCACTGGAGGTGGACGAGGAGGATCCGCAGCCGGCGAGCAGCGCTGTGGCGATGAGTGAGATGGCCGTGAGGGGCACAGGTCGATGCGACATGCAGTCACGATGGCGCAGCGGGCCTGAATTTCTCCTGAACGGACGGCGGGCGCAGGGGGCGGCGACGGGCCGGATTCCCTCACGCGAGGGGCAGGGAGACCACGACCCGCCCTCCCGTCACGCTCTCATGGACCCGAACGTCGCCGCCCACCCCCTGAGCGAGCCGGCGCGCCAGCGGTAGGCCCAGCCCGGCGCCGTTCGCCGGCGCCGGCCCCTCGGCGCCGCGAAAGCCGGGGGTGAAGACACGCTCGGCGTCTTCCGCGGCGATCCCGGGCCCGTCATCCTGGATGAGGACTTGGAGCTCGCGGCTGCCCGGGACGACGTGGATCGTGACGGCGTGCTCGGCGAAGCGGCAGCCGTTCTCCAGCAGCGGTGCCAGGACGCGCTCCATCAGCGCCTCGTCGACCCCGGCGATGGTCGGACCACCGGGTGCGACGAGCTTGACCTCTACGCCCTCCGCCGTCGCCAGAGGGCGGACGGTCTCGATCGCCGTCCGGGCGGCCGCGGCGGCGTCGCCGGCCGCCGGGCCGGAGGTGGCCTGCGCGCGGGCCGCGGCAATGAGCGTGTCGAGGATCCGCGCCATGTAGCGGGCGCTGCGCAGGATCCGTTCGTAGTGCTCACGCTCTTCAGGGGCAACGGCGCCGTGGCGCAGGGCCAGCTGGGCCTCGGTGGAGATCTGGGTCAGCGGCGTGCGCAGCTCGTGCGAGAGGTCGGCGGTCAGGTTCTGCTCGTGCCGAAGGCTGGCCGCCACCCGGTCCAGCAGCCTGTCGAGCGTGGCCGCCAGCGTGGTGAACTCGTCATGTGGCTCGCCGAGCCTGAACCGCCGCTCCAACTCGTACTCGCTCCAGTCGGCTGCCTGCCGCGTCATTTCGCTCACGGGGCGCAGCGCCCGCGCCAGGACCCACCGGCTCGCCACGGCGACCGCGACCAGCGTCAGCAGGGCCAGCGCCGCCGACCCCAGCAGCGCGGTCCGCGCGATCTGCTCGTACTGCGCCAGGCCGACGGCCCCGACCACGGTTCCTAGTCGTCGTCCGTCGAGGAGGACCGGCAGCCCATACAGCCGCCTGTCGCTGGAGGACAGGTCGACGAACCCGCGGCCGCGTCGCGTGAACGCATGCGCCGCAGCGCGCTCGACCGCGCCCGACCGCGGGCCCTCAATCACCCGCGAGCCCTGGAAGACCCAGGTCGGCGTGTCGATCGGGTCGCCGCTGTCGGCCCGCAGGACCTGGATTCCGCCTGACGTGACACGGAGGGCGTCCAGCTCGGCGGCGGCGCGCGCCTGCGCCACGGCGTTGGCCTCCTCGGTCAGCCGGCCGTCGACCAGGAGGTTGAACGCGACCGTCATCCCCACCAGGACGACGGCGATACCGGCGACAACCGTGAGCCAGAGCCGTTGGCGCAGCCCGAACCGGAAGCGGACGCGGTGCGTCATTGCACCCGGTAGCCCAGTCCGTGGACGGTGACGATCCGAGGCGCGCCGTCGAGCTCGCGCAGCTTCCGGCGCAGGCGCGCGACGTAGACGTCGAGCGTGTTCTCGTGGACGATCGCTCCGTGCGGCCAGGCCGTGGCCACGAGGTCTCGCCGCGACACCGCCCGGTCCGGGTGCGCTGACAATGCGGCCAACAACCGGAACTCCGTCGGCGAGAGCGCCTGCCGACCGAAGGCGGTGCGGATTGAGTGCTCGGTCGGGTCAAATACCAGGCCCACGGCCTGGTACTCGCGCGTGGCCCCGGCGCGCCGCAGCAGCGCCCGGATGCGGGCGGACAGCTCCGCGATGTCGAACGGTTTCGTGATGTAGTCGTCGCCTCCGACGCTGAACCCACTCAGACGGTCAGGCAGCGCGTCTCGGGCAGTGAGAAACAGCGTCGGACTGCTGACCCCCCGCGCGCGCAGCGCTTGACAGACATCGCGGCCATCCGCGTCGGGGAGCCCGATGTCGATGACCAGTACGTCGGCATGATCCTCGACTGCGACGGCGATGAACTCGTGGCCCGAGGCGACTGCCGTGACGTCGAACCCCTCGGCGGACAGGCTGCGCACCAGAACATCCCGGAGGCCCGCGTCGTCCTCGACGATCAGGAGGCGTGGCTGCATGAGCCAAGTATCGCGACGGCGATCCGACAGACCTGACGATGACCTGAATAGCGGCACCTGAGAACCGGAATCGACGCCGCGCGGCGGCTAGGGTGACCGTCTCTTGCGCGCTCCGCTGCTACCAATCTCATCTCAACTTTCCAGGCGATCGTGGTTGGCGTGCTCCAGGGCGCGACCGAGCTGGTTCCGGTCAGCGACGCTGCCATCATCGCCGCCCTCTTCGCCGCGATCACTGCTGTGGGAACGGTCCACTTCCTCACACGGTATTTCCGGTCGCGCAACCTGGTCCCGTTCGGCATCTACTGCCTCGCGTTCGGCGCGTTCATGGCCGTGTTTACGTTGGTCGCCGGTTCTCCCTGACCGGGCCATCTCGGGCTGAGGACATGACCGGCGGACACCAGCGAACGGTTACGGGGCATGACCCCGAACGGGCCGTTGGTCCAGCCGGCCCCGCCACCGAGCCGATCTGGGTCGTCCTGCTATCCGACGATTCACAATCGCGCCAGGCGCTTGCGCACGAGCTGCGGATGCACGATTTCCGGGTGACCGATGCGCCACGCTCCGTCGATATCGAGCACACGCTGCAGTCCGTTCACTGCGACGTCACCATCATCGACGTTGAGCCGCACGCGAGGGCGTATCAAGAGCTGCTGGCGACCATTGCGCGAAGGCTGCCTGAGCACCCGGTCATGCTGGTCGGGCGCGACGCCCAAGTGGCAGATCGCGTCAGCGGGCTGAACGCAGGTGCGGTCGATTTCGTCGCCAAACCTCTGTCGGTGCGAGAGCTGGCGGCGCGGATCCGAGCCAGGATCCGGTTCGACCGAGGCGAGCAGGCTGTTCTCCGTCACGGAGGCATCGAGGTCGACATGCCCGCACGATCGGTCCGGCATCGCGGCATTTCGCTGCACGTCTCGAACCTCGAATTCCGCCTCCTGGCGTATTTCCTGCGCAACGTGGGCAAGGTCCGGACGCGCGAGGAGATCCTCGGCGAGGTGTGGAGGTCGGAGCTCTCGTGCAGCAGCAACGCCGTCGATGTGTATGTGGGCTATCTCCGGCGAAAGCTCGCACGCCAGGGCTGTCAGCTGCCGCTGACCACCGTACGCGGGCAGGGCTACCGGCTCGAGCCGGAGTAGCCAATGGGCGCGACGCCGTGACCTTCGGGTCACCACGTTGAGGTCGGAGGTGCCAGCGGGTGCGGACGGTGGAACGCCGGCCCCAGAGAGGGACCGAATGACCACGACAGCCACCACATCGAAGGCCCTAGCTGCCGACGAAGGCCTGCGCCTGCAATCCGGGCCGGGCCGAGATCTCGTGTTCAAGCTGACTGGCGAGGACACCCGGGGCGCGCTGAACTACTTCATCTGCGAGGTCGCGCCGGGCGGTGGACCGCCGCTTCACGTACACCACCGCCAGGACGAGACGATCCACGTCCTCGCCGGCCGCTTCAAGGTCAGAATCGGCGAACAGCAGCACACCCTCGACGCCGGCGGCTTCGCCTACCTGCCCGCCGGCCTACCGCATGCGTTCCTGAACCTGACCGATCAGTCGGCCGAGCTCATCATCGTGTTCGCGCCCGGCGGCGGGCACAGGTTCTTCGATGAACTCGGCCCAGCGACCAGAACGGCCGCCTTCAACCGCGACCAGGTAGCGGCAATCTTCGAACGCCACGGAATGACACTGCTTGGCCCGCCACTCAGCGCTGACTGACCGAGGTCCGTCCGACAGACGCCCGCGACCGTCGGCCGCACGCCAGCTCACACCACACCTGCTTCGCCGCGACCGCGCGTAGTCCCGCGCCGGGGCCATGACACCCGCCTGCGCGGCAGGCGCTGCTCGCCGGTGAGGAGCGTGCGAGCGATCCGACCATCGCGGGACGTCGCTGAGCGGTGAGGGAGAGCGGGGATCGCGGACCGCGGCGGTGATAGCCCGCGGTCCGCGATCGTCGAGGGTTTGTATGGCAGTTCGTGGATCAGGCGGGCGCTGGGACCGGGTCGCCGCTGTTGACCTGCGGGTCGCGGGTCTCGGAGCTCTCGATCGTCTTGGTGTCGTCAGTTGGGCGGGTGCCGAGGGCGATCTGAACCTGTCGGGGCTTTTTCTGCTCGGGCTTGGGGATCATGATCTCGAGCACGCCGCGGTCGAAGTGGGCCTGCACGCCTTCGGGGTCGATGCCGTCGGGGAGGGTGAGCGAGCGGGCGAAGGTTCCGAATGCGCGCTCGATTCGGTAGTAGCCCTCCTCGTTCTGTTCGTGCTGGGTCTTGCGCTCGCCGGAGATGGTGAGCACGTTGTCCTCGAGCTGGACATTGACGTCGTCGTCGGATAGGCCGGGAAGGTCGGCGCGGAGAACGTAATGGCCGGCGGTCTCGACGAGGTCCATCGCCGGGACCCAGCGCCTGCTGGGCGCGCCGCCGCGTCCGGCGGGGGCGGGCTGGTCGAAGAAGGTGTTGAACAGCCGGTTCATCTCGTTTTGAATGGTGTTGAGTTCAGTGACTGGCTCCCAGCGAATCAGTGCCATGCGAACCTCCATGGAGAGACAACAACTGGTTGTGGCTTTTGACATTGGTAATAGATCTAAGTCAAGGACTGTCAAGTCTTTTTCCATGACGTCAGTCAAGGACTGTCAAGTCTTTTTCCGTGAACGCGGACACGGAGCACGAGCCGCTCACCGCGGCCGTGCAGCACGAGCTGGTCGCCGTCACCGGTCCCGGCGGGAACCAGGATGCGACCACCGTGGGCGTCGGTAAGTATGAGCGGGAAGCGCGCGAGGTGGGCCGCCTCCTGATCGGTCAACTCGAGGACGGCCCGCCGGTCGACCGCGGGCCCGGGCTTGGGCCATCGGCGGACCGTGACAGGTCCGGGGAAGCGGCTGTCGTGGCGGGCACGCGCCGCCGGATCACTCAGGATCTGGTAGGCGCGCGCAGCGGCAGCGAACCGCTCTGGCCCGCCGGGGTCGCGGTTGACATCGGGGTGATGGCGACGGGCAATCCGTCGGTACGCACGACGAATCTCCTCGTTCGACGCCTCTCGCGCGACACCCAGCTCGGCGTAGGGGTCGACCTGGCCGCCGCCAGTCATCACCAGCGATCGCGGTTCGCATCGCCACGGGTGGCTAGAAGCCTGCCGTCCATGGGACCCGGACGGGGGCGCGCAACAGGCTCGTGAACGGGCTCAGACTCCATCCCACACCGGTCGATGTCGACTGGATGGATGACGGTGTGGCGGTCGGCGAGCCGCTGGCCGAGGTGAAGGTGAGATCGTTCAGGCCCGGGGCGAGCGCGAGGGTTACGACGATCGCCAGGACAGCAGCGATGACCGTGACCGTGATCGCGCGCGAAGTATGGAGACGATGGAGTGTGTGCATGCCGTTTCACCTCCAGCGTGGGATTGTTCGATAAATAGCCGTGAGTGGCAGCTCGTCAACCCTGCGAGTGGGCTGAGTATCAGTCACGTTCGCCGCGGTCGGCGGCCGCTCGGAGCTTGCCGAGCGCGCGCTGCTCGATCTGCCGCACCCGCTCGGCGCTGAGCCCAATCAGCTCCCCGACGTCGCGTAGCGACTGCTCGGGGCCGTCGAGGCCGTAGCGGGCGCGCAGGATCATCCGCTCGCGGTCGTTGAGGCTGCCGAGCAGCGCGCGGATCTGCTCGATCTCTGAGTGATCGAGCAGTTGCTCGTAGGCGTCAGCCGCGAGCGGATCGGCGAGCAACTCGCCGAACGCGCCGAGCTCACCCTCGCCGCCCTGTATCGGTTCGTCCATCGACTGCGGGACGCGCTCGAGCGCGAGCACCTCCCCCACCTGTGCGTGGGTGAGGCCGGTGCTGACGGCCAGCTCGTGTCCGCTGGGTTCGCGTCCATGCTCGGCGAGGTAGTCCCCGTGGGCGCGCTTGAGCTGCGAGAGTTGTCTAAGGGCCCTGTCGGAGAGGACCAGCGGTCGGGTCAGCTCGGCGATCAGCTGTTGCATCGCCTGGCGGACCCACCACGCCGCATACCCCCAGAACGGCACCCCCAACTTCGGGTCATACCGCTCGAGCGCTCGGAGCAGCCCGACCACGCCCTCCTGCATCAGCTCAAGTCGGCTGATCGTCTGCGAACCCCGATACACGCGCGCGACCCCGGCGATCAGCGGCAGGAACGCTTCGACCAGTTCTTCGCGGGCGCGGCGGTCCCCGGCCTGGGCGGCATCAATCAAGCGCAGCTCAACGGCGGCCGGGAGCCGGGGGCGGTCGCTGAGGCCGCGCAGGTAGCCGCCCGAGCTCGTCTCGCCCCCGAGCCGGCGGTGACGCAACCCCGCGGCCAGGTCATCATCAAGTCCGCGTGCCGCCAGCGACTGCGCTTGGAGCAGCTCGCTCTCGTCGTGAGTGATGTGGTCAGGTTCCGCGGCCATCTCGTCCAACCCGCCCACGGTGTGTAGCGCGGAGCCGTTTTGGGTGCTGGCCAACATGGCCGCGACCTGCTCGCGACCCAGCGGTTCCGCCGGCGCGCCGCCGGCGAAACCGGATCTCTCCGAGAGCATCGGTCAGGCGGCCCGGAGCCGGGGCAACACGATCGCGCTATGCGCCGACGAGGCAAGCCCCCGGCGCACCCAGCCGATCCGCCAACGACGACGAACAGACATACGAACGCTTCACCTCCTCTCGGGAAACAACCATACGCCACTCAGAGAGGCCAAAAAAAGGGTGGTGGAGGTCCAGAGCCAACGAGCCTTGACCGAAGGCGGTAGGTGCCTAACCCGTCAGGCAACCCCTCTCGACCTGGGCTCCGGGCCTCCACCCAACTGATGAGCCGCCAGTTCTATGTCAATCCTCTCTGCTCGCTGTAATAGGCCGCTAGCGAGCACTGTCAACCCCTATCCGAGAAACCTCTCGCCTCGCACCTCTGCCGGCCGGCCTGGCGACGTTTCGCCCTCGCCGAGCTCGATGTTGGCATAGGCCAGGGTGTGCGCGCCACAACGCCCGTTAGTCGCTTGTCAAACCGCGTGCCCGGCTTAACCTGAGGGGCAAATGCTCGTTGAGCACCAAGCACGTGCGTCAGACCTGGCGGGTGCGTTCAGCGACGCGCTGAACGCGCGTGATGCCGGTGCGCTCGCCCGCCGAAACGGCGTCGCGCGCGACCCTGCACGCGCTGGCCGAGCGAGTCACCCGCGACGAGGCCGATGACGTGGCGACGCAGCTACCCATGGAATTCAATCCGCTACTCGGCCGAGCGCGCGGTGGCAGTCGCGCTATCCGTCGCGACTCGTTGGCGCG
>JBPYFQ010000185.1:0-14487 GCA_051985625.1 Solirubrobacteraceae bacterium
GTCCCGTTCAGGATCGCCTTGATGGTCTGCCCCGCGCTCGCCCGCAGCTCATGCATGTCGCGCCCCCGCTGGAGGGAGATGACGAGCAGCTCGCGCAGGCCGCCGACGATGATGATGGCGCTGTCCATCCCCAGCGGACGCAGGCCGAGCTCCGGCTGGGCCCGGCGCCCGGACTCGACGAATCCCACCAGCATTCCGGCGAAGCGCTCCAGGGTGGCGAGGCCGCGGTCGGCCCCGGCCTGGCCGAGCCCGGGCAGCTCGCGGACGAAGCTGCGGTAGACGGCGGGTTGGGCGGCCACGTTGGCGATGTAGGCGTCGACGGCCCGATCGACCTGCTCGTCGAGCGGCTGGTCGGCGTGCACGGCGTCGGCGATCTCCTCCATCATCGCCTCGTTGGTGGCGTCGAACAGAGCCAGGAAGCAGGCCTCGCGGTCGGCGAAGTGCTCGTAGAAGTTGCGCCGCGAGGTGCGGGCGATGCGGACGACGTCGGCGACGGTGGTGTCGCGGTACCCCTTCTCGTCGATCGACGCCGCCATCGCCGCGATGAGGCGTTCACGGTGGCCGCCCGCTTCTGAAACGGCCGCCCGGGCCCCGGCTTGCTCTGCTGACACGCTCGGCACGATAGGCGACGTCAGGCGGGAAGGCCATGATCGACGACGACCGCGCAGCCGTGGCGCGGGATCATCGTCACGTTGCGCATGCGCGGGGACTCCGGCGCCGGGTCCGGCGCCCGCAGGTCGGTCCGCCGGGCGATCGCCTCCAGCACCACGCGCTGCTCGGCCATCGCCAGCGTCGCCCCCAGGCAGCGGCGAATCCCGCCGCCGAAGGGGGTCCAGGTGTAGGTTCCGGGCTTCACCCCCAGGAACCGCTCCGGGGCGAACATGAGCGGCTCCGGGTACACGTCGGCGCGGTGGTGCACCGCGATGATGCCGACCGCGGCCGGCGTGCGGGCCGGCACGACGTGGGTACCGAACCGCCACGGCCGGGTGACCATGCGGACGATCATCGGGATGACCGGGCGGTTGCGCATCGCCTCGTGGATGGTGGCCTCGACGTACGCCGCGGACTCGTCGCGGTCAGGCCCGCGCACGGAATCACGCAGGCGGTCATAGGCCGCCGGGGTCCGCAGCAGCCGCTCGAACGTCCAGGCCAGGGAGTTGGCGGTCGTCTCGTGCCCGGCCAGCAGCAGCGACATCAGCTCGTCGCGCAGCTCGTCGTCGGTCAACGGCTCGCCCTGCTCGTCGCGCGCGGCCAGCAGCAGCGACAGGACGTCGTTGCGCCCGCTGCGCTCGCCCTCGCTGCGGCGGGCCCCGATGACGGCGTACATGTGCCGGTCGGCGATCTGCAGCATCTGCCGGAGCACGCCCCGGGCCTCGGTCTCGCCGGCGTGGCGCAGCTCCAGCAGCTGGTAGAGCGGATGGGTGGAGGCGGCCAGCAGCCGGCGGATCGTCTGGCGCATCCGGTGCTCGATCGTCCCGTCCCGGGGGCTGTCCTCGAGGCCGAACACGCCGCGCATGATCACCTCCAGGGTGACCGCCTGCATCCGCGGCGCCAGCGCGAACGGCTCGCCGCTCGGCCAGGTGTCGATCTCCCGCTCGGCCACGTCGGAGATCATCCGCACGTAGCGCTGCACGGCCTCGCCGTGGAAGGGCGGCAGGAGCAGCTTGCGCTGGCGCATGTGGCGCTCGCCGACCGACGTCAGGACCGAGTTCGGACCCAGGATCGGCCGGAGCGGCGACTCGCCGGTCAGCGACGGCGCGTCCGCCGGCCGGGCCTTGAGCAGGGACTCCACGTGGTCGGGATGACAGGTGACGACAAAGCCGCCGCGGCGCGTGGGCAGGCGCATCGTCCACACGTCGCCGAACCGCCGGAGGTTGGCCAGTTGGAAGCTCATCGGGCGCAGGGCGAAGCGCAGCCCCTGGAGCAGCGGCGCCGCCCCCGAGCCCGGAGGCGTCGCGGTCGGCGGGGCGTCCGCGGGACCGGCGGAGGACGGCGGAGCGCCGGGGCCGGCCAGCGGCCCGGCGGCGGGAATCGGGTCGGCGACGGCAGTCACGGTACGAGAGTGTACCGCAACTGCCGGCCGGCGTCACGACACTTCCGGCCGCCGGTCCGCCCACGGCGCCGCCCCCTCGATCTGACCCGCCAGCGAGTACAGGACCTCCTCGCCGCCGGGACGGCCGACCAGCTGCACGCTGAGGGGCAGCCCGTCGGAGCCCAGGCCGGAGGGCAGGGTCACCGCGGGCTGGCCGGTGACGTTGAACACCGCGGTGAACGGCGTGAACCGACCGGCCTTGTCGATCGCGACCGGCGCCGGCCGCCCGAAGCCGCCCTCGGCGTCGATGGCGGTCGTGGCCAGGCCCGGCGTCATGAGCACGTCGAACTCGCTGAACAGCCGGGTGATCCGCTCGATCGTCTTCGAACGCCGCGCCAGCAGCCGCCGGCGACGGGCGGGCGGGACGGCGTACCGGCCGGCCCCGGCCATCTGCCGGGTGCTGGGCTCCAGCATCGAGCGGTCCGGGACGCTGAGCGACTCCTCGTAGACGCCGCGCACCCAGTACTGGAGGAACTCCACCTGGGCCAGCCCGTAATCCGGGTCGCGCTCCACCACCTCGTGGCCGAGGTCGCGGAGGGTCTCGGCCATCCGCTCCCACCCGCCGCGCTGATCGTCGGAGACGCGGGCGATGATGCCCAGGGGCGGCTTGCGGGAGACGGCGATCCGCAGCCGCCCGGGCGGGCGGGCGGCGGCCGCGGCGTAGCGCTGAGCGCCGGATCCGGCCGGGTAGATGATGTCGAGCAGGAGGGCGCTGTCGGCGACCGTGCGGGCCAGCGCGCCCAGCACGGTCAGTCCCAGCCAGCCGTCGGTGAGCTGCTCCGCGGCCGGGCTGCGCGACGGCTTCATGCCGACCAGCCCGCAGGCCGCGGCCGGGATCCGGATCGAGCCACCGCCGTCGCCGGCCGTCGCCGCCGCCACCATGCCGGCGGCGACCGCGGCGGCCGATCCGCCGGACGACCCACCCGGCGTCCGGGTCGGGTCCCACGGGTTGCGGGTGATGCCGTTGGCGCGGCTGGCCGTCCAGGGGAAGATGCACAGCTCCGGGGGAGCGGTGATCCCCACCGGGATTCCGCCGGCCGCCCGCAGGCGGCTCACCAGCTCGTGGTCGGCGCCGGCGGGCGGCCCGTGGCTCCGCGTGCCGCGTCCGGTCACCTGGCCGGCCAGCTCCATCTCGTCCTTGACGGCGAACGGCACTCCAGCCAGCGGGCCGGTGCGGTTGACCCGGTCCGCGTCGGCCAGCGCCTGCTCGCCGAGCACGACCCGGAACGCGTTGAGGCGAGGATCGAGCGACTCGATCCGGCGCAGGTAGAGCTCCACCAGCTCCCGGGGATGAACCTGGCCGTCGCGCACCAGGCCGGCCAGGGCGGCCGGGCCGGCGAACGCGAGGTCGGTGTCGGCGGTGGTGGTCACGGGCTCCTCCTCGGTCTCAGGTGGTCACTGCAGGGCCAGCACCAGCTCCCGGATCGCTCCCGGGTAGCGGTAGGAGATGCCGCCGTGCTTGCCGTCGAACAGCTCCAGCGTGTGGTCGACACCGAGCCGGGTCAGCTCGTCGGCGAAGGCCTGGGCGCCGAGGTCCAGGAAGAACTCGTCCTGGCGGCCGGCGTCGAGATAGATCCGGCGCAGGCCCCGCAGGTTGTCGGCATGGGGCGCGGCCATGCGCACCGGGTCGAGCGCCAGCCAGTCCTCCCACACCTCGTCGATGAGGCGCCCGGTGGCGGTGTCAAACGGGAGCAGCGCCTTCCCCGGCCGGTTGGGGTCAGGCGTGTAGGCGCACGCGTACGCGTACAGGGAGAAGGCGGCCCCGTACCGGCCCCAGTCGAAGCTGGGTGTGGCCATGGCCTGCTCCAGCAGACGGTCGTAGGAGCCGCCGAAGTCGTCGCGCAGCAGCCGGGCGATGCCGGGGAAGTCGCGCTGGTAGCAGCACTCAAACAGCGCGTCCCCGGCGTGGGAGGCGAGCGCCCCGAACACGTCAGGGCGGAGCATCGGCACCACCATCGCTCCGTAGCCGCCGGACGACTTGCCGGCGATCCCGCGGTGGGCGGCTCCTCCGGCCGTCGGGTAGCGCTCGTCGACGAAGGGCACGATCTCATCGCACAGGTGGTCCAGGTACGGCCCCGTGCTCGACGAGTTGAGGAACTGCGAGCCACCCAGCGACGTCCAGGCGTCCACGAACACGATGACCGCGTCCGGGCACTCCCCGGCGGCAAACATGTCGTCGATGCGCTCGACCACCGTCGGCTCAAACGCACTGCGCCCCAGCCACATGTCGACCTGCCCGGAGTAGCCCTGGATCACGTAGACCGACGGAAACTGCCGGCCGCCGTCGGCGACCGCGCCGGGCGAGCGGTACACGTACAGGGGGCGCTGGGCCGGATCGCCCAGGGGGTTTCCCTCCAGCAACTCGGAATGCACCGTGATCCGGTCCAACATGCCGGCCAGGGGACGCTCCCACGGCGCACCGGGCAGTCCCTCCACCCTCCGCAAGCTCATCCCTGCAACCTACGGCAAACCGCCCCGGGGCGGCGAGATGGGCCGTCCGCCACCCGTGGGTATAGTCGCAGCACAGGGTCTTACTGAGAGAGTGCCGATGACTGACCAAGCCCAGATTTCGCCGCCGAGCACCAACGGCCACGGTGCAGAATCCGAGGCCGTCGACCCTGATGCCGTAGAGACGACCGAGTGGCTGGAGGCACTGGATGCCGTCGTCTCCCACGACGGGGTCGACCGGGCCCGGCATCTGCTGACCCGGGTCATCGAGCGGGCCCAACACGCCGGTACGGGGCCGATCGCCAGCCTCAACACGGCCTACGTCAACACGATCCCGCGTGAGCTGGAGCCACCATTCCCGGGGGACCCGGCGATTGAGCGCCGGCTGCGCTCGATCGTGCGCTGGAACGCGATGGCGATCGTCGTCCGCGCCAACAAGCTCTCCTCGGAGCTCGGGGGCCACATCGCGTCCTACCAGTCGCTGGCCACGCTCTACGAGGTCGGCTTCAACCACTTCTGGCATGCGGCGCAGGACGGGCACGCGGGTGACCTCGTCTACTTCCAGGGCCACTCATCGCCGGGCAACTACGCCCGGGCCTATTTGGAGGGGCGCCTGTCCGAGGAGCAGCTGGACAACTTCCGCCAGGAGGTCGACGGCAACGGGCTGTCCTCGTATCCGCACCCATGGCTGATGCCGGAGTTCTGGCAGTTCCCCACCGTCTCGCTGGGAATCGGCGCCATCACCTCGATCTACCAGGCCCGGTTCATGAAGTACCTCCAGGCCCGCGGGCTGGCCGACACGGACGGTCGCAAGGTGTGGGCGTTCCTCGGCGACGGCGAGATGGACGAGCCGGAGTCGATGGGCGCCACCGCGCTGGCCGGCCGCGAGCGGCTGGACAACCTCATCTGGGTCGTCAACTGCAACCTGCAGCGGCTCGACGGCCCGGTCCGCGGCAACGGCAAGATCATCCAGGAGCTGGAGTCCGACTTCCGCGGCGCCGGCTGGAACGTCATCAAGGTCATCTGGGGCAGCCGCTGGGATCCGCTCCTGGCCGCCGACGTCGACGGCGCGCTGGTCAAGGTCATGGAGGACTGCGTCGACGGCGACTACCAGACCTACAAGTCGCGCGACGGCGCCTATGTACGGGAGCACTTCTTCGGTCGCGACCCCCGCCTGCTCCAGCGCGTCGCCCATATGTCCGACGACGAGATCTGGCTGCTCAACCGCGGCGGGCTCGACCAGCAGAAGGTGTTCGCGGCCTACGACGCGGCCGTCCGGCACACCGGCCAGCCGACGGTCATCCTGGCCAAGACGATCAAGGGCTACGGGATGGGCGTCTCCGGCGAGGGCCAGATGATCACCCACCAGGCCAAGAAGATGAACGAGGCCGCGCTCCTGGCCTTCCGCGACCGGTTCGAGCTGCCGCTGACCGATCAGCAGGTCCGCGACGCCGAGTACTACATGCCGCCGGCGGACTCGCCGGAGATGGAGTACCTGCGCGAGCGTCGGGCCGCGCTCGGCGGGTCGCTGCCGGTGCGTCGCCCACGGTCACGGTCGCTCCCCGTGCCGGACCTGACGATGTTCAAGTCCCAGCTCGACGGCACCGGGGACCGTGAGATCTCCACCACCATGGCGTTCGTCCGCGTGCTGGCAGCGCTCCTGCGCGACAAACAGCTGGGTGCCCACGTCGTGCCGATCGTCCCCGACGAGTCGCGCACGTTCGGCATGGAGGGACTGTTCCGCCAGGTCGGGATCTACTCGCCGTTCGGCCAGCGCTACCGGCCGGAGGACTCCGAGCAACTGATGTTCTACAAGGAGGACGAGCACGGCCAGATCCTGGAGGAGGGGATCACCGAGGCCGGCTCGATCTCGTCGTTCATCGCCGCCGGGACGTCCTACAGCGCCCATGACACGCCGATGGTGCCGTTCTACATCTACTACTCGATGTTCGGCTACCAGCGCGTCGGCGACCTCATCTGGGCCGCCGGCGACAGCCGCGCCCGGGGCTTCCTGCTCGGCGGCACCGCCGGCCGGACCACCCTGAACGGCGAGGGGCTCCAGCACGAGGACGGCCACAGCCACCTCCTGTTCTCCGTGGTCCCCAACATCCGCGCGTATGACCCCGCGTACGGGTACGAGGTGGCGGTCATCGTCCAGGACGGCCTGCGGCGGATGCTGGGCGAGCAGGAGGACATCTTCTACTACCTGACGCTGCTGAACGAGAACTATCCCCATCCGGCGATGCCGGAGGGAGCGGCCGAGGGGATCCTGCGCGGGATGCACCCCCTGTCCGAGGCCTCGCGCCGGTCGAAGAAGCCCGTCGTGCAGCTGCTCGGCTCCGGCGCCATCCTGCGCGAGGTCATCGCCGCCGCCGAGTTGCTGGAGGCGGACTTCGGCGTCCTCTCCGACGTCTGGAGCGTGACCTCGTTCTCGGAGCTGCGCCGCGACGGGATTGAGGCTGAGCGCTGGAACATGCTGCACCCGCTGGAGAAGCCGCGCGTGCCGTACGTGGCCTCGGCGCTGGCCGACCGCCGCGGCCCGGTGATCGCGTCCACCGATTACCTGCGCGCGGTGCCAGACCAGATCCGCCAGTGGGTGCCGGCGCGGTATCGGACGCTGGGGACCGACGGCTACGGCCGCAGCGATTCCCGCCGCGCGCTGCGGCGCTTCTTCGAGGTCGACCGCCACTACGTGGCCGTCGCCGCGTTGCGGGAGCTGGCCGCCGAGGGCACGATCGAACCGGAGGTGGTCGCCGAGGCCATCGCCAAGTACGAGATCAACGCCGACGCGCCGCTGCCCACGACGGTATGAGCGCCACCGTTTCCCGGGTCGAGGTCCCGGACATCGGCGACTTCACCGACGTACCGGTCATCGAGATCCTCGTCTCGGTCGGCGACACGGTCGCGGCCGAGGACCCGCTGGTCACCCTGGAGTCCGACAAGGCGACGATGGACGTGCCCGCCCCGTTCGGTGGCGTCGTCCGCGAGATCAGCGTCTCGATCGGCGACCGGGTCTCGGAGGGCAGCGTGCTGATGGCGATCGAGGCCACCGACGGCGACGCCGGCGGGGGCGAGCCGACCGAGCAGGCGGCCGCCGTGTCGCGGTCGGCCGGGGCAAACATCTCCGTGACGGAGTCGGTCGAGGCCCCGGACGCTCCGGCCGCGCCTGAGCCGCCCGCAGCGCCCGAGCCCGCCGCAGCCCCTCAGCCGGCCGCAGCATCCCAGGCGACGGCCCCCTCCCCGGCCGGCGACGGCGCCGGCCCCATCTACGCCAGTCCCTCCGCCCGCCGCCTCGCGCGCGAGCTCGGCGTCGATCTGCGCGCGGTGAGCGGAAGCGGACGCAAGGGCCGGATCACCAAGGAGGACGTCCAGCAGCTGGCCGAGCGCGGCCCGCGGGCCGCTCCGGCGGCGGCGCCCGTTCCGGGCAACGGCTCGGCGGCCGGGCTGAACCTGCTCCCGTGGCCGACCATCGACTTCGAGAAGTTCGGGCCGGTCGAGCGCGTGCCGCGCTCGCGCATCCAGCGGATCTCGGCGCCGAACCTGGCCCGCAACTGGGTGATGATCCCCCACGTCACCCACAACGACGAGGCCGACATCACCGACCTGGAGGCCTGGCGCAAGCAGCTCAACTCCGAGCACGAGCGCGAGGGCGTGAAGTTCACGATGGTGTCGTTCCTGGTGGCCGCGTCGGTGGCCGCGCTCAAGCAGTTCCCCACGTTCAACTCGTCGCTGAGCGGCGACGAGCTGGTGCTCAAGCGCTACTACAACATCGGCTTCGCCGCCGACACGCCGGGCGGGCTGGTCGTCCCGGTGATCAAGGGCGCCGACTCCAAGGGCCTGAAGGAGATCGCCACCGACCTGACCGAGCTGTCCGGCAAGGCCCGCGAGGGCAAGCTGTCCCCGGGCGACATGAGCGGCTCGACGTTCACGATCTCATCGCTGGGCGGCATCGGCGGCACGTCGTTCACGCCGATCGTCAACGCCCCGGAGGTGGCCATCCTCGGCGTGACCCGGGCGGCGATGAAGCCGGTCTGGAACGGCTCGGAGTTCGTCCCGCGGCTCATGGTGCCGCTCTCGCTCTCCTACGACCACCGGGTCATCGACGGCGCGCTGGCGGCGCGCTTCGTCGCCTACCTGGTCTCGGTGCTGTCGGACCTGCGGCGGGTGCTGCTGTGAGCAGCCGGATGACTCACGCAGCATCCGATCAGCGAGCCTGGAGGGCGAGCGGATGCCACGCGTGAGCGCAACCGAGGTCACTGTCCCGGATATCGGCGACTTCGCCGACGTCCCCGTGATCGAGATCCACGTCGGAGCCGGTGACGAGGTCGGGGCCGAGGATCCGCTGGTCACGCTGGAGTCCGACAAGGCGACGATGGACGTCCCGGCGCCGTTCGCCGGCGTCGTCTCCGAACTGCGGGTGGCGATCGGCGACCGCGTCTCCGAGGGAAGCGTTCTGCTGACCCTGGAGGGGGTCGCCGACGCCGCCGCCGAGGAGGAGTCGTCCGGGAACGGCGCGGGTACGCCGGAGGCCGCCGCGGCGGCTGTGGCGTCCGAGCCTCCCCCACCGACTGCGTCAGGCGATCGCGACTTCCAGGTCGTCGTGCTCGGCTCCGGCCCGGGTGGCTACACGGCCGCGTTCCGGGCGGCCGACCTGGGCCTGCGGGTGGCGCTGGTGGAGCGCTACGACCGGCTCGGCGGGGTGTGCCTGAACGTCGGCTGCATCCCGTCCAAGGCGCTGCTGCACGCGGCCCGTGTCATCGCCGAGACCGAGGAGATGGCCGAGCACGGCGTGTCCTTCGGCGCACCGGACGTGAACCTGGGCAAGCTGCTGGAGTGGAAGCAATCGGTCGTGGACCGGCTCACCGGCGGGCTCGACGGGCTGGCCAAGCAGCGCAAGGTGGACGTCATCCACGGCGCGGCGCGGTTCACCGGTCCCGGCTCGCTGCAGGTCGGCGACCGCCCGGTCACGTTCGAGAACTGCATCATCGCCGCCGGCTCCCAGGCGGCCAGGATTCCCGGGCTGCCCGAGGACGAGCGGATCATCGACTCGACCGGCGCCCTGTCGCCGGCCTCGGTGCCCGGCCGGATGCTCGTGATCGGCGGCGGGATCATCGGACTGGAGATGGCCTGCGTGTACGACGCGCTCGGCGCCAAGGTCACCGTGGTCGAAATGCTCGACCACCTGCTCACCGGGTGCGACCCGGACATCGTGCGCCCGCTGGCCAAGCGGATCGGCGGCCGGTACGAGGACGTGCTGCTGAAAACCATGGTCACCGAGGTCAAGGCCCAGAAGAACGGGCTGAAGGTGTCGTTCTCCGAGGGCGACGCGAAGATGTTCGACCGCGTGCTGGTGGCGGTGGGGCGCGTGCCCAACGGCCGGGCGGTGGAGGCCGCGGCCGCCGGCGTCACCGTCGATGAGCGCGGGTTCATCCCGGTCGACCGCCGGATGCGCACCAACGTGCCGGGGATCTACGCCATCGGCGACATCGTCGGCGGTCCCATGCTCGCCCACAAGGCCACCCACGAGGGCAAGGTCGCCGCCGAGGTCATCGCCGGCCACGACGTGGAGTTCGACGCCAAGACGATCCCGTCGGTCGCCTACACCGATCCCGAGGTGGCCTGGATGGGCCTGACCGAGGCCGAGGCCAAGGAGCGCGGCGTCGAGTACGAGAAGGCGGCGTTCCCGTGGGCGGCGTCCGGGCGGGCGCTGGGGCTGGGTCGCTCGGAGGGGCTGACCAAGCTGCTCGTGGAGCCGGGCTCGCGCCGGGTCTTGGGGGCCGGGATCGTGGGCGTCGGCGCCGGGGACCTGATCTCCGAGACCGTGCTGGCCTACGAGATGGGCGCCAACGCGGAGGACATCGCGCTGACCGTCCACCCGCATCCGACGCTGTCGGAGACGGTGGCGTTCTCGGCCGAGATGGCCGAGGGGACGATCACCGATCTGATGCCGCCGCGGGCCGCCCGCGCGGCCCGCTGACCCACCCCGCCGGCACGAGTGCCATCTGGTGCCGGATATAGCCGCTTAGTTTGACGCTCGGCGGCGGCGGCGCCGAAGCGCTACGAGCAGCACCAGCGCTACGGCTGCCACCAGCGCCCGCCCGCGTGTGACGCGCGCGGCCGACGGCTCGTGCGCGCCGGGGGGCGGCGCCGGCATGGCGAACTCCTCCGCCGCGAGCACGTCGTGGGGCTCGGCGATCCCGGTCGGATCGTCGGGCAGCCGTACCGGCCCGTGATGCAAGGCGGGATCGGGCGCGGGCACGCCGTACTCCTCGGCGGCGAGCACGTCATGGGGTTTCTCCACGTGGAGCTCCGGATCGGCCGACGGCATGCCGAACTCTTCGGCCGCCAGCACGTCGTGGGGCTTGTCCTGGGACTCTGCCATACGGCCGATGATCCCAGAACTGGCCCGGAGACGAACCCCGCCCGTCCAGGTCACTCGCTCCTCGGGCGGCGGCTAACCGTCCGGTGATGCGCACCCGCGGTGATAATCTCAGTCACATGGACTGAGATCCGTGCACGGGGGGCGCAGATCCTGGTATCCTTACGCTTATTCTTCGTAAGTACCTACTGAAAGTGAAGACTTGATGAGTCGCCTTCTCCTGGTCCCGCTGGAGGACGTCGTCGTCTTCCCGGGCATGTCGCTCACGCTGGCGATCGACGCCGGCGACGAGGAGCGCGTCCTGCTGGTGCCCCGGCACGAGCAGGAGTTTGCGGCGATCGGCACGGTCGCCGAGGTTTCCAACCGTGTCCGGCTGCCCGGCGGCGGCCGCGCATATGAGCTGCAGGGCCTCCACCGCGGCGTGGCCGGCGCTGCCCAGACACTTCCGGATGGGCGTCTCTTCGTCGAGGTCGAGGAGCGGCCCGACGACGTGCCCGTCGACGGCAAGACCCGCAACCTGGAGCGCGAGTACCGCGCCGTGGTCGAGGAGCTGCTCGAGCTCCGCGGCGACGACGGCCGGATCTCCGGATTCCTGCGCTCCATCTCCGAGCCGGGCACGCTGGCCGACACCAGCGGCTACAGCCCCGACCTCAGCTATGACCAGAAGGTCAAGCTGCTCCAGACCGTGGATGTGACCGAGCGGCTCGAGCTGGCCCTGTCCTACCAGCGCGAGCGCCTGGCTGAGCTCCAGGTGCGCAAGCGCATCCGCGAGGACGTGGAGTCCGGCGCCGAGAAGCAGCAGCGCGAGTACTTCCTGCGCAAGCAGATGGACTCGATCCGCAAGGAGCTGGGCGAGGACGACGCCTCGGTCGTCGAGGAGTACCGGACGAAGATCGAAGAGGCCGGCATGCCTGAGCACGCTCAGGAGCAGGCCCTGAAGGAGCTGGGGCGGCTGGAGAAGATGGGCGAGCAGTCGGCCGAGTCCAGCGTGATCCGCACGTACCTGGACTGGCTGATCGCCGTGCCGTGGTCTGAGAAGTCCGACGAGAAGCTCGATCCCGAGCACGCCCGGGAGATCCTCGACGCCGATCACGCCGGCCTGGAGGACGTCAAGGACCGGATCGTCGAGTACATCGCGGTCAAGAAGCTGCGCGTCGAGCGCGGGATCACCGAGGACAAGCGCTCAGGCGCAATCCTGACCCTGATCGGACCCCCCGGGACCGGCAAGACCTCGATCGGCGAGTCGATCGCCCGCGCCACCGGGCGCAAGTTCGTCCGGATGTCGCTGGGCGGCGTCCGCGACGAGGCCGAGATCCGCGGTCACCGGCGCACCTACATCGGTGCCCTGCCGGGACGGCTGGTCCGTGCCCTGCGCGACGCCGAGACGATGAACCCGGTGATCATGCTCGACGAGGTCGACAAGGTCGGCGCCGACTGGCGCGGCGATCCGTCGGCCGCCCTGCTGGAGGTCCTGGACCCGGCGCAGAACCACTCGTTCCGCGACCACTACCTGGACGTGGAGCTTGACCTCAGTGGCGTGATGTTCATCGCCACCGGCAACGTGGCCGACACCATCCCCGGCCCGCTGCTGGACCGCATGGAGGTGATCCGGTTCGACGGCTACACGACGAGTGAGAAGGTGGCGATCGCCCGCGGCTACCTGTGGCCGCGCCAGCTGGAGCGCAACGGCCTGCGTCCGGAGGAGGTGGAGGTCTCCGACCAGATCCTCGAGACGGTCACGACCGAGTACACGCGTGAGGCCGGCGTCCGCCAACTGGAGCGCGACCTGGGCACGCTGCTGCGCAAGACGGCGACCCGCATCGCCTCCCATCAGGCCACCGCGCCGGTGACGATCGACCTGGACGCCGTCCGCGACGCCCTGGGGCGCCAGCGGCACTTCCAGGAGTCGGCCATCCGCACCGCGGTGCCAGGCGTCGCGACCGGCCTGGCGGTGACCGGTGCCGGCGGCGACGTGCTGTTCGTCGAAGCGACCTCCATGCCAGGTAAGCCCAACCTGACCCTGACCGGCCAGCTGGGCGACGTGATGAAGGAGTCGGCGCAGATCGCCCTCTCCTACGTGCGCGGCCATGCGGCCGATCTGGGCATCGATCCGGCTCAGTTCGAGGAGCGCGCCTACCACGTGCACGTTCCGGCGGGCGCCATCCCCAAGGACGGCCCGTCGGCCGGCGTGACGATGGTGACGGCGCTCACCTCGCTGCTCACCGGGCGCCCGGTCAAGCACACGGTCGGCATGACCGGCGAGGTCACGCTGCAGGGCCGGGTGCTGCCGATCGGCGGCGTCAAGCAGAAGGTGCTGGCGGCCCACGCCGCCGGACTGACCGATGTCGTGCTGCCGGAGCGCAACCGCGGCGACCTGGACGACGTCCCGGAGGAGGTCCGTCAGCAGATGGCCTTCCACTTCGCGATGAGCATCGACGAGGTGCTCGGCGTCGCCCTGGAGCCGGCCGTCCACCCCGCCGCGGCCTAACCAACTGCGTCCCAGAGCCCGCGGGGCGCCGGCCTTCGAGCCGGCGCCCCGCGAGGCCGTTGGTCACGGCGGATACCGCGGAGCGGCGATCTGCACCGAAGCGCAATTCCGCGGGGTAGTAGGTTCCAACCATGAGCACGATCACCGCCTCCCAAGAGCAGCACGTCGTCGATCAGGTCCCCAAGCAGCTGTACATCGCCGGCGAATGGCGCGACGGCGCCAAGGGCACCCTCTCCGTCGAGGACCCATCCACCGGCGAGGCCCTCGCCGATGTGGCCGACGCGTCCGTGGAGGACGCCAAGGCGGCGCTCGACGCCGCCGTCGATGCCGGACCCGAGTTCGCCGCCATGCCCCCGCGTGACCGCGGCGAGATTCTCCGCCGGGCGTTCGAGATGATCATCGAGCGCCGGGAGGACCTGGCGCTGTTGATGACCCTGGAGATGGGCAAGACGCTCAAGGAGTCGACCGCCGAGGTCACGTACGCGGCCGAGTTCTTCCGCTGGTACTCCGAGGAGGCGGTGCGCATCGGCGGCCGCTATGAGGTCGCCGGCAACGGCCAGGGCCGGGTTCTGACCATGAAGCAGCCGGTCGGACCGTGCCTGATGATCACGCCCTGGAACTTCCCGCTGGCGATGGGCACGCGCAAGATCGGCCCGGCGGTGGCCGCCGGCTGCACGATGGTCGTCAAGCCGGCCAAGCAGACGCCGCTGTCGATGCTGGCGCTGGCCCAGATCCTGGAGGAGGCCGGGCTGCCCGGCGGCGTGCTCAACCTGTTCACCGCATCGTCCTCCAGTCAGACGACCGGGCCGCTGATCGCCGACCAGCGGCTGCGCAAGCTGTCGTTCACCGGCTCCACCGAGGTCGGGCGCACGCTGATGGCCCAGGCGTCGGAGACGCTCCTGCGCCTGTCCATGGAGCTGGGCGGCAACGCGCCGTTCATCGTGTTCGAGGACGCGGACATCGACGCCGCCGTCCAGGGCGCGATGCTGGCCAAGATGCGCAACATCGGCGAGGCCTGCACGTCGGCCAACCGCTTCCACATCGCCGCCCCCGTCGCCGAGCAGTTCGCCGACAAGCTGG
>JBPYFQ010000186.1:0-2288 GCA_051985625.1 Solirubrobacteraceae bacterium
ATCCAGCCCAGCCGCTCCCGGGGCGGGATCCGGCTCTTCGACACCGCGCAGGTGCGCCGCATCGAGCGGATCGCCTACCTGCGCAGCGTCGACAAGCTGAACCTGGCGGCCATCAAGTCGGTGCTCAACAGCGAGCCCGCCCCGGTCAACGGCAACGAGCCGGGGCGCGGCGACGGGCAGGCCCAGCGCGCGGAGGCCTCCGAGCCCCGCCAGCTCGGGTCATACGGCAAGCACCTGCGGCGGCTGCGCAGGGAGCGAGGCCTTACCCTCGCCGAGGTCGCCAATGGGGTAGACCTATCCATCTCCTTCGTCAGCGCACTGGAGCGCGAGGAAGCCGGCGCGTCGGTGAAGACGCTGCACCGGATCTTGCGGTTCTACGGGACGACCGAGCACGCCATGGTCACCGTCGGCCGGCCGCAGAGCATCGGCGCGGTCAGCCGACGAGGCGAGCGGGAGGCGGTCCACGACCCGTTCAGCCGGGTGACCACCCAGCAGCTCGTGCCCGCACATGCGAACATCGGCGTCGCGCTGAGCAACGTAGAGCCGGGTGGCGGCAGTCACGGGAGCTACACGCACGAGGGCGAGGAGATGATGTACGTCCTCGCCGGCACGGTCAAGGTCACGCTCCAGGAATCGGAGGTCCACCACCTGGAACCTGGCGACTCGCTGTACTTTGCCAGCACGGTCGAGCACGCCTGGGAGAATGACGGGGACGTCACGGCGGCCGTCATGTGGGTGAACACCCCTCCGTCATTCTGAGCGTGCCTGGCGCCCGCGCAGTCCCAGGACCACGAGGATCGCGCTGAGCGCGAGGGCGAACTCCGACGTGTCGAACGCTCGCAAGCCGGGAGCGCGGCCGTAGCCGGAGCGGACCGACCAGGCGAGCATGGCACCACCGATGCCCGTGCCGATCGCGGTGCCGAGGCTGATGAGGACCTGCTGGCCCGCGACAGAATCGCCCAGTGACGTGACCTGCCCGCCGCCCGGCGGGGCATCGTGGGACACGGCGCTGAAGGCGGCTGTGTTTGTGAGCACGCCCATGCCGGCCGCGGCGGTTGCCCATGCCGCGAACACGACCCACCAGGGCGTGCTCGGCCAGCTGATCGCGAGGACGCCGAGGACGCCGACGGCGATGAGGGCCAGGCTGACGGCGTACAGCGCCCGCGCCCTGACCCGCCCGGCGGCCCGGACCTGAGCCCATGAGCCGGCGATCCACGCCACCGCCGCCCCGGTGAGCACGGCTCCCGCCTCGGTCAGCGTGCGGTCATGCAATGACGTGAGCGCCAGCGGGATGTAGGACTCGGTGCCGAAGAACGCGGCCGCCGCGAGCCCCGCCACGATCATCGCGGTGCGCTGCGGGGTTGCCCGGGACCGGCCGCCGGCCCGCAGCACCCTCCGGATCGCGGGCACGAGCAGGGCCAGCCCAGCAACGGCCATGGCGGCCGCTACCGCCGGCTTCCGGGTGGTCAGCGCCTGCAGGGCGAGCCACGCGCCGCCGGCCAGCGCCGCGGCGAGCGCCAGTCTGGCTGGAACCTGCGCCGGGGCAGATTCGGATTGGGCAGCTTCGGCCGCGCTGAGCGCCGGTCGCGCGACCGCGGCGCCGAGGAGCACGGCGGGAACGATGCCGAGGAAGACCGCCCGCCAGGTCAGGGTCTGGGCGATGATCCCGGCGAGGGCCGGGCCGACCACGCTGGGCAGCAGCCAGGCGGTGTCAGTTGCGGCGAACGCCCTGGCCTGCAGGCGGGCTGGATAACCTCGGCCGACGCCCGCGTACAGCGTCACCACGATGAAGCCGGCGCTGATCCCCTGGATCGCGCGCCCGCTAATCAGCACAGGCATGCTCGGGGCCAGCCCGCCGACGATGAGGCCAGCGCAGAAGCCCAGGCAGGCGGCGGACAGCGGCCTCGCCAGCCCGATCCGGTCAACAGCCGGGCCGGCCAGGATGACCCCGGCCACCTGAGCAAGCATGAACGCGCTGAACGCCCACCCGTAGAGGGCCACGTCATGCAGGCTAGCCAGGACCGCCGGTAGCACGGTGACGACGGACATCTGCTCGAAGGCGACGAAGCTCATCACGAGCAGGAGCCCCATGGTGAGCCGCCGGTACTCCGGCCCGAACAGCCCAGTGGCAGCGCCGCGCGCCGTGCGCCGTCCCCTCACCGGCCGCCGGGCCAGCGCGGGTCGGCCTCGATGAAGCGGCGGAGCTGTCGGATCGCGGAGTCGGGACGGAACAGTATCTCCGGGTTGCTCGCGTCGATGGCGGCGACCATCGCAAAGTCCTGGCTGTT
>JBPYFQ010000187.1:0-17092 GCA_051985625.1 Solirubrobacteraceae bacterium
GCGGCAGCGTTCGCCACCGGCGCCGAACGGGACCAGATCCTCACCCATCGTCCGACGACAGGCTCGCCCAGTCGGCCGAAGAGACGTCCCGCACCGGGAAGGAAAGGATGACCATGCCGACCCCGTCCTCCAAACTCGACGCGGTTCGCGCCGGCCGCTCGGAGCTTGAGAACCACTATCTCGACGAGCTTCTCGCCGGAACGGTCAGCCGTCGGGAGTTCGTACGCAAGGGCGCCGTGATGGGCATGTCCAGCGCGCTGCTCGGCGCGGTGCTGGCGGCCTGCGGGAACGCCAATTCCCCCCACTCCTCAGCCGCGGGAACCTCCGGATCGGCCCCAGTCAAGAAAGGCGGGACGCTGCGCCTCGCCTCGCAGACCCCGACTGCAGCGGTCAACCCGATCACGGTCTCAGACCTGGGCGGCTCCACCATGCTCGCCCAGACCGGCGACTTTCTCGTGTTCGACAACACCTCAACGCATCAGTTGCAGCCGATGCTGGCCACCAGCTGGAGCCACAACGGGGACGGCTCGGTGTGGACGTTCAAGCTGCGCCCGGGCGTCAAGTTCCACAACGGCCAGCCGATGAGCGCCGACGACGTCGTCTACACCTTCCGTGAGAATGCCGACCCCAAGAATGCGTCGAACGCGCTGTCGACGTTCCAGGGAGTGCTGAAGCCCGAGGGCGTGGTCAAGGTCGACTCCGCAACGGTTGCCTTCCATCTGGAGGGGCCCAACGGCAACTTCCCCTACATCGTCTCTTCCGACAACTACAACCTGGTCATCGTTCCGAAGGGCACCGACTTCGGCAAGTGGCAGCAGACCTTCATCAGCACCGGGCCATTCAAGCTGCGGAGCTACACCCAGAATCAGGGTGCCAGCTTCGTCGCCAACCCCGACTACTGGGGCGGTCCGCCGCACCTGGCCGGGACGTCGTTTCAGTTCTACACCGGACAGCCCCCACAGCTTCTCGCGCTGGAGGGTGGACAGGTTGACGTGGTCTCCCAGTTCGCAGCCCAGGGTGCCCAGGCGGTGCTGCACAACCCGAGCTACCAGATCCTGAAGGTGGCGTCGGCCGGGCACAGCGAAATATCGATGCGCAACGACATGGCCCCCTTCACCGATCCCCGGGTCCGCCAGGCAGTCGCGTTGTCGCTGGACCGGCCGGCCATGGTCCAGGCGCTCATCGCCGGCAACGGCCACGTGGGCAACGACAACCCGTTCGCGCCCAAATTCGCGTCGACCAACACCAGCGTGCCCCAGCGGACGCAGGACATCGCCAAGGCCAAGGCGTTGCTGGCTGCCGCCGGCCACCCCAACGGCTTCTCGACGACGCTGACCACCGGGCAGCAGCAAGAGACTCCCCAGCTTGCCCAGGTGATCGCGCAGGCCGCCTCACAAATCGGCGTCAAGATGAACCTCAAGGTCGAGACGCTGACCGCGTATTACGGCAAGTCGACCTACGGGAACTCCGACTGGTTGGACGCGATCGTCAGCCTGGTCCAGTACGGCGACCGCGGGGTCCCAAACGTCTACCTGGAGGCGCCGCTTGAGACCAGCGGATCCTGGAACGCCGCGCGATTCAAGAACAAGGAGTACGACAACCTGGTGTCGCAATACGTGGCCACGATCGACCTGCAGTCGCAGCGCACGATCGCCGGCAAGATCCAGACGCTGCTCCTGAACGAGACGCCGCTGATGATCCCCTACTTCACGGACCTGCTGGCAGCGACCAAACAGGGCGTCCACGGCGTCAACATCAACGGGTTCGCCATCTTTCTCAAGGACGCGTACATGTCGTGACGCCCTCGGCGCTGGCGACGCCGAGCGTGAGCGTCTATCACGACGTGCCGGCTCGGATGCGGGACGGCACGGTGCTGAAGGCGAACGTCTACCGCCCCCACGGCCGAGGTCCATGGCCGACGCTCCTGGCGCGCACCCCCTACGGCAAGGACCTGGCCGGCGCGACGAGCTGGCTTGACCCGGTGCGCGCCGCCCGCGAGGGGTTCATGGCCGTCGTCCAGGACACCCGCGGGCGCTTTGCCTCCAATGGAGACTGGGTCCCGTTTCGATATGAGGGCCAGGACGGGTATGACACCGTGCAGTGGGCGGCCCGGCTGCCGGGGTCAAACGGGCGCGTCGGGATGTTTGGTCTCAGCTATTGGGGCAACACGCAGTGGCTGGCCGCGACCGCGCGGCCTCCCTCGCTGTGCGCGATCGCCCCTGGTCTGACCTGGTCAGACCCCCAGGACGGAGGATTCGCCCGCGGCGGCGCGGTCGAGCTCGGGGTGGCGCTGGTGTGGGCGCTGGAGCAGGGGCTTGACTACGTGTCGCGCCAGGACGCGGCGGCGGACGAGATCCGGCGGCGGATCCATGACCTGATCGACGAGCTCGATCATCTTCGCGAACGGGGCTTCTGGGAGCTCCCGGTGCCCGACAGCCCGGTGCTGAGGCGACACGGCGTACCCGAGCTCGGCAGCATCGCGGCACTCACCGACCCCACGGTCGCCGAGCGCTGCCGAATCGCGGGGCGTCATCACGACGTCCACGTTCCGGTATTGAATATCGGCGGCTGGCACGATGGCTTCGTGCAAGGCACACTTGACAATCACGCTGCCATGCAGGCTCTGGGCCGCGACAGCCGACTGATCGTCGGGCCCTGGTCACACGCCAACTTCTCGGACGCGATCGGCGGCCTGTCCTTCGGCCTGCGGGCCGGCAAGGATGGTGGACCTGCTCCGGCGGCCGGACCCGGAGAGGACCTCACAGCCCTCCAACTGCAGTGGTTTCGCCGCCACCTCACGCCCGGCGCGGCATCGCCGCGCACTGAACCGGTGCGGACCTTTCTGATGGGCCGCAATCAGTGGCGCGACCATTCCTGTTGGCCCCCGCCGGGAACCGCCGAGCACCGCTGGTACCTGCACCCCGCGGGTCGGCTGAGCCCCGCTGCGCCCGATGGCGCCACCGCCGCGGACGAGTTCGTCTACGACCCGGCCGACCCCGTCCCGACAGCCGGCGGCCAGACCCTGCTCGCTCCCCGCTGGGCGGCCGGACCGGTCGATCAACGCAGCATCGAGGCGCGCCCCGACGTCATGGTGTTCACCTCCGAGCCATTCACGAAGGATCTCGAGCTCGCCGGCCGGGTTCGCCTCGTGCTCCATGCGGAAAGCTCCGCCCGCTCGACGGACTGGGTGGCACGACTCTGCGATGTGCACCCCGACGGGGGCTCCTTCAGCCTGTGCGACGGGATCGTGCGTGTGACCGACACCGGTGGACACCTGCGGCGCCACGAAATCGACCTGTGGTCCACCAGCCACCTGTTCCTGGGCGGGCACCGACTTCGCCTGCACGTGACCAGCAGCTCGTTTCCCCGCTGGGATCGCAATCTCAACACCGGCAACCAGCGGTCGACAGAGCACGTTCCAGCGCGCCAACGCATCCATCACAGTGCCGACCACCCGTCCTGGCTGCAGCTGGAGGCGGTGGCAGTCAGGGGCGCTCGGTGACTCCGAGGGTCGCCAGCCAGTGCTGCTGGCCGAGCATGATCGCGATGCTGTAGCCGAGCTCAACGAGCTCGGGCTCGGAGAACGCCCGATGCAAGCGTTGCCACAGGGCGTCGTCGGCACGATCCGAGTCCCAGGCAATCGCCTCGGCCCACGCCAGCGCGGCGCGCTGCCGCTCGTCGTAGCGGCCCGGATCCGTGGCGTGGATGATGACCTCGTCGTCCTCGGCGAGGTAGGCGCCGCACAGGTCCTTCAGCTCGCGCTCGACAATCCCCGACTGGAGCACGGTTTCGCGTGTCTCCGCGTACACGTCGAGCACATGTGGCGCCCGGCGGCGGATCTGGTCCCCCGCCTCCGCGATGGCCCGGTGGCTCACTGCCCCACCCCGCGCCGCGCCAGTCCGGCGCTGGCCGCGCTCGGGTCTGTGACCGCCGAAACGGTCACCTCGCCATGGCCGATACCGAGCGTCTTGATCCAGCGCTGCTGCCCGAACGTGAGCGACACGAAATACCCCAGCTCAACGATCTGCTCCTCGCTGAACTGGGAGCGCAGCCGTTGCATCAGATCCTCGTCGACGGCGGACGGGTTCCACACCAGGTGGCTCGTGTACAGGAGCGCGGCCTTCTGGCGCTCGGTGAACCGATCCGACCGCTCGAAGTCCAACAGCTCGTCGTAGTCCGCTTCGGAGGGGGTCCGCTCTCCTCCCGGGAGAGACCGTTGCGAGCCTCAGTAGTGGCAGTCGATCGTCTTGGAGACGTAGACCCGACACAGCTCCTTCAACTGGTGCTCCACCACTCCGCTGCGGAACGCCCGGTCCCAGTTGCGCGAGAAGGATCGTAGGACGGCCGGTACATGTGCCCGGATCGCCTGGCTCTCCGGCCGGGGGGCGCCGTGCCGGGCCGCGTGCTCCAGATAACCCACGAGCTCCGGATCGTCCAGATCGTCCACTGGGTAGTAGCTGATCCTCGGGATCCGGCGATTCTACCCCGCATGCGCGCGGGAACGCGGTTGGCCCAGGGCTGACCGGCAGAATGGGCGACATGTCGCCGGCGCCCGCGTACCCCCGGTTCAGCGACGCCGAGATGGCGCGCCGGGTCGCCGCGCTCGATGCCGTCATGGCCGAGCGCGAGGTCGCACACGCCCTGATCTACGGGGCGAATCGGTCGGGCTCGGCGATCGGATGGTTGACCCGCTGGCCGGTCACCCGTGAGGCCGTGGTCGTGCACTCCCCCGGCCTGCGACCCGTCCTGCTGGTCAATTTCTACAACCACGTGCCCAACGCCCTGCGCATCGCCTCGGACGTCGACGTGCAATGGGCGGGTGAGCGTGCGATCGACACCGCAATGGCCGAGTTGCGTCGCCGCGGCGCCTCCGGCACGCAGATCGGCACGATCGGACCGCTCGACCACCGAGCGCACGCCGGCCTAGCCGAGCTCGCCAGGCCGGTGGACATGAACGCGGACTACGCCCGTCTGCGCCTGGTCAAGTCCGAAGAGGAGATCGAATGGTTGCGAATCGCCGCCCGTATGACCGATGACGCCGTGGGGGCGCTACACGCCGCCGCGACGCCTGGGATGAGCGAGCTGGAGCTCGCCAACGCGGTTGAGCGGGCGTACGTCGCTCGCGGCGGCACCACTCACATCCACTACCTCGCCGCGACCCCGATGTCCGCGCCGACCGTGTCCGTGCCGGCCCAGTACCCCACGGCGCGAGCCCTGGAGCCGGGCGATGCGCTCGTGTGCGAGATCAGCGCCTCCTACTGGGAATACACCGGTCAGCTGCTGCGAACGTTCACCGTGGCCGCCGAGCCAACGCCTCTGTACCGGGAGCTCCACGAAGTCGCCGAGGCGGCATTCGACGCCCTGGTGGGCCGGCTACGCCCGGGGGCGACGGCAGCCGACCTCGTGGCGGCCTCCGGCGTCATCGAGGATGCCGGCTTCACGACACGCGACGATCTCGTGCACGGCTTCGTCGGCGGCTATCTGCCACCGGTCCTCGGCCCGCGCACCCGCCAGCTCGCGGCCGTGCCCGACTTCACCTTCGCCAGCGGGATGACCGTCGTGGTCCAGCCGAACATCGTGACGGGAGACGAGCGAGCCGGCGTGCAGACCGGAGAGCTGCTGCTCGTCGGCGACGACGGAGCGCAACGACTGCATTCCTACCAGCGCGGCCTCCTGCAGGCGCCCGGCGCCGCGCCTCTCGATCCCGACCGCGCCTAGCGGAGCGGCGCCGTGGACGATCACGGACATCGATGGGTTGCCAATGGCTTGACCACCGGAGTAGCGTGGACTCAGGCTGGTGTCGATGGTCACACGCTTGCCGATGGGAGCGAGCAGAAGGGATGGTCCGCAATGGCGAGTTTCGGGATCCCAGGCGACGGCTCGGACCGGGCGGACACCGCTCCGCCTCCTGATGACGCGGGCACGGGAACCGCAGAGCCGGTCGACGGCCCGGTGCGGGACGACAGGTCGTCCCGGCGGTTCAGCGGCAGCCGGGTCATGGGCACGGCCGAGCGGGAACACGCGCTGACCGAGGCGCGCGCCACCGACTTTCCGATCAGCCTGCGCGGCTATGACCGCACCGCGGTCGACCGGTACGTCGAGCGGGTCACCCGCCTGATCACCGAGCTTGAGATGTCGGCGTCGCCCGAGGCGGCCGTCAGGCACGCCCTCGACGAGGTGAGCGAGGAGACGCGCGACATTCTCCAACGCGCCTACCAGACCGCCGATGACATCGCCGCCCGCTCGCGGGCCAAGGCCGACGACCGTCTTGCGGAGGCCGAACGGGAGGCCCAGGAGATGCTGGAGGCGTCGCGGCGCGAGGCCGAGGAGATACTGGCGGCGTCCCGACACGAGGCGCAGGACCTCAGAGAGATGACGACCGGCGAGGTTCAGAACCTCCGGGAGACGTCCCAGCGCGAGACCGGCGAACTGCGGGAACGGACGATGCGGGAGCTCGCCGAGCTCCGGGAGGAAGCCGCCCGGGAGGCCCACCAGTTGCGGACGACGGCCCAGCGCGAGAGCGACGAGATGCGGGGAGCCGCCCGCCACGAGGCCGAGACGATGACCGAAACCGCCGAAGGCCGCACCCGGGACCTGGCCCGTGACGCGGAGACGATCTGGCGAGAGCGCCAGCGCCTCATCGACGACATGCGAGCGGTCGGGGAGCAGCTCGTCGCCATCGGCGAGGTGGAGGGAAAGCGCTTCGTCCGTCCGATCGAGTCGCCGTTCGTCGGCGCCGCGCGCTCGGACGGAAACGGTTCCCCTCCCAACACGGAGCCGGCGGACGCGCCGGGCCCGTGAGCAACGAGACGCAGACCTAGCCGGCCCCGCGCCGCTGGCCGCTCACCACGTACGTGGGGTCCGCGGCGGACTGAACGCCGGCCTCGAACACGCTCCAGCGCACGCTGGCGGCGCCGGCCAGCAGCAGGGTGCCGGCCGCCGCGGCCGCGGAACGGGAGCGCGCGCCCCGCGCAGTGAGCAGCGCCGCGCCGCCCGTGAGGCAGGCGCGACCCAGCCGGCCGTAGCGCGCCGCCCGTCCCGTCTTGTAGGGCCGGCCCTGGTCGCCGAGACGATGTTCCATGGCCTGCTGGAGCGCCAGCTCGGCGGCCGTCGCGGCGAGCGCGAGCCGGCGCGCGGGAGCGGCATGCTCCGGCGGCGTGATGAGCAGGCAGGCGGCCCCGGCGCTCAGCCCGGCACCACTGCCGAATACGAAGGGAAGGAGCTGTCGCGCGTCGCGCCAGACCGGAACCGACGTGTTGGCCACCAGCGCCGCGGTGTAGGTGGACAGGGGCAGACCGAACAGCGCGGCCGCCGGCCGCGCCACCTTGGCCAGGCGCGGGAAGAGCCTCAGCCATGAATCGGCGGCGGCGACGGCGGTCGTCGTGCCGCTGACCATGAGGATCCAGGAGCCGACGCTCATCGGCGAGGTGACCTTGAACATTCGCAACATGTTGAGGAAGCGAGCCGGCCGTCCCAGGTCGGAGATCAGCAGCACCGGGCTGACCGAGACACCGGCCAGCGCCGCCGCCCAGGCGCGCCGCGCCAGCACGTCGTCGCCGCGCAGCTCGGACAGGTAGGCGAGCCCGGCCGACGCGCCGGCCAGGCCGCCGGTGAAGAAATAGACCGGGATCTCCCACGACCAGACCGGCTGCTTGAGGATCGGCTGCCCGTAGTAGGACCGTGGCTCGGTCACCGGCGTCCTCCGAACACCGCGGCGGCCAGCCCGGCGCCGAGGGCCAGTGCCGCCGCTCCGGCGGCCCGCCACGTCGAGCCGATCTCGCGGACCGGGTCGACGGGGTCCGGGGGCAATCCGTAGACCTCCGGATCGTCGAGCAGCAGGAAGAACGCGCCGGCCCCGCCGACCCCGTCGTCAGCGTCGGCGAGATAGAGCTCGGCCTTGCTCTGACCGGCGCTCTGCAGCGCCTCCACGCGCCGGTCGGCCCGAGCCCGGAGCTCGCTCAGCTCCCCGAACTGGATTGACTGGGTGGGACACGCCTGGGCGCATGCCGGCTCCTGGTCATCCTTGAGCCGGTCGTAGCAGAGCGTGCATTTCCAGACGCGGCCATCGTCCTGGCGCTGGTCGAGAACGCCGAACGGGCACGCGGGGACGCAGTAGCCACAGCCGTTGCACACATCCTCCTGCACGACGACGGTGCCAAACTCGGTGCGAAACAGCGCCCCGGTCGGACATACCTCCAGGCAGGCCGCGTCCGTGCAGTGCTTGCACACGTCGGACGCCATCAGGAAGCGGACCCCGTCCCCCTCCTGGTATGTGTGCAGCCCGGCGTCGATCGCCCCATTGCGGGCGGCCACGGTGACCAGGTCGTCGCCCTCGCGCGCATCCGCCGCCACCCGCTGTTCCACAAATGCGACGTGGCGCCAGGTGTCGGCGCCGAGGGCGACCGTGTTGTCGTAGGAGTGCCCGGTAAAGCCGTGCAGTGACATCGGGATCTGGTTCCACTCCTTGCACGCCACCTCACAGGCCTTGCAGCCGATGCACACCGACGTGTCGGTGAAGAATCCCATGCGCGGCTGGGCGCGCTCCCCGTACGTGCCCGGCCACGTATACGTCTCGAGCTTCACTGCACCGTCACCCCGGCGCGCCGCCGGTAGTCCTGCACCAGCTCCAGGCGCGCCCGGCCCCGCGGCCGCCGGCCGGGCCGGATGTCACACGTGGCGACCTTGTACTCGGAAATGTGGACGTTGTTGTCCAGGGCCAGCGGGAGCAGCTCGTTGGCCGAGTCGCCGGTGACGATCCCGACGCCGCCCCAGTGGTACGGCGCGCCGACCAGGTGCAGGGTACGGCCCTGGACTTCCAACGGCTTGATCCGGGGCGTGACCAGGACCCGCGCCTCCACCGCCTGGCGGGCGGTGATGATGGTCGCCCAGTCGCCGTGCTGGAGTCCCCGTTCGGCGGCCAGATGTGGCGACACCTCGCAGAAGAACTCCGGCTGCAGCTCGGCCAGGTAGGGAACCGTGCGTGACATGCCTCCCGCCGTGTGCTGCTCGGTGATCCGGTACGTGCTGAGCACGAACGGGAACACCTCGGCCCCCGGCTCCCCGTCAAACGGGTGGTAGGCATTCAACGGCCGGTGGAAGAGCTGACGGGTCGGGTTCCGCTGCTGCTCGTACAGGACATTGCGAAACGGGGACTCCTGTGGCTCGTAGTGCGTCGGCAGCGGCCCGTCGACGAGACCGGTCGGCGAGTACAGCCACCCTCGTCCGTCCGGGTGCAGGATGAACGGCTTGTCGCCGGCGATCGCCTCCATCTTCTTGGCGTCCTCGGGCGGGGCGTAGGCGGGTTCCTTGGTGGGTGGGAAATCCGGGGAGTCCCCCAGGCTCGTCCAGGTCCCCTGTCGGCTGTCCCACCACACGTAGCGCTTGCGCTCGGACCACGGGTTGCCGTCCGGGTCGGCCGAGGCGCGGTTGTAGATGATCCGCGTGTCCTTCGGCCACGCCCAGCCCCATTCATGCGCGATCCAGTTCTGCTGCGTGTGCGGCTTCTTCCGCGCCGCCTGGTTGCGGCCGTCCCGGTAGATGCCGCAATGGATCCACGAGCCGCACGATGTGGAGCCGTCGGCCTTCAGCCCGTCATAGCCGTCCAGGAACGCGCCGGCGGCATCGCGCCCGGAGATCTCCTGGAGGACATGCTCGGCGTCGGGTTCCTGCTGAGGGCCCTGGAGCGGGTAGTCCCACGTCAGGTCGAGGATGGGGCGATCCCTGGGATCCGCCGATGCGGCCAGCTTCTCCCGGATCGCCCGGCCGAGGTGGTAGATCCAGTGCAGATCGGAACGGGAGTCGCCGGGCGGCTCGCACGCCTTGTGGTGCCACTGCAGGAGCCGCTGGGTGTTGGTGAACGATCCGTCCTTCTCGGTGTGAGCCGCGGCCGGGAGGAAGAACACCTCGGTCTGGATGTCCTCGGCGCGCACCTCGCCCGCCTCGTGCTCGGGCGAGTCCTTCCAGAACAGCCCGGTCTCCGTCGGCTGGAAGTCGCGTACCACCAGCCAGTCGAGCTTGGCCAGCGCCGCTCTCATCAGCTTGGAGTTGGCCGAGCCGACCGTCGGGTTCTGCCCGACGCAGAACATCCCCCGGACGCCGCCGTCGAGCATCTTGAGCATCATCGCGTAGTGCGAGTGATCGCCGTTGATCCGCGGCAGGTACTGAAAGCAGAACTCGTTCTCCTCGGTGGCCGCATCGCCCCACCACGCCTTCAGCAGCGACACGGCATACGGGCGCAGATCGCCCCACGCGCCGGTGTCGGGCCCGTTGAGCTCGACGAACGTGTCCAGCGACGGGTGCGACTGGGGGTGCGGCATCGGGATGTAGCCGGGCAGGATGTCGTACAGCGTGGGGATGTCCGTCGAGCCCTGGATGTTGGCGTGCCCGCGCAGGGCCAGGATCCCGCCCCCCGGCCGCCCGATGTTGCCGAGCAGCAACTGGATGATCGACGCCGCCCGGATGATCTGGACGCCGACGGTGTGATGGGTCCAGCCGACCGCGTACGCGATCGCCGAGGTCCGCTCGCGGCCCGAGTTCTGACATAGCGCCCGCGCCACCTTGACCACGTCGTCGGGCGAGCAGCCACAGATTTCCGCGACCCGCTCCGGCGTGTACCGCGCGAAGTGGCGCCTGAGGATCTGCAGGACGCACCGCTCGTCCTGCATCGAATCGTCGTAGTCCGGCGGCTCGCCGTGGGGGAGCTTCATCCCGTGGGCGCCATGGGCCTGGTTGCCGGACACGTCCGCGACCTGCTCGGTCTTGCCGGCGGTGGCCTCGCCGCTCGTCTTGTTGTAGCCCCAGGTGTCGATGCGGTAGGCGCGGTCCTCGGGATTCCAGCCGGAGAAGTAGCCCGTCGCGTCCGCCTCGCTGTCCTGAAATTCCGGCTTGATGATCACCGGGCCGTTCGTGTAGTGCCGGACGTACTCCTCAAACCAGGCGTCGTGCTCCAGGATGTAGTTGGCGATGCCGCCCAGGAACGCGATATCGGTGCCGACGCGGATGGGAACGTGAAGGTCGGCCATCGCGCTGGTGCGCGTGAACCGGGGATCGACGTGAATGACCTGGGCGCCGCGCTCCTTGGCCTCCATCACCCACTGAAAGCCCACCGGGTGCTGCTCGGCCATGTTGGACCCCATGATCAGGATGCAGTCGGAGTTCTGCAGGTCCTGCTGGAACGTGGTGGCGCCACCGCGCCCGAACGAGGTCCCCAGACCGGGGACCGTTGAGCTATGTCATATGCGGGCCTGGTTCTCGACCGACACGGCGCCCAGCGCAGTGAAGAACTTCTTGATCAGGTAGTTCTCCTCGGTGTCGAGCGTGGCGCCCCCCAGGAAGTGCATCCCGAGCGTCCGGCGGAGCGGCCGTCCGTCCTCGGTCTCGTCCTCCCAGGTTTCCTCGCGCGTGCGGATGATCCGGTCGGCGATCATCTCGGAGGCCTGCTCGAGCGACAGGTCCTCCCAGTCCGCTGCGCCGGGGCGGCGGTATCTGACCCGGGTCTCGCGCATCGGCGAGTTGACGAGCTTCTCCGAGGCGGCGCCCTTCGGGCACAGGCGCCCGCGGGAGATCGGCGAGTCAGGATCGCCCTCGATCTGGATCACCTTCTCGTCCTTGACGAAGACCTTCTGGCCGCACCCGACCGCGCAATACGGACACACCGACTGCACGACCCTGTCCGCCGCCCGGGTGCGCGGCTCCAGGCGCCGGGAGCGCTCGGACTGCGCGGCCGCACCGAGCCCCAGCCGGTCGCCGGCGGTCTGACGGAGGAACGGCGGGATCATCCGGCGACGACGGGGCATCGCGGGGGGCTGTACCCGGCGACGCACCCGGCAAACCGGAAGCCCGAGACAACGGTCGCGGATCGAACCGCCCGCGGCCTGGATGACGCCATCAGGGCAAGCGGGCCAGGCCTTCAAGGGGTGCGTCATGGGGATGACCGCCGGCGCGTGCCAGGGCGCCGGACGGGCACAGTGAAGGTGTGTCGGTGTTGTGTTCGACGCGCTGGCGGAGGTCGCCGGCGCCGCCGACACCGGCCCGGCCGGCCTGGACTCGACGGCCGGTGAGCGGCTGTGGGAGGAGTTCGAGCGGCAGTTCGCCGACTACGTGGAGAGCGGAGCCGGCGGCAGCGGCACGCCAAGACCTGGTGAGCGGGCCGGATAGGCCCGCGGCGCGCGGCCTCATCCGTCTCGGCCGTCCGGCCGCGCCTCACGCCGGTCACTCAAGTCTCTACGGGACCCTCCGATACCTCACTGATGGTCGTTTCCGACGCAGGCGAGCCTCAGCTGGGAGCCCCGGCGTTCGACGCACGGGAGATCGCGTCCGCGCTGGTCGCCGAGGTGCAGGACTACGCGATCTTGATGCTCGACGTCGACGGCCACGTGGCGACCTGGAACGCCGGGGCGCGGCGGATCAAGGGCTATGAGGCCGACGAGATCATCGGCCGTCACTTCTCCGTCTTCCATCCGCCGGAGGCCATCGCCGACGGCACCCCCGACCGCCTGCTGGCCGCGGCGCGCGCCGGCGGCCGCACGGAGGCACAGGGGTGGCGGGTGCGCAAGGACGGCAGCCGTTTCTGGGCCAACGTCGTAATCACGACCTTCTACGACGAGGCCGGCGAGGTGCGCGGCTACGGCGATGTGACGCGCGACCTGACCGAGCGCAATGTGGCCGAGGAGCGCTTTCGGGCCGCATTCACCCATGCTCCGATCGGGATCTCGATCTCGGATCTGCAGCACGGCCGCAACGGCCGCTTCATCGATGTCAACCCGGCACTGGCCCGAATGCTCGGTTACCACAGCGACGAGCTCGTCGGCGCGATGGTGATCAGCGTCACCCACCAGGAGGACCGCGAGGCGTCCACTCACCTGCTGGCGGAGCTGCTGGCCGGTAACTCGGTCACGGTCGAGATGCCGCTCATCCACCGTGACGGACGAGAGGTGTGCGCGCTGGTCTCCTCCACCCCGCTGCCCGAGCCGCCCGGCCAGCCTCCCCGGGCGGCGATCTCGCAGATTCTCGACATCTCCGAACGCAAGCGGTTCGAGAGCCAGCTCCGCCACCTTGCCGACCACGACGCCCTCACTGGGCTGTTCAATCGCCACCGGTTCGAGTCCGAGCTGGAGCGGATCGTCGCCGACTCCGACGGCGACGGCCGCGACGCGGCGCTGCTGATCATGGACCTCGACGGCTTCAAGCACGTCAACGACCGCTTCGGCCACCCGGTCGGCGATCAGCTCGTCCGGCGGATCGCCGAGCTGCTGCGGGGCGTGGTCCGCACGTCCGACATCATCGCGCGGCTCGGCGGCGACGAGTTCGCGGTGATCCTGCCTGACATCACGCCGCCGGGCGCCGAGATGGTGGCCACCCGCATCCTGGAGGCCACCCGCGAGCGTGGGTGCGACACGATCGGGCAGCCCAACACCCGGATCACCGCCTCGATCGGTGTCACGACGTTCGACGGGACGACCGGTTTGACGGGCTCCGAGCTCGTCGTCGAGGCTGACACGGCGATGTACGACGCCAAGTCGCTGGGTCGCGATCGGCACGTCGTCTACTCCCGCGCGGCCCCGCGCTGAGCGGCGCCACCGGCGAGCCGCCGGCCCGGTTGGCAGCGAACCTGCGGTGTGCGATGCTTGGCTTGGTTCGCCTCGGCGGGAAGGAGCGGATGGACATGGCGACAGACCAGCAGCCGTCGCTTCGGGCGGCGCTCAAGCCGGCGGCTCTGCGAGCGGCGCTCAGCCCGGGCAGGCCGGTGTTCGCCAACCCGTGGGACTCGCCGAACGACATGTTCGCCTGCTACGTGGCGGTCGCCGTCGTCGACCCGTGGCTGCTGTGGCTGGGCGGCAAGCTCATGGGCTCTATCTTCGGCTTCAGCTCCCGGTGGCATCTCGGCGTGTTCATGGTGGCGGCGCTGGTCGGGGCCGCCGGGTTCATGACCATCGTCGGCCGGCGGCGGACCAGCCTGTCCGTCGACGTCGTCGTCATCGCCACCTGGCTCGTGCTCGGCTTGATCGTGGCCCCCGTCCTCGGCCTGGCCCTGTCCCCGCTGGCGGCGATCATCTGCTACGCGGTGCTGCTGGTGGCCAACTTCCTCTACGTCCGGCTGTTCGGCCGGTGGGAGAAGGCCTTCCTCCAGACGCTCAGCTGGCCTCTGATCTGGAGCGGGCTGGCACTGCTGTTCGCGTACGTCGCGTACCGGACGCTGTTCTACCAGTAGCCACAACCCGCGGCCGAGACAAGCGGCGAGACGTCGCTCGCCCGTCCCGCGCCGGTTAGCGGTCGACGGGCGTTCGCTTGTGGCCTGCGGAGACCGCGAGCCATTCTGCGGCCTGCCGGCGGGCGCGATCTGCGGCCTCCCGGGCGCGGGCGGCGGCGCGACGCTCGTTGGCAGCGACCTTCTCGCTTTGCCCAGCCACTCTGAGGGCGTGGTCTTCGGCGAGCTGTGCGCTGGCCTCAAGCGCGTCGGACGCCTGTCTCAGGGTGGCCGCCAAGCGTTCGGCGGTCTGGCGCGTATGACGGGTGGCGCGCTCGCTGTGGCGCTCGCGGTCGGCAACGTCGCGCTGGCCCGCGGCCTCCTCCCTGCGTCCGCGGGCTCTGTCACGCAGTCGCCGCTCCTCGAGCCGGCCGACGTGCTGTCGCTTCCGCTCCGGGTTGAGCTGCTCAGGGGTTTCGTCACGGTCGTCGGCCATTCGCTCGCGCGTATCCGCGGCGTCCTCACGATGGTTGGCGAGCCGCTCTCGCTCATCCGCGATCCGGTCGCGCTCGTCCGCGATTCGGTCGCGCTCATCTGCCACCCGCTCGCGGGTATCGGCCATCCGCTCGCGCCTCTCGGCGATCCAGCCAGGGGTCTGCGGCGGTGTCGGATCACGCGCTTGCTGCCGGTCGCGACGCAGCCGGGCACGCTCGCGCTCCAAACCGTCATCCTCGGCCTTGAGTTCCGCCGCCCGGCGCGTGATCGCCCGGCTGAGTTGCTCGAGATCGACCCGCGCAACGTCTTCGCCCGGCTTCAACTCGCCGGCGCGCAGTTGCGCCAACCTCGCCCGCTGCGCCTCGAGCGCGGCCGACGCGCGCTCCAGCATGGCGCAGCGCCGCTCAAAATCAGCCCACTGCGCGTCGCCGCGCGCCTCCCACGCAGCCGCTGCGGCGCGGTGGCGGGCGGCGCTCTGCTCGTGCACGAGCGTGGCCCGATCGTGGACCTCCGCCCGCGAGCCGCGGGGAGAAGGAATGATTGCGGGCTGCCCGTCTGAGGACATGCTCTGCTCCAGGTCGCTCATACGCGCACCCGTCCGGCGCCCCCGGCCGGGGGGAAGCCTCGGCGGTGGGGTAAGCCGGAGCCGCGCGCCACCGGGCGCCAGCGGCTTCGGACCGCGTCGCCGGATGCCACCACTGGGGTGAGGAACGGCTCGCGCAACTCCCAGCAAGTGTGGCACGAGCCGGGGAACTCGTGGAGGGCCGGTCAGTAGTTCCCTGAGATGAGATCCCAGGCGCGCCTCAGCTTCTCACGCCGGATGTCCGCTTTGGACTCAGTCGGGTCGTCTCTCATCACCGCCGGGTTGGCGGACGGCTTGGGCAGGTGCTCGGACTCGTCACGGCTCAGCGTGAGTACGACGCCGTGCTCATAGATGGCGTCGATGTCGTCGGCGTCGGCGAAGCGATGAGCCTCGCCGAACGGGTGCTCGCCGATCACGACACCGTCGAAGACGTCCTCGTCGTCGGCGGCGAGCACGTGGGCGACCTTGCCGATCCGCTCGCCGTCCCCGCTGTACACCGGCGTGCCGACGCGCAGGACCTCGTACGAGATCGGCGTTCCGAGATCCGCGCGCGGCACCACCGGACAGTGCTACGGGCGAGGGTCGGCGCCGTGGCCGGGTCCGCCGCCGAGACCAGCGGCGCCCACCTCGCCCAGTGCCGCGAGCAGCTCCTCAAGATGATGGTTGGGCGGCGGGCGCTCGGTCGCCATCGTCCAGGCCATCTGCGTGACGCCCTCCGGCATGCCGGAGTTCCCGTGGTCGGCCCCCCCACGGTCCGTCGCCCCTGGTTCGATGCCTCTCATCGTCACCTCCGGCCCGGTTCGGTTCTAAGGTTGGATTTAAACACCGCGTACACCGGTTGGCAACAGAACCGGCCCTCAGTTCTCGGTAATGACCAGGAGCGATCGGTCGACATTGGAGCCTTTGGCCGGGCCATCGGCCCCGACCGCTAGCCTCCGGCGCGGATTTCGATGAGACTTGACCGTGTCCAGCCAGGCGATGTCATCAAGGCGGCGATCAAGGGCCGGACGGGGATCTGGGGCGAGGTGACCGAGGTCAAGAACGGCACCGTCTACTTCCAGCCCCTCTGCCCCGCCACCGGATGGCGACACGCCAGCGCTCACGAGGTGGTCGGACACTGGCGCAAGGCCCGGCGCCGCGGCAGCTCAGCCGATGGCGATGACGTGCCCCCCACGCCCCCGGACCAGCTGTCGCTCCCCGGCGTCCATACCTGAAGGGTCCCCCCGCGTCTCCAGGTGCCGGCGGGGTCGATCGGTGCCGGCGGGGTTGATCGGCGCCGGCGGGGGTTGATCGGCGCCGGCCGGGGTTGATCGACGCCGGCGGGGTTGATCGGGGCCGGCCGGGCTTGATCGGCGCCGGGGACGGGTGTACGGTCGCTGGCGTGCCTGGTTGACGTTAGACGCTTGCCTACGCCCTGTGGCCGCGTCCGCCGCCCTGCAGTGCTTTAGGGCGGCCTACTAGCCCACGCCGCCGGCGACCGCATCGATCGTCCGGCAGCGCGCGACGTGCTCCGCGTTGTCCTCCAGCAGCGCAGCGGCCATCCGCACCAGTTCGCTCACCCGTGCGTCGGCGAGCCGGTAGATCACCGACCGTTGCGCCCGGCGGGTGGTCACGTAGCCGCACCAGCGCAGGCAGCCCAGATGGGTGGAGACGGTCGCCTGGGGCAGCCCGAGGCGGGCGACGATCTGGCCGGCCGCCAACTCGGTCTCGTCGCCGAGCAGCCGCAGAATCCGCAGCCGGGTCGGATCGCCGAGGCCCCGGAAGTACTTCGCCAGCAGCTGGTCCCGGTCCGGAGCCTCCACGAGGGTGAACGGGGCGCTTGGTGTCAC
>JBPYFQ010000188.1:0-5251 GCA_051985625.1 Solirubrobacteraceae bacterium
CCGGCTGGTTACGGAGGCCGACCGCAAGAACGGCGGGCTGGCCATCGACACCTGGCACATGGGCAAGTTGCGAATTGAGCCCGAGGAGCTGAAGCGCATCCCGGGCGATCAGCTGGCCTGGGTCGAGCTGTCCGACGGCCCAGTGGAGTACATGGACGACAAGATCGACGAGGTGATCAACCACCGCCGACTGCCGGGCGAAGGGGAGTTCGACATCCCGGGCTACATCGAGGCGTGTCGCGCGATCGGCTACGACGGTCCGTGGGGGGCCGAGATTCTGTCCGCGGAACTGCGCGCGCTACCGCTCGAGGAGGCGGTCAAGCGCACCTACGAGACCAGCGTCGCGCAGTTCGGCGCCGGCGTGACCTGAGGAGGAACCGAGACATGCAGGAACTCGACAACGACAGGCTCGTGTGGATGTTCACCCAGATGCTGCGCATCCGGGAGTTCGAGGAGCGGGTCAAGCGGACGTTCGAGGAGCACCCGGGCGTCATCCGCGGCCACACCCATCTGGCCGACGGCGCCGAGGCGTCGATCGTCGGATCGCTGGCCGCGATCGAGTCCTCCGACCAGTTGCTCACCACCTACCGCTGCCACGGGTACCCGATCGCCCTCGGCACCGACCCCAACGCGATCATGGCCGAGATCTACGGCCGCCGCGACGGGCTGTGCGGCGGCTACGGCGGGTCGATGCACCTGGCCGATCCCGAGCGCGGGTTCATCGGCACCAGCGGCATCGTCGGGCAGGGGATTCCCCAGGCCACCGGCGTCGCCTATGCCGCGCAGATCCGAAAGCAGGGCCAGGTGGTGCTCTGCTTCTTCGGCGACGGCGCCTCCAAGCAGGGCGCGTTCCACGAGTCGCTCAACCTGGCCTCGCTGTGGAAGCTGCCAGTCGTCTACATCATGGAGAACAACAACTACAACGTGGCGACGCGCTCCGAGCAGGAGGACGCCAACGCGGCCGCCGGCGAGCCCCTGTCGGTCAAGGCCCAGGCCCACAGCATGCCGGGGGTCACCGTCGACGGCGGCGACCCGATCGCCGTGTACGAGGCGGTCACGGCGGCCGTCGACCGGGCCCGGCGTGGCCAGGGACCGACGCTCATCGAGTCCAAGGTCTACCGGCTGTCCGCCCACGGCAACCTGATCGCGCCGCCCGGGGTGCCGCTCCACTACCCGGAGCACGAGGCGATCACCGTGTTCGGCAACCGCGAGGAGTACGAGGCCGCGCTGCGCGGCGATCCGGTGCCCCGCTTCCGCATGCGGCTCGTCGAAAACGGGACGCTCGACGCCGACCGCGCCGACCAGATCACCGCCGACGTCCGGGCCGAGATGGACGCCGCCGTGCAGTTCGGCCTGGACAGCCCGTACCCGGAGCCCGAAGCAGCCACGAACTTCGTCTACGCGTAGCGAGGAAACCTATGGCACGAGAGATTCCCTACATCGCGGCCGTCCAGGAGGCGATCCGGCTGGAGATGGAGCGCGACGACACCGTCCTGTTCTACGGCCAGGACGTGGCCCCCAGCGACGAGGACCCGCTCGTCCAGGCGTTCGGCCGGGACCGGGTCCGGGTCTCGCCGATCTCCGAGACGGCTGAGATCGGCATGGCCGTCGGACTGGCCCTGGCCGGCTATCGCCCGGTGGTGGAACTGCTGATGGCCGAGTTCATGCTGGTGGCGATGAACCAGGTCGTCAACGAGGCGCCCCGGCTGCGTTACATGAGCGGGGGCCGGGTCAAGGTCCCGCTCGTGCTCAAGGCCGGCTACGGGTTCACCGCCGGGTGGGCGGGCCAGCACACCGGCTCCATCTACAGCATGTTCTGCGGCGTCCCCGGGCTGAAGGTCGTCCTGCCCGCCACGCCGGCCGACGCCAAGGGCCTGATGGCCGCCGCCGTCCGCGACGACAACCCGGTCGTCTACCTCATGCATTACCTGCTGGTGCTGGAGCACGGCGACGTGCCCGAGGGCGACTACGTGGTGCCGATCGGCGAGGCGGCGGTCCGCCGCCCCGGCTCCGACGTGACGATCGTGGCCACCGGCTGGACGGTGGGGCGAGCGCTGGCCGCGGCCGAGGCGCTGGCCGGCGAGGGCATCGAGGCCGAGGTCATCGACCCGCGCTCGCTGCAACCGCTCGACATGCCGGCGATCCTCGGCTCGGTGGAAAAGACCGGCCACCTGGTCCTGGCCGACCAGGCGACGCGGCACGCGTCCGCCGCCTCGTTCATCGCCGCCGAGGTCGCCGAGCACGGGTTCTCGGCGCTCAAGGCGCCGATCAAGCTGGTGACCGCGCTCGACGCCACGATTCCCTACAGCCAGCCGATGGAGGCCTACGTGCTGCCGGACGAGGCGAAGATCGCGGGGGCGGTGCGCGAGGCGCTCGGCACGGCTCCGGTGGCCGCCTGAGGTGGCCCGGCGCGGCACCCGGAAGGCACGCGCGGGCAGCTTCGACGCCGAGACGGCGCGTGACCTGCTGCGCACGATGTGGCGCATCCGCCGGTTCGAGGAGCGGATGGCCACCCTGCACCAGCGTCTCCTGGTGCACGGGCTCATTCACCTGAGCATCGGCTCGGAGGGAGTGGCCGCCGCCGTGTGCCGGCAGCTGCGCGACGATGACGAGATCTACAGCGGCCATCGCGCCCACGGTCACGTCCTGGCCAAGGGCGCCCCCATGGACCGGGTCATGGCCGAGCTCATGGGGCGATCGGCCGGTTTGTGCCGCGGGCTCGGCGGGTCGATGCACCTGGTCGACCTCGAGCACGGAGTGATGGGCGCGACCGGAGTGGTCGGCGGCAACCTGCCGATGGCGGCTGGCGGCGCGCTCGCGGCCAAGATCCGCGGCGAGGATCAGGTGACCGTCGTGTTCTTCGGCGACGGCGCGGTGCAGACCGGCCACTTCGCGGAGACCGTGAACCTGGCCTCGCTGTGGGAGCTGCCGCTCATCTTCGTCTGCGAGAACAACGGGATGGCCGAGTTCACCACCCGGGCCGAGCACACCCGGGTGGACAGCGTCTGCGACGTCGTGGCCCCGTATGGCTTCGACCGCCGGGTCGTGGAGGGCGCGGACGTCGAGGCGATCTGGCGCTCGTTCGGCCGCTACCTGAAGAAGGCCCGCCAAGGCCGGGGACCGTTTCTGCTGGAGTGCCGGACCCACCGGCGCCGCGGCCATTACGAGGGCGATCCGCTGGCCGGCCGCAACGCGCTGTCCGACGACGAGTGGGCCAAGCTCGACCCGATTGCGCGGCTGGAATCCGTCGCTTCGCGCCGCGATTGGATCAATGAAGGGCAGGCCCAGGCGCTCACCGCCGAGGCCGACGCGGAGGTCGACCGCGCGGTCGAGTTTGGGCGGTCCAGCGAGCCGATCACGCCCGCCCAGGCGGCCGGGCTGGTGTACGCGTCGTGAGCGACACCACGTACGTCAAGGCGATCAAGGCCGCGCTGGCCCAGGCCATGGCCGCCGACGACCGGGTCATCGTCATCGGCGAGGACGTGGCCGAGGGCGGGCCGTACCTGGCCACTGAGGGCCTGGCCGACCGCTTCGGCCGCGAACGGGTGATCAACACCCCGATCAGCGAGGCCGCCGTCTGCGGGGTCGCCGTCGGCGCCGCCCAAGCCCGCCTGCGCCCGGTGGTGGAGATCATGTTCATCGACTTCCTCACGCTCGCTCTCGACCAGCTCGTCAACCAGGCGGCCAAGGCGCACTTCATGTCCGGCGGCCAGCTGTCGGTGCCAATGGTGCTGCGGACGCAGGGCGGCGCCGGGGGGCGGGCCGGCGCCCAGCACTCGCAGAGCCTGGAGGCGTGGGTTACCCACATCCCGGGCCTGAAGGTGGTGATGCCGGCCACCGCCACCGACGCGGCCGGGCTCCTGCTCAGCGCGGTCGCCGACCCCAACCCGGTCGTGGTGGTGGAGAACAAGTCGCTGTACTACCGGCGCCAGCCGGTCGGCGAGCCGCTGCGGCCGGTCCCGCTGGGGCGGGCCGATCACCTCCGCCGCGGCCGCGACGTGACGATCATCGCGCTGTCACGGATGGTCGGCGAGGCGATGGCGGCCGCCGAGCGGCTGGCCGCCGACGGGATCGAGGCCGACGTGTTCGACCCGCGCACGCTGGTGCCGCTCGACCTCGATCCGCTCGCCGACTCGGTGCGCCGCACCGGGCGCGCGGTCGTGGCCCACGAGGCGGTGCGCACCGGGGGCTTCGGCGCCGAGTTGGCCGCGCAGCTGCAGGCGGCCGCGTTTGACTATCTCGACGCGCCGATCCAGCGCGTGGGCGCGCCGTTCACGCCCGTGCCGCTCAGCCCGGCGCTGGAGGACGCCTACCGGCCGGATGCCGAGGCCGTGTACGCGGCAGCCCGCCACGCGGTGCAGTGGGCCGACCGCGAGGAGCCGCTTGAGATCTCGTCGCAGCCGCCGCCGTGAGGCCAGGCAGGATCTGGTCAGGCCGGATCGGGCTCGGGCGTCGCCTCCGGGAGCGAGATGAGCGACGCCCCCGGCATGCGCTTGAGCACGTCGCGGTGCTCGACGACGATCTCCAGGTTCGACAGCGCGAGCCGGGCGTGCTCGCGAGCCAGGCTCTCGGCCCGAGCGCTCTGGCGCCGCTCGATCGCGTCGATCAGATCCTCGTGGTGGCGATGGGCGATGATCAGGATGTCCCGCGAGGCCGGCAGCTCGGCCTCGGCCAGGATGAACGCGCTGGGACCGGCGAACGGCAGCGACGCGATCCCCTCCAGCGAGCGCGCCAGCAGCGGGCTGTAGGCCATCTTCAGCAGCCGGGCGTGGAACTCCTCGTTGAGGCGCAGGTAGCGCTCGAAGGATTCGTAGTCGGTGCGATGCACGAGCGCCTTGATGGTCTGGTTGGTGGCGCGGAGCGCGGACAGGTCGCGGGCGGACGCCCCGCGCTCGGCGGCGAAGCGCGCCGCCGTGCCCTCCAGCACCCCGCGCAGCTCGATCGCATCGCGGACGTCGCCCTGGGTGAACTCGCGCACGACGTAGCCCCCGGTCGGCAGGTCGCGGAGCAGCCCCTCGTGCTCGAGCTCGGCGAGGGCTAGGCGCAGCGGGGTGCGCGAGACGCCGAGCAGCGCCACGAGCGGCAGCTCGGACATGCGCTCGCCGGGCGAGAACTCCCCGTTGAAGATCATCTCCCGCAGGCGGAGGACCGCCTTGGTGATCTGAGTTCGGTGCGCTGGACGGGCCAATTCGATCGCCGTCCCTCGGAGAAAGGGCCACGGCCGGCGTTCGTCGATCCGGCTGACCGTCTC
>JBPYFQ010000189.1:0-43580 GCA_051985625.1 Solirubrobacteraceae bacterium
GGGACGCCCCGCGGCCGCTGCCCCGGCCCGGGCTCGCCGGCGGCACCGCCGAATAACTGGCACAGAGTTGACACCCACGGGTGACAGTTTTTCTGTCACGGTGGGTCGATGGCCGACGCTGGCGACATTCCTGGGCCCACAGACCAGGATCGTCGCCAACGTGAGCTAGCCGCGCTCGCCGCGCGGCAGTTGGGTGTGGCGTCTCGCGCCGATCTGTACGGGCTGGGGTTCACCTACGAGCAAGTGCGAACGATGGTGCGGCAGGGCCGGCTGCACCCCCTTCATCGCGATGTCTTTGCCGTCGGCCACCGACGCATCGTCGACCGGGGGCTGCTGCTCGCCGGATTGATGGCGGTGGGGCGGGACGCGTTCCTGAGCCACCGCACGGCGGCCGGCGTCTGGGGGTTGCGGGCGATCAACACGCACGACATCGAAGTGACCGTGGTGGGCAGCAGCGCGCGGCGCCGTCCGGGGCTGATGCTCCACCGCACCAAGGACGAACCCCACCCCCGCGACGTCCGCCAGAACGGCCACCTCCGGGTCAGCAGCGTGCTCCGCCTGCTCGTCGAGCTCTCACCCCGGGAGACCCCGGCCGAGCTGGAGCGCCTGGTGACGGTCGCCGTCCAGCGGCGCCTGCTCCGGCCCGACCTCCGCTCCGGCCTCACCGACATCGAGGAGACGCTGGCCCGCCATGAGCGCTGGCCGGGGCTGGGCACGCTGCGGGCGGTGCTGGCCGTCTACCGGCGCACCGACAGCAGCAAGTCCGGGCTGGAGCGCGCCTTCGACCGCGTTCTGGCTGCCCACCCGGAGTTCCCGGAGCCCGAGCGCAACGTCCACATCGATCGGTGGGAGATCGACCGGTTCTGGCCGCAGTACAAACTCGTCGTCGAACTGGACGGCCGGCCGTACCACATCGCCGCTCGGGACATGGAGCGCGACCGGGTCAAGGATGCGGCCCTGCAGCGGCTGGGGCTCATCCCGCTGCGCTTCACCGACTTCCGTGTCGAGCACGACCTCCCGGGGATCGTCACCGACCTCCGGCACTTCCTGGCGATCGGCGGCTGAGCCGTGGCGGAGCGGTGGGTCAGCCGCTGAGCGTCCCCGGCTTGCTCAGCGGCGGGTTGAGCCCGGCGGCATGGCATTCGGCCAGGCCGGGTGCCAGGCTCAGCGGCCTGGGCAGGGCGGGCGGCTGGTGGAACGCCGGCCGGCGGAAGTCGAAGTAGTCGAGCATCGGGGCGGCGTTAGCGTCGCGGTGGGTCATCGCCGGAAGGTTCCACTTGTGCTCGATGAACGCCGTGATCGATGTGTGGTCCTGGACGATGCGGGAGGCGTAGCCGGCGCGGGCCCAGGGCGAGACGACGATGAGCGGCACGCGGAAGCCGTAGCGGTCAAACCCGCCCGGGGCGATCGGCGGCTGTCCCGGCGGCTGCTGGGGCTTGATCCCGTCGGGCCTGATCGCCCGGGGCGGCGGCACGTGGTCGTAGTAGCCGCCGTGCTCGTCGTAGGTGATGAACAGCGCCGTGTGCTTCCAGGTGGGCGCCCTCATCAACGCGTGCACCACCCGGGCCACGAGGTGCTCGCCGACCTGGATGTCCTGCGGGTTCTCCTCCGACGTCGTCGCGTAGTTCGGCTCCAGGAACGTGACGTGGGGCAGGCGCCCGGCGGCGGCGTCGGAGTAGAAATGATCGAAGCGCTTGAGCCGGCGGGCCCGCTTCGGCCCAAAGAAGCCCGGGACGATGAGCTGGCTGGGAACCTCCTGGTAGTAGGAGCCCCAGGAGATCCGGTGGCGGTCCAGCCGGTCGAAGATGGAGCCGTTGGCGGCCGGCAGGTGCGCCGCCTGCGCCAGGTTGTCGCCGACCAGGCCGGACGAGGTTCCGCAGAACAGGAACCGGCGGTTGGGATACGTCTGGGCCGGCACCGAGGAGAAGTACCGCTGGCCGATCGGGAAGTGGCGGGCGAGCGCATACGTGAACGGCAGGTCGCTACGGTCCCAGTACTCCATCGCCACCGGTCCGCTGGCCCGGACGAAGCCGTCGTTGCGCCCGTTGTCCCACGCCTGATGGGACGCGTTCCACGTCTGGCTCGGCTGTCCGTTGAGCTGGCAGGGCGAGGTGGCGTGCGTGGCCCGGATGCGCTTGCCGGTCGCATCCGGGTTGGAGTTGACCGGGCGGCCGCCCCGCACCGTCAGCCCGTCGACCCCGCGCCGGCCCGGGACCTGGACGGCGACCATGCCGAGCAGGTTGTCGAACGAGTGGTTCTCCAGCATCAGCACCACGACGTGCTCGATCTGCGGCAGCGACGCGGTGCCGGCGGGCAGGTGGGGGAAGGGCAGGCTGTCCGGCCGCCGCAGTCTGGATGACCGGGCCCAGGCGGGGAGGCCCCAGGCCAGCGTGGCCGCGCCTCCCGCGGCCGCGCCGAGCAGCGTTCGACGGGTGATCCTGTCGGGCAAGGGGGGCTCCTCCCACGTCGGCGGTGGCGCGCGCAGGACGGGGTAACGTCCCCGGTATGACCTCCACGCGCCCGGGCCGGGTGATCCTATCCGCCACCCGCATCTGGCTGCCGTTGGCGATCGCCGTCGCCGGCCTCGTGCTGATCGCCATCGGCCACGCGAGCTACTCGCAGCTGACCAACAGCCACTCGCTGGAGTCGGCCGCGGGCGTGGCGCTGCTGATCGTGGCCCTGATCGTGTGGATGCTCAACTGGATGTACCGCCTCAGCCTGCGCAGCAACGAGGACCGCGAGTACGAGGAGCGGGCCCGTGAGTACTTCGACCGCACCGGGCGCTGGCCGGACGAGGACGAGCCGTGAACCGCGACCGGGAGCCGGTGCTGATGGGGATCGTCAACGTGACGCCGGACTCCTTCTCCGATGGAGGTGAGTACCTCGACGTGCCGGCGGCGATCGAGCACGGCCTGAAGCTGGAGGCCGACGGCGCGGCGATCCTCGACATTGGCGGGGAGTCGACGCGCCCGGGGGCCGAGCCGGTCTCCGAGTCCGACGAGCTGGGGCGGGTGCTGCCGGTCATCGAGGGGCTGCGGGGCGCCGGAGCCGAGGCACGGATCTCCATCGACACCTCAAAGGCCGCGGTGGCCGAGGCCGCGCTGCAGGCCGGAGCGTCGCTCGTCAACGACGTCACGGCGCTGCGGGGCGATCCCGACATGGTGGGCGTGGTGGCCGAACATGACGTGGAGTGCTGCCTGATGCACATGCTCGGCCGGCCCCGGACGATGCAGGAGAACCCGCACTACGACGAGGTCGTCTCCGACGTCAAGGGGTTCCTGGACGCGCGGATGTCGTTCGCCGTCGCCCACGGCGTGGCCGAGGAGCGGATCCTGCTCGACCCCGGGATCGGCTTCGGCAAGACCGACGTGCACAACCTGGAGCTGATCTGCCGGCTCAATGAGCTGACCGAGCTCGGCCGCCCGATCGTCATCGGCACATCGCGCAAGTCGTTCCTGGGCCGGCTGACCGGCCGTCCGGTGCAGGACCGACTGGCCGCCACGATCGCCACCAACGTCATCGCCTACGAGCGCGGCGCCCGTATCTTCCGGGTCCACGACGTGGCTCCAGTCCGGGACGCCCTGCTGATCACGGCTGCTACGGTCCCTCGCCGATGGGCGAGCACGACGCCGACGAGTACGAGGACGACGACGACGTAGACGAGGACGAGGAGGAGGGCTCCGAACCCGAGGTCACGATCGAGATCAGCGGGTTGTCGCTGTTCACCCACGTCGGCGTGACCGCGGCCGAGCGCGAGGTCGGCCAGCGCCTGCTCCTCGATCTGCGCCTCGACGTCGGCGAGTGCGACGCCACGCTCACCGACCGGATCGAGGACACGGTCGACTACGGGCAGGTGTGCGACGTGGCCAATCTGGTCGCCCAGCAGCGCACGTACAAAACCCTGGAGCGCCTGTGCGCCGCCATCGCCGACCGCCTCCTGGAGCGCTACGAGGCCAACGCCGTCTGGGTCAAGGCGGCCAAGCCCGAGCCGCCGCTTGCCCTGCCGGTCACCGAGGTCTCGGTGGAGGTCTGGCGCGAGGCGTCCGAGTAGCTCGCCGGCGGTGCCACGGATCGGCTACCTGGGGCTCGGGTCCAACATCGGCGACACCCGCGCCCACCTGCGCGCTGCGGTGGATGCCCTGCCTCGCCACGACGTGGAGGTGCTGCGCAGCTCGTCGCTGTACGAGACCGAGCCGGTGGGGCTGGTGCTTGACCAGCCGGACTTCCTCAACGCCTGCCTGCGCGTGCAGACCGACCTGGGGCCCGAGGAGCTGCTCGACGCCTGCAAGGCGGTGGAGCGTGAGGTGGGCCGGGCGGCCGGAGGACCGCGCCACGGCCCGCGGGTGATCGATGTCGACCTCCTGCTGCTAAACGACCTGCGGTACAGCTCCGACCGGCTGACCCTGCCCCACGCCGAGGTGACCACTCGCCGGTTCGTGCTGGTGCCGCTGCTGGAGCTCGACCCGGACCTGGCGCTGCCGACCGGCGAGCGGCTGGCCGACGCGCTGGCCGGGCTTGGCCCGGGGCAGGCGGTCCGCCCCGTCGCCCCGCCGCTGGTGTAATTGCAGGCCATGCTCCTCGTCGTCGATGTCGGCAACACCCAGACCCACTTCGGCGTCTACCGCGACGGCGAGGAGGTCGTGGCCGAGGACTGGCGGTTCGCCACCGTGCGCGAGTCGACCCGCGACGAGCTGGGCGCCCGGCTGGCCAGCCTGCTGGCGCTGCGCGGCCTCGGCTTCACGAACATCGACCGCTCGATCGTCTCCTCCACCGTTCCCCAGCTCAACGACGAGTGGCGGGCGATGGCGGCGCGCTATCTGGGTCACGAGATGCTCGTCGTCGGTCCGTCGCTGCGGACCGGCATGCCGATCCGGATCGACAACCCGCGGGAAGTCGGCGCCGACCGGCTGGTCAACTCGATCGCCGCCTACGAGCGGGTCCACGACACGTGCGTCGTGGTCGACTTCGGCACCGCCATCACCTACGACGCTGTGTCGGCCGCCGGCGAGTACCTGGGCGGGATCATCACCCCGGGCGCCGAGATCTCGATCGACGCCCTCTACGAGCGGGCCGCCAAGCTCCCCAAGGTGGAGCTGGCCGAGCCGCGGACGCTGATCGGGAAGTCAACCGTGGAGGCGATTCGCTCCGGGATCGTGTTCGGCTTCGCCGGTCAGGTCGACGGGATCGTCCGCCGGCTGCGAGACGAGCTGGGGGAGGGCACGACGGTGATCGCCACCGGGGGCCTGGCCACATCGCTGGTGCCGGCGGTCCGGGAGACGATCGACGCCGTCGACGATCTCCTGACGCTCACCGGGCTGCGCCTGATCTGGGAGCGGAATAGCCCGCCTCAATGATCGGGACCGGCACGTCCGGGGTGCGGGCCACGCTGGCCGCCAGGATCAGGAACGCCAGCCGCCGCCGGTTGTCCGGCTCGGCGATCCGGATCTCCTCGAAGGTGTCGAGCAGCCCCCGGACCGCGTCGAACACCGGCCCGTCGTCGGCCCCGTCGGGCACGTCGCACGCCATCCGGGCCAGTGCCAGCATCTCCGGCCCGCCCTCGGCGCCGCGCATGGTGGCGATGGCGCCGAGCATGATGTACTCGGCGACTCGGTCGAGCAGCAGGTGGGAGGCGTGGTCGCGCTCGCCGATGGCGGGGCCGGCGGGCGCCAGAGGCTCGCCGGCGGCGATCCGCAGGGACTGCTCTGAGCCGATGCAGCGGATCTGCTCGGGCGACAGCCCGACCTGGAGCGCCGAGCGGATCTGGGTGATCGCCGAGCCCAGGGTGTGGCCGTAGGGGGCGTCGGAGGCGAACAGGATCTGGCCCGGCGGGACGAGGGCGAACAGGGTCTGGAGGTCGGCGGGCATCCACCAGGCCGTGTCGAACAGGAGGTTGGGCAGGTCGGCGGCGGGGCGCCAGATCCAGGACAGGTCGCAGACGCCGGCGTGGGCCAGGATGAACCGGGCCCCCGGGAACTGGCCGGCCAGCTGGACGGCGTGGGCGCCGAGGGCCGGGATCCCCCGCCCGGCGTGGATCAGGATCGGCAGCTCGCGCTCGTCGGCGATCGCCGCCAGCTCGCGGACCGCCGGGTGGTCCAGGGTGAACTGCTCGGCCCGGGGATGGAGCTTGATCCCCTTGGCGCCGGCGCCCAACGCCCGCTCGGCCTCGACGGCCGCGTTGCCGGCATGGGGGCTGACCCGGCAGAACGGGGTGAGCAGCCCGTCCGAGGCGGCCGCCGCCGCGATCACCATGTCGTTGGCCGGGGCGTAGCCGTCCGGCTCGTGCATGGGGAACACGAATGCGCCGCGGGCGTCGGCGATGCTGAGCATGCCGAGCAGCTCCTCCGGCGCCTGCTTCATGCCGTCGGGGTCGTTCTGGCCCAGGTGGGTATGCGCGTCGAACAGGTCCAGGCCGGGCACCTGCTCGCGCATCAGCGAGACCCAGGGTTCGAGGAGCGAGACGATGTCCATGTCCCTCATTCGTACCATGAGTTGGCCGTGGCCCTCGCCACCGACACCCCTCCAGCTCCCGCCGCCGACCGCCCGCGGACGCTGACTGACGCCTGGACGCTGGGCGGGGTGGGCGGGGTGCGAATTCCCAATCGGGTGATCCTGGCCCCGCTGGCCGGGATCGGCAACTGGTTCGTGCGGCTCCAGGCCAAGCGCCACGGAGCCGGGCTGGTCGTGTCCGAGATGGTCTCCAGCTTCGCCGTCCACTACCGCAACGAGCGCACGTGCCGCGAGCTGCTGCGCATCCACCCGGACGAGCACCCGGTCTCGATGCAGCTGTTCGGCCATGACCCCGACGTGATGGAGTCCGCGGCCGAGCGCGTGGCCGCCGCCGGCGCCGACCTCATCGACCTGAACATGGGCTGCCCGGTGCCCAAGGTGTGCAAGACCGGGGCCGGCGCGGCGCTGCTGGCCGATCCGGACAAGGCCGTGGCCATCGCCCGGGCGGCCGGCCGGGGCAGCGGGCTGCCGGTCACGGTCAAGCTGCGCTCCGGGACGCGACCCGGGGACCTGAGCGGGGTCGAGACGGCGCGGCGCCTGGCCGAGGCCGGCGTCGTGGCCGGGATCTGCATCCACCCACGCCACGCCTCCCAGCGCCACTCCGGAAAGCCGGACTACGAGCTGGCCCGCGAACTGGCCGAGGAGCTGCCGGTGCCGCTCATCATCTCCGGCGGGCTGCGGTCGGCGGAGTCGGCGCGTGACGCGTTTCAGCGCAGCGGGGCGGCCGCCGTCGCCCTGGCCCGGGGCTCGCTCGGCAACCCATGGCTGTTCTCCCAGCTGCTCGGCCTGCGCGAGGACGAGCCGACCCGCCAGGAGATCCTGGACGAGGTCGCCTGGGTGCTCGACTGCGCCGCCGAGCACCTCGGCCCGGAGCGCGCCAACCGGTACCTGCGCAAGTTCTATCCGTGGTACCTGGAGCGGTTGGGCGCCGACAACGAGAGGGCGCTGCAGGACGGTCTGCAGCGCGCGCCGACGCTCGATGTCGCCCGCGAGCTGTTCGGCATCCCCGCGCGCTGAGCGCACCGTCTCCGCCGGCTGAACGCGACGCCCGGACGGGCTCGAGGCACCTGCCGCGTGGCCGGGGGAAACCGAGTAGGGTGTTACACCATGTTCCGGAGCGTTGCCCGTGCCCTGCTCATCGCGGCGCTCCTCCTGGCACTGGCCGGCGCAGGGTCCGCGCTGGCCGCGGCTCGCGCCCGGCCCCACGCTCTCCCGGTTCCGATCCCGCTCCCGGGCACCACCAATGCCCCCGGGCCGGTGCAGCCGTATGGGACCAACGACTACCGCGGCTTTCGCAACATCCTGCCGCCGGGCGCCAACGGCTTCGACAACGCCCTGCAGCTGGCGCAGTTCGAGGCCGCGGGGAAGCGGCCGCCGCACAGCTCCGACCAGCTGTCGATGTACTCCAACCTGACGACCGCGGCGGGCTCGATCACCGAGGCCCAGATCCCGGACTACTTCAAGGACGCGACGTTCGGCGTCCCGTCGGGTGACGTCGGCTCCACCCAGAGCCCGGAGCCGGGCGTGACGATCGTCCGCGATTCCCGTTTCGGCGTGCCCCACATCTACGGCGCCACCCGGGACGAGCTGATGTTCGGGATCGGCTACGTCACCGCCGAGGACCGCCTGTTCTTCATCGATGCCCTGCGCCACGCCGGGCAGGGCGACCTGGCGTCGTTCGCCGGCGGCGCCAACGTGGCGATGGACGAGCAGGTGTGGGCCAACGAGCCCTACAACTCGCAGGACCTCGTCCACCAGATCAACTACCTCGAGGCTCAGCCCGGGGCGGCGACGCTGTTCGCCGATGCCCAGAGCTACATCAACGGCATCAACACCTACATCGCGCAGGCCAGGGAGCCGCTCAACACGCTGTCGATGATGCCGGCCGAGTACGCCGCCATCGGCCAGCCGACCGGTCCCCAGCCGTTCACCTTGGAGAACCTGGTCTCGATCGCCACGCTGGTGGGCGGCATCTTCGGCAACGGCGGGGGCGACCAGCTCTACAACGCGATGCTGTACGAGAACATGGCGCACAGGTTCGGGCGCGAGCACCGCAACGTCATCGGCTCACCGCAGTACGTCGCGATCCGTCACAAGAACAAACGCACGCGCCGCGCCGCCCGGCGCGCACGGGACCGGTCCGGCTTCGCCACGTTTGAGAGCTTCAACGACCCCAACGACCCCGAGGCGCCGACCACCGTCGCCAGGAGACGGTTCCCGTACCAGACGCTGCCGAAGCCCAGCCGGGCGGTGAGCCGGTCGGTCGCGCTGCCCGACCGCGGCTCAGTCCAGTTCGTCAACCACGTCGCCGGTGGCGCCGCTCCGCCGGCCACGCCGTCGGCGGCCCACGCCGCCGGGCCGGGCGGCGTAGCCGGCATCGGCCGGGGCCTGCTGCAGATCCCGCGCTCGATGTCCAACGCGCTGCTGGTCAGCGCCAAGCACTCCGGGTCCGGGCACCCGCTGGCCGTGATGGGCCCGCAGGTCGCCTACTACGCGCCCCAGATCCTCATGGAGGAGGACATCCATGGCCCCGGCATCGATGCCGACGGCGCTGCCTTCCCGGGGGTCAACCTGTACGTCGAGCTCGGCCACGGCCGTGATTACGCGTGGTCGGCGACCTCCAGCGGCCAGAACATCATCGACACGTTCGCGGTGCCGCTGTGCAACCCCTCCGGCGGCGCGGTGACCACCAGCTCCGAGGATTACCTGCTGCACGGGCACTGCGTGCCGATGGAGACGCTCACCGACCACGAGTCGTGGAGCCCCAACCTCGCCGATCAGACGCCGGCCGGGTCGATCACGCTGAAGACGCAGCGCACCGCGTTCGGGATTGTGACCGCCCGGGCGACCGTCCACGGGCGTCCGGTCGCCTACACCAACCTGCGCTCGACCTACATGCACGAGCTCGACTCGGCCGCCGGGTTCGCCGCGTTCAACGACCCGGCGCAGATGCGCAACCCCCAGGCGTTCTTCAACGCCGCCGACAAGATCGGCTACACGTTCAACTGGTTCTACACCGACGACAAGCACATCGCGTACTTCGACTCCGGTCTGAACCCGGTGCGCGCGCGTCACACCGATCCGCTGTTCCCCAGCTGGTCCAGCGACTCGTGGAAGGGGTTCGCCGGCGCCGCGCAGAGCACGCCGCAGTCGACGGTGGTCGCCCAGACGCCGGAGAACGCCCATCCGCACGTGGTCGACCAGAGCTGGCTGACCAGCTGGAACAACAAGCAGGCGCCCGCCTACGGCGACCCGGCCACCGGCCAGGAGTACTCGTCGATCTACCGCTCGCAGCTGCTGGACCAGAACATCGCCGCCTATCTCAAGCGCGACCACGGCAAGATGACGCTGGCCGAGCTGATCAACGCGATGGGCGTCGCCGGCACCCAGGACCTGCGTGGGGTGGAGGTGCTCCCGTACCTGCTCAAGGTGATCGGGACGCCCAAGGAACCGTCGCTGGCGCACGCGGTCGCCGAGCTGCGCACCTGGGTGGCCACCGGAGCGCACCGGATCAATCGCTCCGCGCCGGGCGCATCGGGCCAGTACGACCAGTCCGACGCCGTCCGGATCATGGACGCGTGGTGGCCGCTGCTCGTCCAGGCCGAGTTCGGGCCGGTGCTCGGCGCCAGTCTGCTCAATCAGGTGGAGAACGACTACCCGATCAATGACGAGCCCGGCGACGGGGCCGCGGTCCACGGCACCACGGCGACGATGCACTTCGGCTCCTCGTTCGATGTCGGCTTCTACGGGATCGTCCAGAAGGATCTGCGAGCGGTGCTGCACCAGCGCGTCCGCGGGCCGCTGAACCGGGTGTACTGCGGCAACGGCTCGCTGAAGGCGTGCCGGAGGGCGCTGGATCGCTCGCTCGCCCGGGCGATCGCCACCCCGGCCACCCAGGTGTACCCCGGAGACAAGGCCTGTCACCCCGGGGACCAGATGTGCCACGACTCGATCCAGTTCCGGCCGATCGGCGCGATCACCCAGCCGCTGATCGAATGGATCAACCGCCCAACGTTCCAGCAGGCCGACGAGATTCAGGGCCACGGGCCCCGATAGGCCCGTCGAGCGGCTGACACACCGCGCTACACTGGCCCGTCTGCGTGGGGGAGGAGGGGTCGACGGCTCAACGCTCCATTGGAGGGGAACGGGGTGTCTATACTCATCCGCCCACGCGGCCTGGCCGCGGTGATTCCCGCCGCATCAGGCGGGTTTTTCACGCTCTCGTTCTGCACTCAACCTAGGTCTGATCGCTATGCCCAAGGACGTCATCCTCACCCAGGAGGGCCTCGCCAATCTCAAGGCGGAGCTCGACCACCTGTCCACGACACGCCGGCGCGAGGTCGCCTCGCGGATCAAGGAGGCCCGCGAGTTCGGCGACATCTCTGAAAACGCCGAGTACGACGACGCAAAGAACGAGCAGGCAATGCTGGAGGCGCGGATCGCCGCGTTGGAGGACAAGCTGCGCTCGGCGAGCGTCGTCGACGCCTCCGATCTGGGGACCGATGTGGTCCGGGTCGGGTCGATCGTCCATGTCAAGGACGAGGCCGGCAAGTCGAACAAGTACACGATCGTCGGCTCGGCCGAGGCCAAGCCGGCGGAGGCCAAGCTGTCCAACGAGTCCCCGGTGGGCAAGGCCCTGGTGGGGCGCAAGCGCGGCGACGAGGTGACGATCGCCACCCCCCGCGGCGAGCGCAAGCTCAAGATCACCAAGATCGACATCGGCGCCTGAGGCCGAGGGGTGCGCGCGCGTGGCTGACCGCGCCGAGGGTGGGCCGGACAGCCTCTCGGACGTCCTGGCCGACCGCCGGCGCAAGCTCGAGGGGCTGCGCGCGGCCGGGGTCGAGCCGTTCCCGCACGCGTTCGACGGGGTCGAGCCGATCGCCTCGGTCCGGGCTGCCCATGCCGGGCTGGAGGCGGGCCAGGAGACCGACGCCCGCCACCGGGTGGCCGGCCGGCTCGCCGCCCGCCGGGGCCAGGGCAAGATGGCGTTCCTCGACCTGGAGGATCGCTCCGGCCGCATCCAGCTGCAGGCCCGCGTCAACGAGCTGGGCGCGGAGGACATGGAGCGCCTGCTCGGATTCGATCTCGGCGACCTGATCGGCGTCGACGGGACCGCGTTCATGTCCCGGCGGGGGGAGCTGACCCTGCGGGTCGATGCCTACGAGCTGTTGGCCAAGTCGCTGCGGCCCCCGCCGGACAAGCACCACGGGGTGACCGACGTGGAGCTGCGCCATCGCCACCGCGAGCTGGACCTGATGGCCAGCGCCGACGTGCGGGACCGGTTCATGGCCCGCGCCAAGGTCATCTCGACGATCCGCCGGTTCCTGGACGACGAGGGGTTCATCGAGGTGGAGACGCCGGTCCTCCAGCCCCTGTACGGCGGGGCGATGGCTCGTCCCTTCACCACGCACCACAACGCGCTGGACCGGAATCTCTACCTGCGGATCGCCACCGAGCTCTACCTCAAACGGCTGATTGTGGGCGGCCTGGAACGCGTCTACGAGGTCGGCAAGAACTTCCGCAACGAGGGCGTGGACACCACCCACAACCCGGAGTTCACGGTGCTGGAGTGGTACGAGGCCTACGCCGACTACCTGGGCGTCGCCGAGCGCCTGGAGCGGCTGGTGCGGACCGTGGCCCGGGCCGTCGGGTACGCGGGGCCGTTCGACTTCGAGCCGAAGTGGCGGCGGGAGACGTTCGTGGGCGCCATCCGCGATCGGACCGGGATCGACATCCTCCAGGTGCACGACCGCGATGCCCTGGCCGCCGCCATGCGCGAGCGCGACCTGCCCGTCCCCGAGGACGAGACGTGGCCCCAGCTCGTCGACGAGCTCGTCTCCCGGTACGTGGAGCCGACGCTCATCCAGCCGACGATCCTGCTCGACTTCCCGGTCGAGATCTCGCCGCTGGCCAAGCGCCACCGGTCCCAGCCGGAGCTGGTGGAGCGCTTCGAGGCGTTCGTGGGCGGCATGGAGATCGCCAACGCGTTCACCGAGCTCAACGACCCGGACGAGCAGCGGCGGCGGTTCGAGAGCCAGCGCCGCTTCGCGGCCGCGGGCGACGAGGAGGCCCAGCCCTACGACGAGGCGTTCGTCCAGGCGCTGGAGCAGGGAATGCCGCCCACCGGCGGCATCGGGATCGGCATCGACCGGCTGGTGATGGCCATGACGGGCCAGCGCTCGATCCGGGAGGTGGTGCTCTTTCCCGCCATGCGGTCATGACCCGGCGCGGCGCCTGGGCGTTCGCGTTCATGTCGATCGTCTGGGGCGCCTCGTACCTGCTGATCAAGATCGCCATCGAGGGCGGTCTGCCGGCTCCGGACATCGCCTGGCTGCGAGTGGCGCTGGCCGCCGTGGTCCTGGTGGGGGTGGCGTGGCGGGCCGGCGGGCTGAGCACGCTGCGCGGGCGCTGGAAGTGGATCGTGGCCTATGCCGTGTTCGAGATCTCGATCCCATTCCCGCTGATCGCTGCCGGCGAGGTCCACGTCGCCTCGTCGCTGACCGCCATCATCATCGCCTCGGTCCCCCTGATCGTGACCGTCCTGTCGCTGCGGTTCGATCCCTCGGAGCGGCCGACGCCCACCCGGGCGGTGGGCCTGCTGATCGGGTTTGGCGGGGTGATCGCGCTGGTGGGCATCGATGTGGCCGGGAGCAGCGCCGAATTGCTGGGGGCGGGGGCGATCTTCATCGGGGCGGTGGGCTACGCCATCGGTCCGATGGTGGTCAAGCTGGGGATGGGCGGCCTGGACTCGCGGGCCGTCATGGGGGCGAGCCTGCTGGTGGCGACGGTGATCCTGGCCCCGTTCGCCGGGGTCGACCTGCCCAGCCGCGCGCCCACGCTCGGAGCCTGGGCCGCCGTGGCCGCCCTCGGCCTGTTCTGCACGGCGGTGGCCTTCGTCGTCTACACGGTGCTCATCCGCGAGGTCGGCACCGGCCGGGCGACGGTCATCACCTACATCAATCCGCTGGTGGCGCTCGTGCTCGGCGTCCTTCTCCTGGGGGAGCGCCCCGGCGGGGGCGCGGTCGTCGGGCTGGTGCTCATCCTGGCCGGATCCTGGCTGTCGACGGGTGGGAGATGGCCCCCGCGGGCGCCTCTGCGGGGCGGCCGATCGCACGTCGAAAACCAGTCGTAAGCGGCCCTTGCAGGGGGTTTGCGGTACGCGAAAGTGCGGCATACCGGCTGTTAGACTGAGGCATGGCCCGAAGAGAAGCCGTTTCCACTAATCCGAACCGGCGCAGATGCCGAAGAGGTTCATGTGAGACGGACTCATCGGCGTCCCTCCGGCGGTTCGAATGCTTGGAAACCGGGCATCTTGCAGGAGCATCAAAGGACCACTCCCCGACCAACTTCCTCAGTAGTACAGCCACAACCTCTTAGGAAGCCCCATGTTTGAGCGATTTACAGAGCGAGCCCGCCAAGTGGTCGTCTTGGCTCAGGAAGAGGCGCGGACTCTGAAGCACAACTACATCGGTACCGAGCACATTCTGCTTGGGCTGTTGCGCGAGGAGGAGGGGCTGGCTGCTCGGGTGCTCGAGTCGCTTGACATCACCGTGGAGCGCGTGCGTGCGCAGGTGGTGCGGATCGTTGGATCGGGCGAGGAGGTCACTTCTGGGCAGATCCCCTTTACGCCTCGGGCCAAGAAGGTGCTTGAGCTGGCGCTGCGCGAAGCGCAGAGCCTGGGCCACAACTACATCGGCACCGAGCACATCCTCCTGGCTCTGATGGAGGAGAACGAGGGTGTGGCGGCGCGCATCCTGCGCGACTTCGACGCCGACTTGGAGACCGTTCGCAACCAGATCATCCGGATGCTGCCCGGGGCGCCCACCGAGTTCGCCGGTCCGCCGGGGCGCATCTCAGAACCCGCGCCCAGCCGACTCGAAGACCCGACGAGCCTGGCGCCACCAGAGGTGGAGCTCGGCTGGCGCGCCCGACCGATCGCCCTGGCCGCGCTTGGCGCAGCTGTCCTGGCGCGGATGACGTTCGATCGCGGCAAGACCGGAACCCTGGAGCCGTTGCAGATGCAAGTGCTGGCGCGGCTGACCGTTGGCCCGCCGGATGGGGCGCTGAGCGATCCCGGGGAGTTGTTTGATTCGCTGGCCGGCGCGCTGGCCTGCGACCGCGACGATCTCCACGAGGCCGTCCGCATCCTCACCGAGCAATGGCTCGTGACCTGCTCCGAGGAGCAGGATGGCGACTACCGAGTCTCGATCACGGCCGCCGGGTTGAGCGCCGTCGAGCGCTGGCTGGCCCGGACGGCTCCCCTGTTCGCCAGGTGGCCTCCCGATGAGCCGGCCGTCGACGATGCCACTGGATAACCGGCAGCCCCGTTCACCTCAGTCCCCGCACCGCGCTCCGGAGCCGGGCGTGTGTCCGCGGCGGGCTAACCGCGCAGGTCGCGGCGCTCGAGTCCGATCATGGCGATTGCCATCAGCACGGCGGTGACGAGGCCGAGGACGATCACGCCGGTGACGTCGACGCCGCGGGTGAGCGGGTCGTGCCCGGCGTAGTAGTAGAAGAGAGATAGATACTTCAGCCAGGCGATGGCGGCGACGAGTGGCGCGAAGCTGCTGATCAGCCAGCCCAAGATGCCGATGGCGGCGGCCACCCCGGTAGCGAGGGAGCGGCGGCCGGTGGCGGCGGCGAGGGCCATCGCGAGCGCTCCGGTGGCCAGTCCGAAGAATCCGACCTGCACGGCCAGCGCGGTCATGTGGGCGAGCGTGATCCCTCCGCCGGCCAGGGCGACGCCGACGATCAGCCCGATCCAGATCGCCAGGGCGATGATCACCACGACCGCCGCGATCGCGGCCGCCTTGGCCGCGACGAGCCGGGAGCGGCGGATGGGGTAGGCGAGCACGAGCGACAGGATCCGGTCCTCCTCCTCGCCGGCCGTGGTCGCCGAGGCGCCGGTGATCGCCAGCGCGCCGATCACGAGTGGACCGTAGATGGCGGCGATCTCGCTGCGAAACCAGCCGGTGACGGTGCCGTAGTCGGCCCCGCCGAGGAGGTTGTCGACGCTCTTGGGCACCTGCAGCTTGCCGATCGTGTGCCCGACGGCGGGGAACAGCGCCCCGACGGCGGCCATCACAGCGATCAGGCCGATCGCGGCCGACATCGCCCCCGGGAGTCGCAGCCGCAACGCGAGCTTGGTCGTCGGCCAGGTCACGCGGCGTCGTCGCGGTAGTAGCGCAGGAAGATGTCCTCCAGATCGTCCTCCCGGGGACGGATCGCGCGGACCTCGTGAGCAGCGGCGGCCTTGACGACCGCGTCGGCCGAGCCCTCAAAGCTCACCGTGACGGTGACGCCGTCGGCCGTGACGTCGATGACCCCGGGCAGCCCGCGGAACTCCGTCGGATCGATCGCGGCCGTGAACTCGATGTCCAGCTTCTGGACGGCCACCCGTCGGAGGTTCTCGATCGAGTCCACCACGACCAGCCGTCCGTTGCGCAAGATCGCCAGCCGGTCGGTGACCCTCTCCACCTCAGACAGGGTGTGGGAGGAGAGCAGCACGCTGTGCCCGTTGGCGCTGACCTCGCCCAGCAGCGCGTGGAAGCTCTGCTGCACGAGCGGATCGAGACCAGCGATCGGCTCGTCCAGGATCAACAACTCGGGCTCGTGCATGAATGCCTGAACCAGCCCCAGCTTCTGCCGGTTGCCGGTCGAGAGCTGGCGGATCGGGCGATCCAGGACGGCGTCAAATCGCTCGACCAGACCGTCGCGCACCCGGCGGTCCACCCCGCCGCGGACATCCGCCAGATAGTCGAGGACGGCGCGCCCGGTCAGCTTGGGGTAAAGCGCCAGATCGCCCGGAAGAAAGCCGACCCGGCGGCGCACCTCGAGGCTGTCCTTGATGGTGTCGAGCCCGAGCACCCGGGCCGAGCCCGCGGTCGGCCGGATCAGATCCAGGAGCAGGCGCAGGGTGGTCGACTTGCCCGCGCCGTTGGGACCGAGGAAGCCGAACACCTCGCCCTGGCGAACCTCCAGGTCAAGCTCGAACAGCCCTCGGCCCGATCCGTAATCCTTTGACAGCCCGTCGGTGGTGATCACCGGTGGTGTGACCATGGCGCCGCGATTCAAGCAGTTCGGTCCGCCTGGGGGCCAGCCTGGTGGTGGCAGTCACAGGATCAACAGACTTCTTGTCGGCGCGACACGGAAGGAGCAGCCTGTGGTCCATGAACAAGACATCACTTCTGGGCGACAAGCCCGTCAACCGCATCGGCTTCGGCGCGATGCAACTCGCAGGACCCGGTGTGTTCGGACCGCCGAGCGACCCCGACGGAGCCCGCGCGGTGCTGCGCCGAGCCGTCGAGCTTGGCGTCGACCACATCGACACCTCGCAGTTCTACGGCCCGAACGTGGTCAACGAGCTGATCCGGGAGGCGCTGTATCCGTATCCGCAGAACCTCAAGCTGGTCACCAAAGTGGGCGCCCGGCGTGACGATGCCGGAGGCTGGTTGCCGGCGCAGTCGCCGGGCGAGTTGCGCACCGGCGTGGAGGACAATCTGCGCACGCTCAAGGTCGAGCGGATGGATCTCGTGAATCTGCGGCTGCTCGACGAGCACGACTCCGAGGGCCGGCTGGCCGAGCAGCTCGGCGCGCTGGAGGACCTCCGTCAGGAGGGCAAGCTCGATCTGATCGGGATCTCCAACGCCTCCGCCGACACCGTCCGTGAGGCGCTGGAACTCGTCGACGTCGCGTGCGTGCAGAACGCCTACAGCGTCGTCAACCGGGTCGACGAGGAGACGCTGGCTCTGTGCGAGGAGCGCGGGCTGGCGTTTGTGCCGTTCTTCCCGCTGGGCTCGGCCTTCGCCGGCGGTCCCGGTCAGCTGGCGGCCGACCCCGCCGTCGCCGAGGTGGCGGCACGGCGTGACGCAACGCCGTCCCAGATCGCACTGGCGTGGCTGCTGCACCGTTCCGAGCGGATCCTGCTGATTCCCGGCACCAGCTCGGTCCGGCATCTCGAGGAGAACATCGCCGCCGGCGATGTCGAGCTCGACGCGCAGGACGTGGAGCGGCTCGAGGACGCCGTCCAGTTGGGCGACCCGATGGCCGCCGCCGAGCACTGATCAGCTCAGGATTCGGCGAGCGTCGCCAGGGCGGCGCGGGTAGCTGCGTCTGCGGGCGCGTAGATCGTCAACCGGAGGTCAGGCGCCCCGGTCGGCACCGTCTGCGCGTGGTGCAGGCGCAGCGTTCCCAGCGTCGGATGCTGAAGCGTTTTGGTTCCGCGCTGGGTGTCGGTGATCTCGTGCTCGCCCCACCACTCGGCAAACAGCGGGCTGTGCTCGGCCAGCCCGGCGATGAACTGCTCGTAGGCGGGCTCGCCGGCGTGGCGCGCATACTCGCTGCGGAACCGGGCCACCATGTTGCGAGCGGTGGCCTCCCGGCCGGGGTTGTCCCGCGCCGGGCCGGGATCGACCAGCAGCAGCCACAGCAGCGAGCGGTGCTCAGGCGGCAGGTGGCCCGGCGAGCCGAACAAGGCTGACGCGGCCCGATTCCAGGCCAGGATCCGGGTCATCGGTCCGAGCAGGTAGGCCGGCATCGGGTGCAGCCCCTCCACCAGGGACACGAGCAGCGGGTGACCGTCCTCGGCAGCCTCCTCCTCGGGGGCGGAGGCCGAGCCGTTGGGCAGCGGCAACTCCGTGCGGGCCAGCGCGAACAGCGTCGCGCGTTCGGCGGCGTCCAGCCGCAGCGCGCGCGACAGCGCGTCGAGCACCTCGGGCGAGGGGTGGATGTCGCGCCCCTGCTCGAGCCACGTGTACCAGGACACCCCTACGCCGGCCAGCGCGGCCAGCTCCTCGCGCCGCAGGCCGGGCGTGCGCCGGCGGGCGCCGTCATCCGGCAACCCCACATCCGCCGGCGACAGTCGCGCACGGCGCGAGCGCAGAAATGCACTCAACTCGTCACGGCGGGAAGCTGAGGAGGCGATGCTCATCGGCGTCGAATCGACGCTAGCACCAGGTGGGCGCGGCGCTCGGTGGGGTTTCGACAGTTCGATGAGTTCACGCTGCCGGGACGGTCAGTAGCTTGCAAACGCGAAAGGGAGGTGTGCGATGGGCAAGTTGGTGGTCACCGAGTTCGTTTCGATCGATGGGGTGTTCGAGGATCCGGGTGGAGCCGAGGGCTACGAGTACGGCGGCTGGACCTTCGAGTACGACCGTGGTCAGGAGGGCGACAAGTTCAAGCTCGACGAGCTGATGGACGCCGAGGTCCAGCTGTTCGGCCGGGTGACGTACGAGGGGTTTGCCGCCGCCTGGCCCGCGCGGGAGGGCGAGTTCGCCGACCGGATCAATCGCGCTCCAAAATACGTCGTCTCGACCACCCTGAAGGATCCGGAGTGGCAGAACACGACGGTGATCTCCGGTGACGTCGTCGGAGCGATCGCAGACCTCAAGGAGCGGACCACCGGCGTGATCCTGGTCGCCGGCAGCGGCACGCTGGTGGGCACGCTGCTGGAGGCGGGCCTGGTCGACGAGCTTCGGCTGATGGTCTTCCCCACTGTGCTCGGCCGCGGCAAGCGCCTTTTCCCCGACGGGATCGACCGGCTGAAGCTGAGGCTGGCGGAATCCAGCCAGGTCGGCTCGGACGGCGTCCAGGTCCAGGTCTACGAGCGTGCCGAGTAGAGGAGACGGGTGGATGGGTGAGACCACCGCCGAGACCGCGCTGAAGGCGATGGAGCCGCTGGTCGGACGATGGGCTCTGGAGGCGATCCCGCCGGGGGGCGACCCGTGGCCCGGCGAGGCGTGGGCCACGATCGAGTGGCATGAGTCCGGCGCCCACCTCGTGGAGCGCACGAGCGTCGATTTGCCCGAGGCGCCTGACGCCGTGAAGATCATGGGATGTGACGCCGCCAACGCGACCTACTACCAGCTGTACTCCGACGACCGCGGGGTGTGCCGGGTCTATGAGATGCACATCGGCGACGGCGAGTGGACGCTCTGGCGGGTCGGTGAGCCCTTCCCGCAGCGCTTCACGGGCAGATTCGAGGACGACGGCAACACGATCGTGGGTCGCTGGGAGAAGGCCGAAGACGGCGAGAACTACCGGACGGATTTCGACCTGATCTACCGCAGGGTCGGCTGAGCGCTACTCGCGCAGGCCGGCCAGCGCGGTGAGCGGCGCGCGGCCGATCACCGCGGCGGGGAGCAGGGTGCCCAGCAGCCCGAGCGCCGTGGCGCCGCCCAGCACCAGGCCGGCCTGGCCAGGAGGGACGGCGAGCGAGCCGCCGATGGGATCGCTGCCGGCGCCGGACAGCGCCGCCGCGACGATGGCGGCGCCGGCGGCCAGGCCGGCCAGCGTGGCCAGCAGCGATTCGAGTGTCACCGCGCCGATCATCTGGGCCCGGCTGGCGCCGGCCAGGCGGGCCAGCAGGAGCTCGCGGCGCCGCTCGGCGGCCGCCATCGCGCCGGTGTTGAACGCCGCCATGGCGGCGATGAGGATCATCAGCGCGACGATCACCCACTGCGCCCGGGCCTGGTCCTCGCCCTGGGCCTTCACGCCGGCGAGGAACCCGGCGCGGGAGACCACGGCCGCAGTGGGCACCGAGCGGCTGATCGAGGCCAAGCCGCGGTCGACGGCCGTCCCGTGGCCGGAGACGAACACGGCACTGTCGAGCGCCGTGGCGGCGTGGGCCAGCGCCAGCGCGTGCGGGAGCACGACGTCCCCGAACCCGTTGGCCCGGGCGTACACGGCGACCACGCGCAGGAGCGCCGGGGTGCCGTCGGCCAGCCGCGCGTGGACCACGCGGCCCAGCCCGGCTCCGGCCCGCGCCAGCGGCTGGCTCACCGCGATGCCGTCGCCGCGGATGGCGTCAAGTGAGCCGGCGCGCAGGCCGAGATCGAGCATCCCGCGAGCTGCGGCGGGGTCGAGGCCGGCCGCGTTCCAGCTGTCGCCCTGGTTGTCGAGGTGCGGGTCGAGCAGGAAGACGTCGGTGGAGACCAGGCCCGCCGCCCGCGCACCGGGCAACCGCGCCGCCGCCTCCGCCACGGACGGCGGGAGGCCGCCTCCGGCCGACGCGACGATCACCCGGTCGGCGTGCACCCGGGCCGCGGCGGCGCGCTGGGTCGCGCGCTGCTCGGTGGCCACGCTCACGACCTCGGTTCCGGTCAGCGCGACCACGAGCGCGATCGCCGCGCCGACGGCGCCCATCCGGAAGCGCCGGGCGGGCAGCGCCGCGCCCGCCAGAAAGCCCGAGCCCCCGCTGGCGAGGAGCGGACGCCCGGCCATTGCCGCCGGCCAGCCGATCACCAGCGGTGCCAGCAGCGCTACCGCGACGATGAAGCAGAGCGCGGCGAGGCTGGAGAACGCGATCGCCTGCGTGCGCAGCGTGACCACGATCGCCAGGCCGCCGCCGAGCGCGGTCAGGCCGAGCAGCGGACGCAGGATGCCCAGCCGGCGCTGGGGGAGTGCCGACCCCACCAGCGCCTCGCCGGGGCGAACCCGGAGCGAGCGGTGGGCGGCGACCAGCGTGGCCAGGAGCGCCACGGCCGGACCGACCGCGACGCCGATGGCGTACGGGATCCAGTTCGGGGCAACCGCAAAGCCGTCCGGCGCCAGCCCCACGGAGATCAGGGCGTGGGTGAACGGTCCGAACAGCGCGCTGGCCGCCAGGCAGCCGGCGGCACCGGCGAGCAGCCCGATCGACGCGATCACGCCCAGCAGCCGGCGCCGGACCTGCCCGGGAGTGGCGCCAATCGCCCGCAGGAGCGCGATCTCGCGCCGGCGGCCCTCGACGGCGAAGGCCACCGTCCCGGCGACCACGAACACCGCGATGGCGAGCATGATTCCGCCCCCGGAGGCCAGCACCGCGACGAGCTCGACGCGGTTGAGCGCCCGCGTGTCGCCCACATCCGCGGCCTCGGCGTGCCGGTGGTCCAGCACCTGCGCGCCGCCACCGGCGGCCGCGGCGATGCGCGAGCGCAGCCACCGGAGACTGGCACCCGCCGCCGGCCGGACGCCGATCGCGTCGAAGCCCGCTCCCAGACCGGACATCCGCTGCGCCTGCTCCTGTTCGGTGAACACCGACGACTGGCGCTGCTCCTGAGCGGCGGACGCCGCGGCGATCCCGCTCACGGTGAACGTCTGGGCGCCGGCCGGTGAGACGATCCGGACGCGGTCGCCGGGTTCGAGCCGGCCGGCCCGGGCGAGGCCGCGGTCAAGCACGACCTCGCCCGAGGCGTGCGGGGCGGAGCCGGCGACGAGGCGATACGGCGTCAACGCGGCGGAGGGCCAGCCGTGGCCGTGGGCGGGGGCGCCGCCGCGGGTGGACAGCGGGAGGCCGTCACGCCCGATCACCGTCAGCGGGAAGGTCACGTCGCCGACCGCACTGCGCACCCCGGAGACGGCGGCGACGCGTGCCAGCGTGCCGGCCGGCAGCCGCGCCGGGCGTTGCACGCCGACGGTATCGGCCTCGTTGCCGTGTCCGACGCGCACGGTGGCCGGGGCGCGGACCACCGCGTCGACCGCGGCGAACCGGCCCGGGCCGGGCGCGCCCAGCCCGGTCGCCATGAACTGTCCCACGGCCGCGGCGATCGTGGCGGTCGTGGCGATCATCACGAAGATGCCGGCGAACGAGCCGGCCCTCGGTTGGAGCATGTGGGAGCGAAACAGCGGCATGGCTAGGCGCTCAGTTCGGTCAGGCGATCGGCCACGACATCGGCGCGGGGCTGTGCCAGTTCATCCACCATCCGCCCGTCGGCCAGGAACAGGACGCGGTCGGCCACCGCGGCGGCCACCGGATCGTGGGTGACCATCACGAGCGTCCGGCCGTCGCCGTCGGTGGCCTGGCGCAGGATCCCGAGAACCTCACGCGCGGTGCGCGTGTCCAGTGCGCCCGTCGGCTCATCGGCGAAGATCACGTCGGGTTCGGTCACCAGCGCGCGGGCGATCGCCACCCGCTGCTGCTGTCCGCCGGAGAGCTGCGCGGGCCGGTGCCGCGCGCGGTCGGCCAGCCCGACACGCGCCAGCGCGTCGCGTGCGTCGTGGCGGGATGGGCGCCGGCCGGCCAGCCGCAGCGGCAGGATCACGTTCTGGGCGGCCGTCAGCGAGGGGAGCAGGTTGAACGACTGGAACACGAACCCCACGCGCCGACGGCGCAGCCGCGCCAGGCCGGACTCGCGCATCCCGGTGAGCTCGGTGGCGCCCAGCCGGACCGTGCCGCGATCCGGCCGATCCAACCCGGCGGCCACCTGGATCAGAGTGCTCTTGCCTGATCCCGAGGGGCCCATGATCGCCGTGAACGTGCCCGGCTCGAACATGACGGAGACGTCGTCGAGGGCCTGCACGCGCCGCTCGCCGCCGGCGTAGGTCTTGCTCACGGCCTCCAATTCGACGGCCGCGGTCCTGGTTGGCAAGGCTGTGATCGACATGCCGACAGCGTCTCGCGGCACGCCCGGGCGGACAATGCGGCGGCCGGGACGACGAACCGGGGGTTATCCCCCGGATCCAGCCGCGCGTCACGAATCCGCGCCGGCCCGCGCCGGCGGCGCGCTCACATTGCGGGCCGGCCGCGGGAGGTCACATTTCCGCCTCCCGGCGGGACATATGGGTAAAGGACGTGGATCGCCGGAAGGGCCGGCCGGCCCCACACCACAACCCGGAGGGATGATGATGATGCAGGCACGAATCAAGAATCCGGCGTTGAGCGTCCCCGGCGCGTTCGAGGGACTCCAGCAGCTCGGAACGGCAGCCAGCAGCGCCGGGATCCCCGAGACGACGCTGTTCATGGTGCAGATGCGCGCGAGCCAGATCAACGGGTGCAGCGTGTGCGTCGACATCCACTCCCGTGAGCTCGAGCTCGCGGGCGAGAGCGGCGAGCGGATCCACATGGTTGCGGCCTGGCGCGAGGCGCCGTACTTCAGCGACGCCGAGCGCGCCGCCCTGGCACTCACCGAGGCCGCCACTCGGATCGCCGATCGTCCGGACCCGGTATCGGACAAGGTCTGGGACGAGGCCGCGCGCCACTACAGCGAGTCCCAGCTGGCCGCGCTCGTGGTCGCGATCGCCACGATCAACGCGTACAACCGGCTGAACGCCGCCACGCGGCAGCCGACAGGCGAGTGGGTCGCCCAGATCGCCCAGCAGACCGCTCAGGCGGCCTGAGCATCGAGGCCGGCGGCCGCGACCCGATGGCCGCGGCCGCCGCGATGCCTCAGCGAGCTCCGGCGGGCTCGCGATCGTGGCCGTTGCGCCACGCCGGCGTCCCGAACGGGGCAGACTGACTCCGCTGTTCCGGGGCCGATGCGGCCTCTGCCGCCAACTGGCCGCGGCCGAAGGCGGAATCGACGAGGCCGTAGAGCCCCATCACTCCGAGCCCGCTGACGACGGCGATCCAGAGCGGGACCGGCAGAACCACCTCAAGGATCACGAACGTGGCGATCCCAAGCAGCACGCCGGCCGAGGTCACACGGGCGTCCAAGAGACCCAGGGGCACGGCGAGTACACATGCCGCCAGCGCGGAGCCCCCGGCAATGAACGCGGTGCCCAGGCCAAAGCCGAGAATCACGAACAGTAGAAACCACACGGCCGCTCCGATGAGCAGACCGACAGGCGCGATGAGTTTTCTCATTGTTACCTCCTAATACGCTTTTCGCGCTTCCATCTCAGCATTACCCGCCGAGCGACCGGTAGGCGGCGGTCCTGTCATCCGGCCAACAGGGCAAGCTGACGTGTCACCAGACGACCACCCAGGCCGGTCCGGTCATCCGGAAGACATAACCGGCGACGGCGTGAGATAGGGGGGTAAGCGACGCCCGTGGATCCACTGGACCACGGCACTACAACTCATCCTCCCAAAGGAGGTCAGCTATGAGCTCCGGCACACAACCTGTCACCGGCTCTACCACCACCAACGGCGCCGCCGGCGAGCTTGGCCTGTGGCGCGACCACGCACGAGTATTCCTTCAGCCGATCGCGGCCCCGTCCATCCTGGGGCTGTACGGCTTCGCCGTAGCGACGTTCATGGTGACGGCCTATCAGGTCGGCTGGTATGGCAAGCCGACAACGCCGCTGCTGATCTTCCCGTTCGCCACGGCGGCGGGTGGAATCGCGCAGGGGGTGGCTGCCATCTTCGCCTACAAGGCCCGCGACGGGCTGGCCACGGCCGTTCATGGAATCTGGGCCGCCTTCTGGCTGGGATATGGGTTCCTGAACTTCATGATCGCGCTGAAGCTGGTTCCCGCGCCCGTACCGGGCACGGCGGTTCCGGCGCTCGGTTACTGGTTCTTCGGCCTGGCGGCGGTGACCCTGGTGGGGATGATCGCGTCGATGGCCGAGAGCTTTGCCCTCACGTCGGTGCTCGCTCCGCTGTGGGTCGGCGTCGCCTTTCTCGGCGTCTACTACACGATCGGCGGAACCGGCTGGGAGAAGGTCGGCGGCTACGTGACCATGGCCTCCGCGTTCACCGCGTTCTACACCGCGAGCGCGATGATGCTGGCGAGCACGTTCGGGAAGGTGATCTTCCCGGTGGGCCGGTACCGCCGGAAGACGAACGTCCCCGGCAGCCAGCACACCTTCCCCATCCAGTTCGAGCTGGGCGAGCCCGGCGTCAAGCAGGGGCAGTAAGCCTGGACGAACCGTTCGTGCGATGACCGAACCGCAGTTTGCGAGGCAGAGAGCGGGTAAGAGCGCGCACGAACGCCGAGTCTCGAATGAAGGGTTGATCATGTCTCGTAGCCATACCGCGGCCGACCAACTGGTGGAGCGCCTCATCGAATGGGGGATCGACGTCTGCTTCGGTCTCCCCGGAGACGGCATCAACGGGGTGATGGAGTCTCTGCGCACCCACCAGGATCAGATCCGCTTCATTCATGTCCGTCACGAAGAGACCGCCGCGCTGGCCGCGTGCGCCTACGGGAAGTTCACCGGCCGGCCGGCGGCGTGCCTGTCAACCGCGGCGCCCGGCGCCGTGCACCTCATGAACGGTCTCTATGACGCGCTCATCGACCAATCGCCGGTGGTGGCGATCACGGGCATGACCTACCACGACGTGATCGGGACGCATTACCTCCAGGACATCAATCACGACGCCGTCCACCGCGATGCCTGCGTGTACAGCCAGCGGATCATGGGCGAGGCTCACGTGCTGCCCGTGGTCGACATGGCCGTACGGTCGGCAATTGGTCAGCGCGGTCCGGCCGCGATTGCGATGCCCATCGACATCCAGTCCGGCGAGGCAGTCACGGGCGATCGCTCGATCAAGAACATCGAGGGGCACTCGGCGGTCACCGCCATCGACGGCCGGCGAGTCCCGCCCCGCGCTCGCCTCGAGCAGGCGGCGCGTCTGCTCTCGCAGGCGTCGCGCCCGGTGCTCTTCATCGGCGCGGGCGCTCGCGGCGCCGGCCAAGAGGTCGAACAGGTCGCCGAGCGGCTCGGCGCGCCGATCGTCAAGGCGATGCTCGGCAAGGACGCCGTGCCCGACGACCACCCACACTGCCTCGGTGGCTATGCCCTGGTCGGCACGAGGCCCGCGCAGAACGCGCTGAAGGGATGCGACGCCATCCTGATCGTCGGTAGCTCCAGCCCGTACATCGAGTTCCTGCCGTCGCCCGGCTCGGCTGCCGGGGTGCAGATCGACGACCGAGCGGAACGCATCGGAATGCGGTATCCGGCCGACGTCGGGCTGTGCGGCGATGCCCAGCTCACCCTGCAGGAGCTGCTGCCGCTGCTCGACTCCGGGTCTGACGGCTCCTTCCTGGCGCAGGCGCAGGCGGAGATGGAGGACTGGCGCGCACTCCAGGCCGAGCGAGCCGAGGCCGAGGGCGAGGCGCTTCCTCCGGACGCCGTGCCCTACCACCTGAGTCACGCGCTGGCCGACCGTGCCATCCTGACCGGCGACTCGGGAACCGTCACCACCTGGGCGGCCCGGACGGAGCTGCGCCGCGGTCAGCTGTTCTCCTTCAGCGGGACGATGTGCTCGATGATGGCGGCGCTCCCGTACGCCATCGGCGCGCAGGTGGCCTACCCGGATCGGCAGGTCGTGGCGCTGACCGGCGACGGGTCGCTGACCATGATGATGGGGGAGCTGGCCACGCTGGCCCAGCACGGTCTGCCGATCAAGGTGGTGGTCATGCGCAACAACGTGCTGGGACTGATCAAGTGGGAGCAGATGGCGTTCCTCGGCAACCCCCAATACGGGGTCGAGCTGGCGCCGGTCGACTTTGTGCGCGTGGCGGAGGCATGCGGGCTGCGCGGCGTCCGGATCGACGATCCGGCCCGGGCCGGCGCGCAGCTCGAGGAGGCGTTGCGCTCCGACGGGCCCGCCGTGATCGAGGCCGTCGTCGATCCCCACTCGATGCCCATGACGCCGACGATCAATACCGAGCACGCCAAGGGACTGGCCTGGGGCCTGGCGCGCGGCGAGCCCAACCGGGAGCGCATCGCCCTGACCATGTCGCGGACGCTGGCGCGCGAGATGTCGTATGACACCAGCCCCGCCGGGGTCGTGGCCCGCGCGCGTGACGCGGTCGCCGACCGGCTGCCCGGCGCCGACGGGCATGCCCAGGATGGAGGCTGAGATGGCGGCGATCAGCAGCCTGCCTACCACCGCCGATCCTGACCCGGCCGGCGAGGTCGAGGCCCGGGCCCTGGCCCACGAGTTGGTGGGCGAGGTCCGCGGCGAGGTCCGTTTCTCGCCGGGGAGCCGGGCGCTGTACGCCAACGACGGCTCGGTGTACCGCCAGCTGCCGATCGGGGTGGTGATCCCGCGCGACGCTCACGATGTCGTCGGGGCGCTCGAGGTCTGCCGGCGCCATGGCGCCCCGATCGGGGCCCGCGGGTGCGGCACCGGCCTGGCGGGCCAGACCGTCAACCAGGCCGTGATGTTCGACTTCTCCAAGTACATGAACGAGATCATCGACCTGGACGCCGAGCGGCGGTCCGCCCGGGTGCAGCCCGGGGTCGTGCTCGACCGGCTCAGGGACGCTGCCGAGGAGCATCGGCTCACCTTCGGCCCGGACCCGGCCACCCATAGCCGCTGCACGCTGGGCGGGATGATCGGCAACAACTCGTGCGGCACGCACTCGATCCTGGCCGGGGTGACGGCCGACAACGTCGAGGCGCTCGACGTTCTCCTCTACGACGGAACCCGCCTGACGCTTCCGAGCCAGATGAGCGACGACGAGCTGGAGCGGACCATCGCCGAGGGTGGCCGGGTTGGTGAGATCTATGGCCGGCTGCGTGACCTGCGAGACCGCTACGCCAACCTGATCCGCGAGCGCTTCCCGCAGATCCCGCGGCGGATCTCGGGCTACAACCTGGATCGGCTGCTCCCCGAGCACGGCTTCAACCTGGCGGCGGCGATGGTGGGCACCGAGGCGACATGCGGGCTCGTGCTCGAGGCGACGTGCCGGCTGATCAACAGTCCGCAGAACCGCTCGCTGGTGCTCGTCGGCTACGACGACTGCCCCACGGCGGCCGACCAGGTGCCATGGGTCATGGAGTCCAACCCGATCGGCCTCGAGACCTTCGACCGGCGGTTGGTGGAGAACGAGCTCAAGAAGGGCTTCAAGCGCCGACCGGAGTTGCTGCCCGACGGCGACGGCTGGCTGCTCGTCGAGTTCGGCGGCGACACCGAGCAGGAGGCCGACGAGCAGGGCGAGCGGTTCGCCGAGGCCGTCAGGCAACAGGGCGGACACCTGGGGGTGAAGCTCTACGAGGACCCGGCGGAGATCGCACAGGTGTGGGAGATCCGCGAGGGTGGGGTCGGGAACAGCAAGATTCCCGGTGAGCACCCGGGATGGCCCTCCTGGGAGGACGCCGCCGTGGCGCCGGACCGGATCGGCGACTACCTGCGCGACCTGCAGAAGCTGTGCGACAAGCATGGGCGAGAGATCTCGTGCGTCTTCGGACACGTCGGGCACGGCTGCGTGCACACCCGGATCGACTGGGACTTCCTCACTCGCGAGGGGGTACGCAACTACCGCGCGTTTATGGAGGACGCGGGCGACCTGATCGCCGGCTATGGCGGCTCCCTGTCAGGCGAACACGGCGACGGTCACGCGCGCGCCGAGCTGCTGCCGAAGATGTTCGGGGCCGAGTTGGTGCAGGCGTTTGGCGAGTTCAAGGCCATCTGGGATCCAGACGCGAAGATGAACCCAGGCAAAGTGGTCGATCCCTATCCGCTCGACACGCACCTGCGGATGGACCCGACGTACCACACCCAACCGGTCACGACTGCCTTCCGGTACCCCAGCGACGACGGAAGCTTCGCCGCCGCGGCCGAGCGGTGCTTCGGCGTCGGCGCCTGCCGCGATCAGGAGGGGGTGATGTGTCCGAGCTACCAGGTCACGCGCGAGGAGCAGCATTCGACTCGCGGCCGGGCGCGCCTGCTGTTTGAGATGATGCGCAGCGACTCGCCGCTGGAGGACGGATGGCGCAACGACGAGGTGAAGGACGCGCTCGATCTCTGCCTGGCGTGCAAGGGATGTCTGCACGAGTGCCCGGTGCGGGTCGACATGGCGACGTACAAGGCTGAGTTCCTGTCGCACTACTACGCCGGCCGGTTACGACCGCGCCAGGCGTACGCGCTCGGCCTGATCCGCTGGGAGGCCGAAGTCGCCGCGTACGCGCCGCGGCTGGCCAATTTCATGCTCCAGCGCGAACCGCTCGCCTCGATCGGCAAGCGCCTGGCCGGCGTCGCTCCCGAGCGCACGCCCCCCGCGTTTGCGCCGGTGACGTTCAAGCGGTGGTTCGCGGACCGGAACAGGGGAGGCGCTGACGGGGCCGCCCGGCGCGTCGACGGCTCCGGGCCCGTCAATAGACCCGGACGGGTGATCCTGTGGCCCGACACGTTCAACGACCACTTCCATCCCGAGGTGGCCGTCGCCGCCACGGACGTGCTGGAGGCGGCCGGGTTCGAAGTGATCGTCCCTGAGCGCTCGCTGTGCTGCGGCCGGCCGCTCTATGACTACGGGATGCTGGCGCTCGCCCGGCGCCTCCTTCACCAGGTGCTCGACGCGCTGCGGGACGAGATCCGGGCCGGCACGCCGGTGATCTCGCTGGAGCCGAGCTGTGGGGCGGTGTTCCGCAACGAACTGACGAACATGCTGCCCGACGACACAGACGCGCAGCGACTGGCTCGCCAGACCTTCACCCTGGGCGAGTTCCTGGCCGAGCACGCCCAGGATTGGCAGCCGCCGACGCTGGACCGCAAGGCGATCGTGCACTTCCACTGCCACCAGCGCGCCACCAGTGACACCGACGCGGACCGGGCGGTCCTGGACCGGCTCGGTCTGGATTACGAGGTGCTCCAGACCGGCTGCTGTGGCCTGGCCGGGTCCTTCGGCTACGAACGCGGTGAGCGCTACGAGGTGTCAATCGGAGCCGGCGAGCAGACGCTGCTCCCGCAGGCGCGCCAAGCGTCCCCAAACACGCTGATCCTGACCGACGGGTTCAGCTGCCGCTCGCAGATCGAGCACGGTACCGATCGCAGCACCCTCCACCTGGCGCAGGTGGTCCAGATGGCGATGCGGGAGGGGCCGAACGGCCCCGCCGCCCCCCGCCCGGAGACGCGCTACTCCCAGCCACCACAGCTTGAGGCCCGTTCGACGGGGGCACGCGCGGCCGCGGCGGCCGGGGCATTCGCGACGGCGGCCGGGCTGTCGGCCATCGCCTGGCGCCGACGCCGGCATGGGAGGATGGGCAGGCGCGGAGTCACTCCGTCTACGTGTCGCAGCCTCAGGCCGTGGCAGGTCTGATCTCCCAGGCCGCCCGTCTGGCCAGTCCGGCGGCGGCGACGCTGTAAGGGGCAACCAGGGACCGCCTCGGCGGCGGCGACCCGTTAGGGGCAGCCGGGGGGCCGGCGACCCACGCGGTCAGGCGGCCAACTGCAGGACCGGTGTGCGTTCGGCCGGCGGCGAGACGTCTCGCCGCTGGGACCCGGCGCGCCGGTCCTCCCCGCCGAGGACGCTGATGGCCGGGGCTGGGGCCGGGGCCGGGGCCGGGGCGGGCGGCCGGGCGAGGCGGGGGCCAGGGCGCGCCGGTGCGGTGCGGCTCTCCACCGCATTGCCGTTGCGGATCAGTTCGGTGACGGTCGGGGTGGTCATGGTCGTTGCTTGGCCGGGCGAGTTATGTACAGATAGGACTCGTCCCTGATAGGGGAGTCATCGGTCGGTGGCGCCGAACCTTTACCGATTTCTGTTCGGGGGAGGCGGACCCCGGCCTGCGTACGCCGCTCGGCGGGCGGGTATGGCCCCTTAAGCGTCGCGGCCGGACAGGCCATCGATCGGTCGGCGCAGAAAGGCTTGGGTTGGAGATGAGTACGGCAACAGGTTCCAAGGCGAACGTCGGTGGGGTCGAGGTTCGGTCGATCGACTACGTGCCCCTCAGCGAGCGCCACGGCAAACTCTGGCATCTCGGCCCTTTGTGGTTCATGAGCAACGCCCAGATCGCCACCCTGGCGGTCGGCCTGGTCAGCATCACCACCGGAGGCAACCTGGTGTGGTCGCTGATCGCCATTGTGGCCGGCACGCTGTTCGGCACCTTCTTCATGGCGTTCCACTCGGCGCAGGGCCCGCAGCTGGGGCTGCCGCAGATGATCCAGTCGCGGCCGCAGTTCGGCTACATCGGGGCTCTGCTCGTGTGGTTGTTCGCCTACCTGCAGTACGCCGGATTCAACGTCTTCAATACGATCTTGGCGGGGCAGTCGCTGGCCGCCACGACACACGGCGGCTCGAGGCTGTGGGAGATCGTCGTGACCGCCGTCGCGTTCGTGGTCGCGCTGGTCGGCTACGACGTCATCCACCGGGTTGAGCGATGGCTGACGTACACGTTCGTCGTCGTGTTCGGCGTGTTCACCATCGGCGCGCTGGTGACGTTGCACTTCCCCGCCAACGCGATGGACCTGGGTGGCTTTCACTGGACGCCGTTCCTGGCCCAGTTCGGCGTCGTGGCCGGCTATCAGATCAGCTGGGCGATCTACGTGTCGGACTACTCTCGCTACCTGCCGCCCGACGTCAAGGTGATCCCCACCTCACTGTGGACGTACTGGGGCTCGGCGCTCGGAGCGATCTGGCTCATGTGCCTGGGCACGGTTCTGGCCGCGGCGGTCAAGACCGGCAGCAGCTTCGACACCGTGACGGCGATCAAGATCGCCGGCAACAGCGTGTTCAGCGGTCTAGGTGACATCGTGCTGGTGTTCGCCGCGCTCGGCCTCATCTCGGTGACGGCCCTGAACATGTACGGCGGGTCGCTCACGCTCATCAGCGCGCTCGACTCCTTCCGCAAGGTGCGCCCCACGCTCGCCATCCGGATCGGCATGATCGCGTTCACCGCGGCGCTGTCACTGATCGGGGTGTTCGCCGCCTCCGCCGACTTCCTGAGCAACTTCCAGAACTTCCTGCTGCTCATCCTGTACCTGTTCATCCCGTGGACGGCGATCAACCTCGTCGACTACTACATCGTGCGTCGCGGCCACTACGCCATCGCCGAGATCTTCAACCCGCACGGCATGTACGGCCGCTGGGGATGGCGGGGCATCCTGGCCTACGTCATCGGGTTCGGCGCCATGGTGCCGTTCTTCAGCACCGGCCTGTACACGGGACCGGTCGCCAACTCGCTGGGCGGCGCGGACATCTCGCTGTTCATCGGCCTGCCGATCGCCGGCATCCTGTACTGGCTGTTCGCCCGCAGCATCGACGTCGAGGCCGAGACCGTGGTGGCAAACCAGGAGCTGGGAGAGGTCGAGCCCGCTGCCGCCGAAGCCGAGCGCAGCGCCTCGGCCGTCGTGTAGCAACCTCCGGGCTCTAGGCCCAGAAGTCCTGAACCACTTCGCCGTCGCCCTCCACCCGCGGGCCGAAGATGAGCACGGTCAAGCCCCCCGGACCGGCTTCGAAGCACCGGGCCAGCCCGGGACCGACCCGGACCGCGTCGAGCGGAGCCAGCTCGACCAGGTCGTCGTCGAGCTTGACCCGTCCCGAGCCCTCGAGAACGACGTAGATCTCCTCGGCCTGCCGGTGGCGGTGGGCGAACGCCTCGCGTTGGTTCGGCTTGATGGTCAGGTAGTTCAGGCCGGTGTCCTCGGCGCCCAGATCGGACCGGGGAAACCGCGCCTCCTGCCGGTCGGAGAGACCATGCTTGACCGCCTGGTCCTCGACGTCGCGCAAGTTCTTCTTGGCGTAGGTCATGGACGGATCGTAAACCTGCGCCCGCGGGCTCGGGCAACATAGTGGTGTGTCAGCCGCCCCGAAACCGACGCTCAGCGCGTATGGATCCCTGCGCCGGCGGCCAGGCTACGTGAGCTTCGTGCTGACGGTGCTGCTGTCACGGGTGACGGCGGCGATGTTCAACACCTCGGGGGTCCTGCTGGTGTTGGCCCGGACCGGGAGCGCTCCGCTGGCGGGCGTCACCGTGGCCGCAGCGGTGCTGCCGGGGGCGCTCACCGGTCCCGTACTGGGGGCGTGGCTGGATGTGGCCCGGCGCCGGCGGGTGTGGATCGTGGGCGACCAGCTGTTGAGCGTGGCCGGGCTCGCCGCCATGGTGGCCCTGGCCGGCCGCGCTCCCGACTGGACGGTGCCGGCGGTGGCCGTCGTCTACGGCGTCACCAGGCCGTTGAGCTCGGGCACCTTCTACAGCGCTCTGGCCGAGATCGCCGGGCCGCAACTGCTCGACGTCGCCAGCACCATCGAGGCGTCCAGCCTGAACCTGGCCGTCGTCGTCGGTCCGGCGCTGGGCGGCGCGCTGGCGGGCGCTGCCGGAGCGCCGGCCGCGGTGGAGTTCCAAGCCGGGCTGACGCTGCTGGTGGCGGTGCTGGTCGCGTTCAACGCCGCGTTTGAGGCGCGGCCGGAGCAGCGGGTGGCGAACGTATCCGACGCCGTGCGGCAGGGGCTGACCGCCCTCGTCCGGGACCGTGTGATCCGCTCCACCAGCCTGGCCAGCACCCTGGCCGGGTTCGGCTGGGGGCTGATGGCGGTGGGCTTCCCGCTCTACGCCGTGGAGACCCTGCACGCTCCGGCCCACACGAGCGGCTATCTGTGGGCGGCGCTCGGCGCCGGATCGATCCTGGGCACGTTCGGCCTGCGCGGCGCCCCGACACTGCGGCGCGTCGGGGCCTCCTACGGCGCGCTGGCGGTGTCTGCGCTGGTCTGGCCGCTGGCGCCGGATCTCGCGTTCGGCATCGCGCTGATCACGCTCACCGGGTTCCTGGAGGGTCCGGCCTTCTCAGGTACCGTGGCGCTGCGCCAGCGCTATGCGCCTCCCGCGGCGCGCGCCCAGATGATGACCACCCTGACCGGCATCGCGATGATCGCCAGTTCGGCCGGGGCGGTCATCGGCGGAGCGGTGGACGATCCCCTGGGGCTGATCGCCGTGTTCGTGGCCGTCAACGTCGTGGCGGCCGCGGTGACGCTGGCCGCCCGGGCGCACCACACCGCCGCCGCCTGATCCGCGTTATCGCGCGCCAGGGTCGACGGGGAGGCTCAGTCCACGAGGTTGATTACCTATCTAGCCTTGCCCTGAGCGCGCGCAGTCGAGAGGAGACAACGTGGGGTTCAACCGGCAGGACATCCGAGAGTCCATCGAACGCGCGGGAGATGCGTATTGGGATGCTCTCGTCCGGCACCACACCGAGGTGTACCCGGAGAGCAACCCGACGCCCGGTGACGTCTGCCGCGAGGAGGCTGAGCGGTTGAACGCCCTCGGCCTCGGCGATGACCCCAACCTCGAACTGCTTGAAACCAGGGTGGAACAGGAGGGTCCCGCGGTTCGGATCACCCATGTGTTCAGGGACCGCGAGACGAGCACCACGTTCGAGACCGACCCGTACACCGACTACGAATAGGCTGCATCGCGTGCGGTTTGAACCTCTTGACGAGCGGTGGCTCGACGACATCTCCGAGCTCGTGGCCGATCCGCAGGTGCTGCGCTTCACCCGGGTCCCCGAGCCACCGCCCCATGATTTCGCCCGCACCTGGATCGCCAGGTACACGGTCGGGCGCCGGGACGGTACGTGCGAGGGGTTCGCCGTCGTCGACGGCGACGGTCGGTTCGTCGGACTGGGGTTCGCGCCTGAGATCGACCGGGCAGCCGGTGAGCTGGAGCTCGGCTATGTCGTCGCCCCACGCGCCCGGGGCCGAGGCCTCGCCACCGAGATCCTGCGCCGCCTGACCGAATGGGCATTCAATGACCTGCACGCCGAGCGGGCGTATCTGGTCATCGACGTCGAGAACCGGGCATCGCACCGGGTGGCCGAGCGGTGCGGCTACCGGCAGGAGGGAGTCATGCGTTCCATCCACCTCAAGGACGGCCGGCGGATTGACGCCGGGCTGTGGGCTCGCCTGCCGACCGATCCGTGAGGCGTGGCTCAGGCGTCCGGATCGGAGTCGAGGTCGATGCCGCGGGCGCGAACGGGGGCTGACTGAACGATCGACGTGGTGGTCTGCCCGTACGCGGCGAACCGGTCGATGACCTCCTCCAGATGCTCCACCGAGCGCACATGGGCGGTCATGATGTAGCAGTCCTCGCCGGTGATCCGCCGACAGTCAATGACCTCGGGAGTCTTCTGGGCCAGCTCACCGACCTGGTGTAGCTGCCGGGGGGCGGGCCGGACCCGGATGACGGCGGTGAGGGCCAGACCAAGCGCGCGGGGATTCAGGGCGGCGTGGTAGCCCAGGATGACGTTCTCCCGCTCCAGACGCGTGATCCGTTCCGCCACCGCCGGGGAGGAGAGCCCGACCCGCCGCCCCAGCTCGGCGAGGCTGAGCCGGGCATCGGCCTGCAGTTCGCCCAGCAGCCGCCGGTTGGTCTCATCGAGAAGGCCATCTTCGGCGTTTCGGCTATATCGCCTTCGGTTCTCAGGCATAGAGCTGATTATACCGTTTATTACCCATGTACAAGGGGCTGATAGCCGCGAAAATGTCTTGGCAATGGAGCACGCCACAGTCACCGCCTCCACGAAGGCCGCCCAGCGCCGGCTGGGTGCCCGGATCGAGGACGCGCCGCCGCACCTGTTCTTCCTGATCAGCGCTGTCTTTCACTATCTGGGGCCCTCGTTCGCCGTGCTGCTGTTCTCGCGAGTGGAGGTCCTCGGGGTCGCATGGCTGCGGATCGTGTCGGCCGCCGCGGTGTTCGCTGTCTGGCGACGGCCGTGGCGAAGGCTCGGCGATCTGGACCAGCACGGCCGGAGGCTGCTGGCGGCCTGGGGTGCGACGCTGGCGATCATGAACGCCTGCTTCTACGAAGCCATCGCGCGGGTGCCGCTGGCCACCGTGTCGGCGATCGAGTTCCTGGGGGTGATCGCGGTCGCGCTGGTCGGTGCGCGCACGCCTCGCAACGTGGCGGCGCTGGCGTTGGCCGCGCCTGGCGTCTACCTGCTCACGCACGTCACGGTGGGCGGCGCGGCGATCGGTTTCGCGTTCGCGTTTGCCAACGCGCTGCTGTTCTCCGTCTACATCGTGCTCGCGGACGGTGTCGCCAAGCGCCCGGAGCTTGACGGCATCGACGGCCTCGCCATGGCGATGTTGATCGCCGTCGTCGTCGTCACCCCGATCGGCGGCTGGCAGGCCCTGCCGGCCGTCGCCGTCCCCACCGCGCTGCTGGCCGGCATCGGCGTCGGCATCTGCTCCTCGGTCGTTCCCTACGTGACCGACCAACTGGCGATGGCCCGCCTGCCTCGGGCCACTTACGCCACGATGGTCGCTCTGCTACCCGCGATCGCCACCATCATCGGACTGGTCGTGCTCGGCCAGGTACCCACCCTGATCGAGCTGGCCGGACTGGGACTGATCATCGCCGGCGTCGCGCTGCATCGGCCGGACGCCGATCAACGGCCCGCCGAGCCGGCGTCGAGCGGCGCGCCGCCGAATCCCACCTCGTTGCCGTCGGGGTCGCGGTAGAGCACCTTGCGCACGCCGTTGGCGAGGGTGACCTGCTCGTCGGGCGCGAGCCCACGGGCGGCGATCGCGGCCACCCATCCGTCGAGGTCGTCGACGAACAGCGTCACGACCGAGTTGCCCGCGCCCTCGGGGTGCTCCACCACGTAGACCGACCCGTCGTCGGCCAGCGTCCACACCGCCTCGGTGGCGTGCGGGAAGGACGTCGGCTCGCCGAGCAGCCGGTCGTACCAGGCGCGCGCGGCCTGGAAGTCCCGCACGCGGAGGCCTGCGAACAGATGCAGCGACATCGCCGCGAGTCTAGGCGGATACCCTAGAAGCGCACCCAGGGTCCCGTCGCCCGATTCGGGTGATGGCAGCCACGGAGACGTCGCGATGATCCACTTTCATGGCGACGGCCTCCGATCACGCTGCGAGCCCGGGCTCCGGGTCGGCTGACCAGATCGCGCCGGGTCCGCGGACGGCGGCAGACGAGCCGACGGTCGGGATGGCCGCGCGTCTCCCAACGGTCGGGATGGCCACGCGTGTCGTGTCCTGGGTGGTGGACGCGCTGGTCATCAACTTCGTGGCGATCATGGCCGGGCTCGGCGTTTCGCTGATCCTGTCGCTCTTCCCCCTGGCCAGGAGCGCGCAGGGCCCCCTCCAGGCCGTTGCCGGGACTGCGTACATCGTCTGGACCGCTCTCTACTTCATCGCGTTCTGGTCGACCACGGGCCAGACCCCCGGCGCCCGGCTCATGCAGATACGGCTGATCGTGCCCAATCGGCGACGGGTCAAGCCGGCCCGCGCGCTGGTCCGGTGGATCGGCATGAACCTGGCGATGCTGCCGCTGTTCGCCGGATACCTGCCGATCGCGTTCGGGCGGCGGGGGTTTCCCGACTGGCTGGCCCGGACGCTCGTGCTCGAGGCCACCCAGAAATCCCTGGCCGAGGCGCGCCGCGCGTCCCTGCGGTCCACTCGCGACGGCCAGCGAGCTCCCGCGGTCCTGCCGGAGGCTGGGCGGGGCTCGCCGGCGGGCGATGGGCGCACCGAGCCCCGAGGCAGCTCTCCGCCTAGGTCGGCGCCGGTCTGAAGGGTCTCGGGGCGCCGGTTATGACTCGCCGGCGGTGGATGGCGCTTTGCTTTGCGCTGGGCTCGACCTGCTTCCTGGTCGGGCCGTTCCCCGGCTACGCGCAGCTGGTCGGCGACTCTGCCGACGCAGTCACGTTTTTCGCCGGCTCCATCCTGTTCACCACCGGCGGCGTGCTCCAGAGCTGGCTGGCCTGGCCCGACCGGCGCGGACCGGGAGCGGGGCGCGCCGCGTGGTGGGCGGCGATCATTCAATCCGCCGGCACCCTGTTCTTCAACGTGACCACCTATCAGGCGCTGCACACCGCCGTGACGAGCCCGGAGTACAACAAGCTCGTCTGGCGCCCCGACTGGCGCGGCTCGGTCTGCTTCCTGGTCTCCGGCGCCATCGCTTACCACGCCTCGCCCCGCCGGTGGCACGGATGGCTGCCGGTGCGCGGCGGCTCGGGCTGGTGGCAGCCGGCCGTCAACCTGCTCGGCTGCATCTTCTTCGGGATCTCGGCCGTGGCCGGCTACGTGGTCCCTTCTACCGGGTCCCTGCTCGACCAGGCGGCCGCCAACTTGAACACGGCGCTGGGCGCGGGCTGCTTCCTGGCCTGCGCGGTCGACACGCTGCATACCGGCGAGGCATCCAAGATGCCGGTCCGCCGCCGGCTCCGCGAGCTGGAGCACGGGTTCGAGGCGGACCTCCGACGGGCTAGCCGCGGCGCATGAGCCGCCCGACCGCGGCCATCAGTTCCTCGGTCTTGGCGCCGCGCTCGTCCTCCTCGGCGCCGAGCACGCAGTGGTGGGCGTGGTCGTCAAGCAGGCCGAGGGCGACCTTGTCCAGCGCCGCCTGGACGGCGGAGATCTGGGTCAGCACGTCGATGCAGTAACGGTCGTTCTCGACCATCCCCTCAATGCCGCGCACCTGACCTTCGATGCGCCGCAGCCGCTTGAGCAGCTGCGGCCGGGTGGCGGAGTAGCCGCGAACGGCGGATGTCTCAGAGCTCATGTCAGGCATCCTAACAGATACCCCCCATGGGTATGTGGTACGGTGGATTCATGGGTTCGGTGGCCAACGTCATCTGGCACGGCGTGCGTGACGCCTTCCTGATGGGCTGGGAGGTGTGGTGGGCGCTCGTGTTCGGGTTCTTCATCTCCGCGGTCGTGCAGGCCTGGGTGCCTCGCCGGCAGATCGAGCGAGCGATGTCCGGCGACGGCGTGCGGCCGGTGGCGGTGGCCACGGGCCTCGGCGCGGCCTCCTCGTCGTGCTCGTACGCCGCGGTGGCGATCGCCAAGAGCCTGTTTCAGAAGGGCGCCTCGGCCGCCTCGGCCCTGGCCTTCCAGTTCGCCTCCACCAACCTGGTGTGGGAACTCGGGCTGGTCCTGTGGATCCTGCTCGGCTGGCAGTTCACGGCGGCCGAGTACCTCGGCGGCATCGTGATGATCGTCCTCATGGCGCTGCTCCTGCGCCTGTTCGTCTCCCGCCGCCTGGAGGATCGCGCCCGCGCGCACGCCCGAGCGGCCGACAGTGGCCACCAGCACCACGCAGCGGGCGAGCAGATGACCTGGCGCGAGCGCCTGACGAGCGTGTCCGCCTGGTCGGATGTGGCTCACAACTTCCGCGGCGACTGGCAGATGCTGTGGAAGGAGATCACGATCGGCTTCCTGCTGGCGGGGTTTGTGGCCCAGATCGGCAACGGCTTCCTGCACGCGGTCTTCCTCAAGGGATCGCCCGCCATCGTGCAGACGCTGTGGGGCGCGGTCATCGGCCCGATCATCGCCGTGCTGTCGTTTGTCTGCTCGGTCGGCAACGTGCCGCTGGCGGCCGTGCTGTGGAGCGGCGGGATCAGCTTCGCCGGCGTGATGGCGTTCATCTTCGCCGACCTGATCGTCCTGCCGATCGTCGCCATCTACGTCAAGTACTACGGCCGGGCGTTCGCGCTGCGCATCACCGCGCTGATGTTCCTGACCATGGTCGTGGCCGCGCTGGTGATCGACGCGCTGTTCGGCGGGCTGGGGCTCATCCCCAGCGGCGCGCGACCGACCCGCACCGACATCTTCAGCTCCATCACCGTCAACTACAAGCTGTTCCTCAACCTGGTCGGCCTGGTCGTCTTCGCCGTCATGTTCTGGCTCACCGCCCGCCGGGGCGCGACCGACCCCGTCTGCGGGATGAAGGTCGATCGCGCCAAGGCCGTCACCGAGCAGGCCGACGGGCGGACGCTCTACTTCTGCTCCGAGGACTGCCGGGAGGCCTTCGAGGCCGGTCGGGATCGTTTACCGGTCGGTCACCGCTAGTTCGATTCGGCGTAATGCTCCATGCCGGCGAAGTCGATGACGACGCAGGGCTCGTCGCCGACGACCCAGCCATCGTGTCCAGGCGGGATGGCGACGACGTCCCCGGCCTCGAACACCAGCTCGGTCCCGTCGTCCATCCGCACCGCCTGACGGCCGGACACGACATAGCCGAGGTGCGCAGCCTGACAGCTGTCCGTGCCCGCGATCGGCTTCACGTGGTCGCTCCATCGCCATCCCGGCTCGAACGTGGCCCGGCCGATGACGCCATCGCCCACTCGCACCAGCTCAACCCGGCCCTTGTCGGCCATCGGCCGAACCTCGTCGGGCGTCGTAAAGCTCTTCTTCCCGAGCTCCATGGTTACTACCTCCCGGTCCGTGATGTTGCCCCGTGCGAGCGTACGCCGCGGCCACGGTCGCAGTCAACCGCGCGTCGCCCGCGCCGCCCGGACCGGGCCGGACCGGCCTCTAGGCGGTGCCCGCCACCGCGGGGTGGGCGGCCGGGCGGTCCGGCGGAACGCAGACCATGCCGTCGCTGAAGCCGGCCGAGCCGATCCCGAAGGCGGCGTTGAACCGATCGAGGTTGACGACCGTCAGCAAGGCGGTGATCTCGACCAGCTGTTCGTCGCTGAAGTGCTCCTTCAGCCTGTCGAACAGCTCGTCGCTGACCTCGACCGGCGTTCGCATCACGGCGACCGCGTAGTCCAGCGCCAGCTTCTCGCGTTCCGTGAACAGGTTGCTGTGGCGGTAGCGCGGCAGGGCCAGCAGTTCGTCGTCCGAGAAGCCGGACTTGCGGCAGATCTGGGAGCCCAGATCGACGCAGAACTCGCAGCCGATCATCTGCGCGCCCTTCAGCTCGACCAGGTTCTTGAGCCGCTCGTCGACGCTGTGTCCCCGGCGCACGGCCCCCTGGAACTTGCCCATGCCGGTGAGCATCTTCGGCTGGTGTGCCCAGACCTCGACCGGTTCGATGCCGGAGCGGCCGGCGGCCGGTGCGCGGCCGGTCATTCTGGTCATGCCCTTGCGCATGAACCAGTAGACGAGCTTGACCTTGGGGCCGGCCTCGGCCGGCTCCACTCCCTTGATACGTGCCATGTGGGCACCTCCTGTCACCTCGGTTGGGATGGCGTGCGTGTACCGGCCTGACCCGTCAGTCCCGCCGGGTGTGACAGCGGGGCGCTAAATCCGCGGGCGCCTGGCGGCCGCGTGATCAGCCGAGCGCGCGCAGCAGGGCCGCCGTCGCGGCGGCGGCCAGGACGACGACGAGGAAGGGCGCGCGCCGCCAGACCAGCACAACGGCGACGGCCAGCGCGGGCGCGCGGGCGTCGATCACCAGGCGGTGGCCGGTGCCGAGCGTCTGGGTGAGCACGAGAGCGGCCAGGAGGGGAACGGGGACCAGGTCAAGCGCGCCGCGGAGCCGGGGGCCAAGTTGCCGGCCGCCGGCCAGCACCGGGCCGGCCGCCTTGAGCGCGTAGGAGATGGCGCACAGCCCCAGGATGGCGGTCCAGCTCATCCCCGGGCGCCTCGGGCGACGAGCACGCCGGGGACGACGCCGGCCAGCGCGGCGATCACCGGGACGCCGGCCGGCGCGACGGGGATCAGGGCGATGGCGATCATGGCGCCGGCCAGTGCGGCGACCGGCGCGCCCGGCCGGCGCAGTTGCGGGGCCAGGAGCGCCACGAACGCCGCCGGGAACATGGCATCGAGGCCCAGGGTGCGCGGGTCCCCGAGCCCGCCGCCGAGGAGCGCACCGGCGAGCGTGCCGGCGTTCCAACCCAGCCAGACGCTCACGCCGGTGGCGAGGAACGCCTGGCGCGCCGCGCGGGGGTTGTCCTGGGCCCGGGCCATCGCAGTCGTCTCGTCGATCACCAGGTGGGCGGCGAGCGCGCGGTCGCGGAGGCGGGGCGGGAGGATCGGAGCCAGCGACAGGCCGTAGGCGGCGTTGCGGACGGCCAGCGTGACCGCCGGGCCGATGGCGGCCAGGGCACCGCCGCCGGCGGCGACCACTCCGACGAAGGCAAATTGGGAGGCCCCGGTGAACGTGAGCATCGACATCACACACGCCTGGGCCGGGCTGAGGCCGGCGGCGACCGCCAGCACGCCGAACGAGACGCCGTAGGCCCCCACGGCGACCCCGATCCCGGCCGCGCGGACCAGCGTCCGGCTCGGGGCGCTGACGACGGTGGCTGCCATGTCGCAATGGTAGGGATGGCCGCGAGGCATTTCCTTGCCTTTCTCACGCATATATCCGGTTGTCCTGGCATGATCTGCCAATGGACGGGCTAGACCGAGCAATCTTGCGTCAGCTTCAGGCCGACGGCAGGTTGACCAACGTCGAGCTGGCCGAACGGGTGCGGCTGTCGCCGTCGCCGTGCCTGCGTCGCGTGCGGGCGTTGGAGCGGGCCGGCGTGATCCGCGGCTACCACGCCGACATCGATCCCATCGGGGTGGGCCGCGGCTTCGAGGTCACGGTGCATATCGAGCTGACGCTCAAGGACCGCGCCACGGTCGAGGCGTTCGAAGCCGGGATCGCTGCCTTCGAGGAGGTCGTCGAGTGCCGCCGGATGTTCGGCCTGCCCGACTACGTCGTCCGGGTTGCGGTCGCCGACCAAGCGGCCTACGAGGCCTTCTACATGAACAAGCTGGCCGAGCTGCCCGGCCTGGCCCGGGTCAACTCGCAGTTCACGATGAAGATGGTCAAGCGCGGCGGCGCGCTTCCCATCTGACCGTCAGTCGGCGGCGGGCAGCCTCACCCGGAACGTGCTGCCGGCGCCGGGCTCGCTGTCGACTTCGATGACCCCGCCGTGTGAGCTGACCAGTGCCTGGGTGATGGCCAGGCCAAGTCCGGTGCCCGGGATGGCCGCGTCCTGGGCCGCGCTGGTCCGGAAGAACCGGCTGAACAGGCGGGGCAGGTCGTCGGAGGGAATGCCGATCCCGGTGTCGGTCACCTCCAGGATCACCTCGCCGTCGCGCCGCTCGGTATGGGCGGCGACGTCGCCGCCGCCCGGGGTGTACTTGAGCGCGTTCGAGACCAGGTTGTCGACGATCTGCGCCAGCCGGCGTGGGTCGCCGTCGACGAGCACGCCACGTGCGCCCGCCGACCGCAGGGAGACCTGCTCGGCGGTGGCCGCCGGCCGGAACGATTCCACCGCCTCGGAGACGATCGCCCCAAGGTCAACCCGCCGGCGCTCCAGCGAGAGCCCGCCCGCCTCGGCCTCGGCGAGCAGCAGCATCTCCTCGACCAGGCCGAGCAGGCGGTCGCTGTTGCGGCCGATGATCCGCACGAATTGCTGCTGGGCGTCGCCGAGCGCCCCCGCCTCGTCGTCGAGCAGCAGCTCGACGTAGCCGTGGATCGCCGACACCGGCGTCCGAAGCTCATGGGACACCACCGCCACGAAGTCGTCCTTGAGCCGATCCAGCTCGCGCAGGTGCTCGTTGTGCCGGTGCAGCTCGAGCTGTGCCATCGTCGCTCGGGACAGGGCCCGCAGCGCCTCACGCTGCTGATCGCTCAGCTCACGCGGCTGGCGATCGATCACGCACAGCGTCCCGAGGGCGTGTCCCCGCGCGGTCACCAGCGGCGCCCCCGCATAGAACCGGATGCTCGGGTCCGAGGTGACGAACGGATTGTCGGCGAACCGTTCGTCCAGCCGGGCGTCGTTGACGACGAACACGTCGCTCTGGTCCAGGGCGTGCGTGCAGAACGACACCTCGCGCGGGGTCTCGTCCATGTCCAGCCCGACCTTCGACTTGAACCACTGTCGGTCGCCTCCCACGAGCGTGACCAGTGAGATCGGCGTGGCGCAGATGTACGACGCCAGCGCGGTCAGGTCGTCGAACGCCGGGTCGGGCGGTGTGTCGAGGATGTGATAGCTCTCGAGCGCATGCAGCCGGCCGACCTCCGGGTCCTGA